>DASPKT010000169.1:0-16768 GCA_035627915.1 Azospirillaceae bacterium
CGGCCGCGCGCAGCTGCGCCTGGATGACCACGGCGTCGTTCAGGTAGAGGTGGTTGTCCCGGCTGACCTGGATGCGCAGCGGCTGCCCGTCGTAGCCGGCCTCCGCCAGCAGGGCCCGCGCGCGGGCCGGGTCGTGCGGCAGGGCGGCGCCGTGCTCCGGCGTCCAGAACCGGCTCGACCGCGGCACAGCCGAGGGGTTGGCGTCGGTGCGCGCGAACAGGGTGGAGCGGGCGATCTCCGCGCGGTCCAGCGCATGGGCGACGGCGCGGCGGATGCGGGGGTCGGACAGCAGCGGGTCGGCGTCGCGCATCAGCAGCACGGCGACGTCGGCCGTCTCCTCCTCCATCAGGCGCACGGCACCGCCCTCGCTCAGGCGCGGCACCGCCTCGGCGGAGGCGGCCGGCCACAGGTCGGCGGCACCGCTCAGCACCGCGTACTTGGCGGCGGTGCCGTCCGGCACCACCATCAGGCGCAACGTGTCCACCATCGCGTCGCGCCCGCCGGCCAGCCCGTCCGCGGGCTGCGGCCGCGGCCGGTAGCCCTCGAAGCGGGACAGCGTCACCTCGCGGCCGCGGCGCCAGTCCGCCAGCCGGTAGGGCCCGGTCGCCACCGGCATGCGCCAACGCCCGGCGCCGTCCACGCTGTCGGGATGCAGGATGCCCGACAGGCAGACGGCGTGCGCCATGCGGGTCAGGAACAGCGGGTTCGGCCGCTCCAGGGTGAAGCGGACGGTGCCGGGCCCGGCCGCCTCCAGCCCCACGACGCGGATGCCGGTGCCGCCGCTGCCGTCGAACCAGGAGCGGCAGAGCCAGCGGGTCGCCGGGTCCAGCAGCCGGCGCCAGCTCCACACCACCTCCGACGCCGTGACGGGGGCGCCGTTGTGGAAGGTCAGTCCGTCGCGCAGGCGGAACTCGTAGACGGTGCCGTCGGCCGAGACGGTCCAGTCCTCGGCCAGCAGCGGGGCGGGGCGCAGCGCGCCGTCCAGCGCCACCAGCCCCTCCACGACATGGTGCAGGACCCAGTCGGTGACCTGGTCGCGGTTGACGCCGGCGTTGGTGCTGCGGATGTCGCTGGGCAGCACGACGCGCAGCTCCGCCGCCGCCGCGGTGCCGGCCAGCGCCGCCAGCGCCCCCGCCACGGCGGCGCCGATCACCCGCCCGGTCCTCCGCCTGCTCCTCCGGCCGCCCCCCGCGCCCACGGCTCAGTCCTCCAGCCGGTATTCGGTGAACTCCGCGCCGTCCTCGTAGGGGCGCGGCGCCAGCCAGAGGCGCCCGGCGCCGGCGTCCATGACCAGCGTGTAGACGGTCGCGGAGACCATGCCGCCCGGCCGCTCCGCCGGGCTGCGGCAGACCGCGTCGGGGCTGCCCCAGCGGTCGGCCAGCGCCGCCTTCAGCGCATCCATGTCCACGCCGCCCCGCGCGGCGCGCAGGCTCTTCTCCACCCGGCCCTGGCGGTACAGCGTCTCCGGGGTGCGGGCGATGTTGAGGTCGCGGACCTTCAGCTGCGCCACCGGGCTGACGAAGTGGTTGGCGTGCACCAGCAGCCCGTCGCGCGGCTCCAGCACGAACAGGTCGTCCGGCGTCGCCTCGATCCCGAACGCCTCCCCGTCGGCGTGCGAGATGCCGAGGTGGTGGGAGAAGGCGCGCGGCGCGTTGTTCAGCACGAACATCGCCCGCGCCAGGCTGGTGGAGGCCAGCATGCGGCGCCGGATCAGCGGGTTCGGGATGCCGAAGCGGCCGTAGTCCTGGTCGGAGTGCAGGCCGTTGGCGGTGATGGCGATGCCGGCCGCGTTCAGCCCGTGCCGGGCCAGTTGCCCCGCTTCCGCGCAGGTCAGGATGGAGGGCACGCCGTCCGCGCCGCGGATGCGCAGCACCACGGTCGTCTCGGCGCACTGCGGCTGCCAGTCCCAGTTCTGGGCGTGCAGCAGCCGGCCGTCGCGGCTGGCCTCCGGCAGGACGATGGCCGAGGTGCACTCCTCGCCCGCCCCGGAGGGCGAGGGGGCGCGCAGCTTCCAGAACATCAGCTCGGTGCGGGCGTTGATGAGGACGACCGCCGACAGGGTCTGGCCGGCGCCGGCGGCGATGGCCGCCATCTCGCGCGTCAGCTCCGGGTCGTAGTCGGCGATGCGCTCCAGGAACCGGTCGGCCAGCGCGTGCGCCTCGGCCCAGCCGATGCCCTTGCGGGCGAACTCCTCGCGGTAGAGGTCGAGCGCCAGCGCGATGCGGTCGGCGGCGAGGCGCCCGTAGCGCTCTCCGCGCTCCTCCGGGCCGCCGGCGACGTCGATGAGGGGGAAGGGGCTCATGCCAGGGCCTTCTCGAAGAAGCGTTCCACGGGGGAGATCAGTTCGAAGCCGGAATGACCGATGCCCGGCACGCGGTCGAAGGTGACGGGGATGCCGGCGCGCTCGTACCCGGCGCGCAGGGCCTCCAGCCGCTCCACCCGGTTGCCGCCGGCGTCGTTGATGCCGGGCATCCAGTAGCGGTGGCCGGGCGCCAGGATGATCTCGTCGGTGCCGGTGTCGGCGCCGCCGATGACCATCTGGACCCGAACCTTCCGCATGGCGTCCAGGTCCGGCGCGCAGCCCATCGCTTCGGCCAAGCCGCCGACGCCGACCCACCAGGGCAGCCCCTCGTCCAGCAGGGTGACGACGCCGGGCGCGCCGATGCTGACGGCGCGCAGCCGCGCCGGGTGGCAGTAGAGGAAGCGGTGGGCGAACTGCCCGCCGCCGCTGAAGCCCGCCAGCAGGAAGTCCGCCGGGCGGACCCCGTACTTCTCCCGGACCTCCTCCACCATGGCGAGGAGCACGCGGTCGAAGCGCAGCCCGTCCAGGAACAGGAACTTGTACCCGCTGGCATCGTCCGGCCGGCCGACGCCGACCGGGAACAGCGGCGCCAGCACGATGCAGCCGGTGCGCTCGGAAAAGGCGCGGTAGGCGTTGCGGTAGCTCTCCGCCACCCGGTGCGAGCCGTGCACCGTCACCAGGACCGGCCGGTCGGTCCCGGCGTCCGGGTCGTAGCCGGAGGGCACGTACAGGCAGTAGCTGAAGCGCTGGTCGGCCTGGCAGGCGAAGAAGGGGGTGGCGCCGCGGTCATAAGGGCCGAGCCGGGCGGAGCGCGGGACCGTCATGCCGCCCCCCGCTGCCCAGCCGCCATCTCGCCCACCAGCTCGGCGGCGGCGGCGCGCATGCCGGAAAGCGCCGCACCCTGCTCGTCCAGCGTCACCATCCAGGCAGCACCATGGGTGCGGCTGAAGGCGCGCTCGGCCGCCGACCAGGCCGGCATGACCCAGGGTTTGCCGGCCCGCCGGGCGGCGGCGGCGACGGCTCCGATGTCCTCGCGGTCGGCGGCGCCGAAGCCGTAGGTCGGGCGCCCCCGGGACAGGGCGAGGTCGGTCGGGCCCAGGAACACGCCGTCCACCGCCGGCAGCGCCAGGATGGCGTCGATGTCGGCCAGCGCCTCGGCGGACTCCACCATGGGCAGGCACAGCACCCGCCGGTTCTCCGCGGCGAAGAAGCCCTCCGGGATGCCGCCGTAGCGGACGACGCGCCCGCCGGCGAAGCTGCGGCCGCCCAGGGGCGGGTACTTGGCGTAGGCGCAGACCCGCTCCGCATGCCTGCTATCGCCGACGTGCGGGATGACGACCCCGTCGGCGCCGAAGTCCAGCGCCTGCTGGATCGGCGCCTGCTCCGGCGCCAGCACCTTGGCCAGGACCTGCAGGCCCAGCGCCCGGCAGAAGGGGATGAAGCGGTCGAGGTCGCCAAGGTCGAAGGCGCCGTGCTCCACGTCCAGCACCACCCGCCCGAACCCCTGCGCCGCCGCCATCTCGGCGAACATCGGCGACGGGGTGGACATCCAGAAACCCTGTTCCTTCAGCATCGCTCCGTCCTCCTCAGGCCGTCAGCTCGGCCAGCGTGACGTCCAGGCAGCGTCGCAGGATGGCGATCATCTCGTCGACCTCCCCGTGGGTGATGACCAGGGGCGGCGCCGTCATCATGCTGTCGCGGGCGGCGCGGATGATGAGGCCGTTTGCGAAACAATGCCCGCGTACCCTGGGCCCGACGCGCAGCGCCGGGTCGTGGGAGGTGCGGGTGGCCTTGTCCTTCACCAGCTCGATCCCGGCCAGCAGGCCGACGCCGCGCACCTCGCCCACCAGCGGGTGCGCCTCCAGTTCGCGCAGGCGGGACTGGAAGTAGGGGCCGATGTCCTCGGCGACGCGCTCCACCAGCCCCTCGCCCTCGATGATCTCCAGGTTCTTCAGCGCCACCGCGGCGGCGGTGGGGTGGCCGGAATAGGTGAAGCCGTGCACCCATTCCTGGCCGGCCCCGACCAGCACCTCGGCGATGCGGTCGTGCACGATGGCGGCGGAGATGGGCAGGTAGCCCGACGACAGGCCCTTGGCGACCGTCATCAGGTCCGGTTCGATCCCCAGCGTCTGCGAGCCGAACCAGCGGCCGGTGCGCCCGAAGCCGCAGACCACCTCGTCGGCGATCAGCAGCACCTCGTACTTGCGGCAGATGCGCTGGATCTCCGGCCAGTAGGTCTCCGGCGGGACCATGACGCCGCCGGCGCCGTAGATCGGCTCGGCGATGAAGGCGCCGACCGTCTCTGGGCCCAGCTCCAGGATTTTGGCCTCAAGCGCCTGCGCCGCCTTCAGCCCGTACTCCGCCGGGGTCAGCTCGCCGCCGTGGCGGTACCAGTAGGCGCCCTCGATGCGGGCGACCAGACCGGGCAGCGGCAGGTCGGCCTGCGGGTGCATGTCGGTCAGGCCGGAGACGCTGGCCGTCGCCATGGTGACGCCGTGGTAGGCGTAGTCGCGGGCGATGACGGTCTTCTTCCGCGGCCGGCCCATCAGGTTCCAGTAGTACCGGACGATCTTCAGGTTGGTCTCGTTCGCCTCCGACCCGGAGTTGGCGAAGAAGACCTGGTTCAGCCCCTCCGGCGCGATCTGCGCGACCTTGGCCGCCAGCGCGATTGAGGAGGGGGCGGCGGTGCCGAAGAAGCTGTTGTAGTAGGGCAGGGCCCGGATCTGCGCCGCGGCGGCCTCCGCCATCTCCGGCCGGCCGTAGCCGATGTTGACGCACCAGAGGCCGGCCATGCTGTCCAGCAGCCGGTTCCCCTCGCTGTCCCAGACATGCACGCCCTCGCCGCGGACCATCACGCGGGTGCCCAGGCTGCGCAGGCCGCGGTGCTCGCTGAAGGGGTGCAGGTGATGGCGCCGGTCGAGCGCCTGCCAGTCCGCCGTAGTCGGCGCGGCGCCGGGGTGGGGCATAGCCATGTCCATCGGTTCCTCCCTGCGGTTCATCGTCGAACCACGACGGTTCTATCATGGCTGAAAGTACCGCAACAAGTGCCAAACTGGTCTTCAGGTGGTTTTTTCCTGGATGAGCGGCCAAGCCACCCCTGGGGCGCCCGACGCGATCCCGAAACCGTCGGCGCCGGCATCGGGACCGGCGGCACCCGCGTGGCCGGGCAGCCCGTCCCTGCCGGAAGCCGGTCACCGGCGGTGGCCGTTACCCCGTTCCGGCGCCACGGCGCCAGCCCGCCGAAAACCGCGGCACGCCCCTCGAGCCCGTCGCAGCGCAGGGCAAAGGCGACCGGCCCACCGAGGTTCAGCAGGCACATGAAATACCAGACCATCCTAGGGCGATGCCGCATGGCGGACGACGGGCCAGAGGAGAGGCCCAGTGCCTGGGAGCCACATGATGCCGGGACGCCGCCCCGGCCAACACCACGCGGCCATGCATCTCGGCGATGGCGTCGAAATCCGGCTCGATGGCGGTGCATGTCGCCGACAGGCCGGTGTCAGCATCTCCCGGGCGCCACGGCGCTCTCACAGGGTGAGGCGGGCGTAGTGCGATTCGATGGGACTCTCCTCGGGCAAAGGCCTGATAATCACGGAAAGTCGCACTTCGGAATAGAACCCACCCGATACGCTAAATTTGGTTGATAATATATATTATGGCAATTTCTAGAATTAGTCAGTGATGGTATCGCTGCCGGATCCATATTGTGATCCGCCGCCAATTCGGTGCACCCTCTTGGAACGGGTGAACCTAAGCACGTCAGGTACTTGGTATAGGGGTTCAATGCCGATCGGCGTCGAACTCCCACACCGATCCACAGGCGGTGCCGGTAACGCGCTGGCACCTGAGGAAGTACCGGCGGCAGATCGACGAGCTTGGCGTCTTCATTCATCGGGTGCCATCCGGTTGGCATACCAATCGGCCTGATTGTCGGCGGCGAGCGGGTCGAGGTTCGAAAGCGCCACGATCACGGCATCCAGCGCGGGATAGACGCGGAAGGCCGCGTTCATTCCCGGCGCGCCACCGCCGTGCCCCCACCTGCGTGACACGCCCTCTCCCTCGATCCAGAAGCCCAGGCCGTACCAGCCGTCGGGGTGCTGCGGCGTGGTCGCCTGTTCCAGCATCGCCTTCGACAGCAGCTTGCCCGACAGCAGCGCGTCGGCGAAGCGGATCATGTCCGCCGCCGTCGTGTAGCCGCCTCCCGCCGCCGAGCCGCGCCAGGGCAGCGTGTCGGCATTGTCGACGAGCTTGCCGTCCCCGCCCCGGGTGTAGCCGCGCGAACGCCGCGGCACCTCGACCTCCTCGGGCAGGGAGGCCGTGTCCGCCATGCCGGCAGGTTCGAAGATGCGGCGCCGGACATAGGCGTAGTAGTCCTCGCCGCTGACCGTCTCGATGATCCGCCCAAGCAGCACGAAGCCGTAGTTGGCATAGGCGTTCCGACCCTCGGAGCTGGTGTCGGGAGCGCGGTCGCCGAACAGCGCCACATAGTCGGCGAGCGTGCGCACCTCGCCACGCCGCGCCGCGTACTCGGGTGTGAAGATATCGCCGGCGCCGCCGGTGTGGCTGAGCAGTTGCCGGATGGTCACCGTCTTCGCGAAGGCAGCGTTCGGATAGTCATCGAGATAGGCGCCGACCGGCGCGTCGAGCGCGATCCGGCCCTCCTCGACGAGCTGGAGCACGCCGATGGCAGTGAACATCTTGTTGGCCGAGCCGATGCGGAACTTGGTGTCCATCCTCACCGGCAGCCTCGCGACGCGGTCGGCCAGACCCGCGGCGCCCTGGTAGATCAGCTTGCCGTGCCGCTGCACCATGATCGTGCCCGAGAAGCGGTCGGCGGCAGCATCCGCCGCCAGCTTGCGCTCCGTCATCCGGTTGAGCTCGGCGCGAGGCAGGCGCGGGATCGCGAACTCAGGGGGACGGTCGGCTTGGCTTAGGCCCGAATCGATGACCTTCAGCGGGTTGGCCGGATCGATCGTGACCGTCTGCCGCCAGAAGGCGTCGCCGATCTCCGCGGACAGCAGCACCGTCAGGTTGTCCGGCCCCTGCGCCTCGGCGCGCATGGGCGTCAGGCGGCCGGTCATGGCGTGGGTGTCGATCCAGATCTGCGGCGCGGTTGTCCGGCCGTAGAGGGCGTTGTAGCGCGCGAGTTCCTTGGGATCGGCGGAGTTGTACGCCTTGAGCCATGTCGAGACGAACCGGCCGGCCGGCGTGTCGGGAAGTGCCACTTCGGCCCGCGCATGGACCGAGGCGGCCAGGAACAGCACGAATGCCGGAACCGCGATCATGGAGCGCACAGCCTCATCCTCCCGTCATGGGTGTTGATCCGCTCAGTCGAGCGCTGCCAGCGTCGCCAGCACCTCGTCGATCGATCGGTCGATCGCCTTGAGCGCATGGGTCCGTTCCGCTTCGGGGAATGCCGAGGACGCCGGCTGCGTGGCAACCGACGCCCGCATCGCCCGTAGGCTGCCAAGGCCCTCGACGAGCGTCGAGCGGGCCGGTGCCGGGGCCGCGCTGGCACACATGACCGAGTAAGTCTCTACCGACCCCGTCCCTCTGATCACCATGGCGACAGGCCGGGCGCCGCGTCGCAGGCTGCAGCCTCCCGCCCCTTCGAAGCCGCTCGGCAGCCTGAGGCCGCCGGGCAGAGGGTCGCCGGACTCGACCCTGCTCCCTCCGACGAGGAGGGCGTAGCCACCGGTCCCATCGGGCTTCACGACGATGGTCACGGCTTGGCCGGCGTCCGCCAGGCCAGACGTATCCACGGGAATGGCCGTCGCCGCGAGCGCGGTGCCCATGGACACGTGCAGCGCGATGCCACCGACTGCGAGCCTTCCCCGCGAGTGTGGCGCTCGACCAATCATCAGCAGTCGTCTCCGCAGGGCGGAGCGGCCGCGCAGATTGGACGCGGGCAGCGCACCGATGCCCGCGGCCTTGGCGAGAACCCGGGCGTAGAGCGCCCGTACGGCGGGCTCGCGCCCGGCGAGCACCTGGGCGTCGGTGGCGAGCTCCTGGTCCTCGCGGAAGGCCCGGATCGCCAGCCAGGCAACGGGGTTCCACCAATGGGCGGCCAGCACCGCGAGCGACAGCCAGTTGGCGAGAAGATCGCCGCGGACATGATGCGCGCGCTCGTGGGCCAGCGCGAGGTCGCGCTCGCCCTCCTCATAGTCGTGCATGAACCTGCGCGGCACGGCGATGAAGCGGTAGAACAGGCCGAAGGCGAGCGGCCCCTCCACGTCGGCCACGATGATGCGGATGCCGTCCATGCGGCTGATTTCCGTCCCTTCCGCTCGAAGGCGCCGGCAATGGAGCAGGTGGCGAACCGCGAATACCGTGAAGAGGGCGAGCCCGCCGGCAAGCCAGACTGTCAGGAGCCCCTCGCCAAGCGTCGAGAACCGCAGGCCATCCCGGATGATCAGGCCGGCCTGTGGTCCCACGAACAGGACCGACATGCCGCCGGCGACGCTCCCGGCCAGCGGCAGCGATCCGAACATGTCGGCAGGTAGCGGAGGCAGCGCCAGCCGAAGCGCCGGCAGTGCCCAGAGCGCGTAGGCAAGCCGCGGCCCGACAAGACGGCGCACAGGCGCACGGATGACCAGGACCAGCAGCATGAGCGCGGCCGATGCGCCGAGCGCCCCACCCCACCAGGCGATGAAGACGCTCACCCTTTCAGATCTTTCAGGAGCGCCTCGATCTCCGCGATCTCCTCGGCGCTGAGAGGTTGGCGCTTGACGAAATGAGCCACGAGTGGCGATACGCGCCCGCCAAACAACCGGTCGATCAGCCGCCGCGACTCGCTTTCGATATAGTCGCCGCGCGCGATCAGGGGACGGTAGAGATAGCGACGGCCATCCGCCTCATGGGCGACGGCCTTCTTGGCGACGAGGCGCGCGAGCAGCGTCCTGACCGTGTTGGCCGACCAGTCCCGCTCTGGAAGCACCCGGTCGGTGATCTCCTGCGCGGTCAGCGGGCTCCGCTCCCACAGCACCACCATGACGGCGGCTTCGGCTTCGCTGATCCGCTCCATCGCGGCCCCACCAGGCTTCAACTACGCATGTAGTTATCTGAACCACGTTTGTAGTTCAAGTCTTTGTCGTGGCCCTGGGGGCCGGGGAAGGTGACGGCGACGCAGGGCCGCGTCGTCCGGCAGTAGGGCCCCGACACAAGGCCGGCAGCTGTCGCCCGGCTCCGCGCTATTCCGCGGGCCGGTGGTGCGCCGCCGCGGGCGGCCGGCGGAGGCGGCGCGAGGCCAGCCGCTCGATGAGCGCGTAGGCCAGCGGGATGACGAAGATCGCCAGCACCGTCGCCCCCAGCATGCCGCCGACCACGCCGGTGCCCAGCGAATGCCGGCTGGCGGAGCCGGCGCCGGAGCTGACCACCAGCGGCAGGCAGCCCAGGATGAAGGCGAGCGAGGTCATGACGATGGGCCGGAAGCGCAGCCGCGCGGCGTCGGCCGCCGCCTGCGCCGGGTCCTTGCCCGCCTCGCGCTGGATGACGGCGAACTCCACGATCAGGATGGCGTTCTTGGCGGACAGGCCGATCAGCACCAGCAGCCCGATCTGGAAGTAGATGTCGTTCGACAGCCCGCGCAGCCATACCGCCAGCAGCGCCCCCAGGATGCCGAACGGCACCGCGGTGACGACCGCCAGCGGCAGGGTCCAGCGCTCGTACTGCGCCGCCAGGATCAGGAACACCATCAGCAGGCCGAAGCCGAAGGCGACGGCCGACGTGCCGGACGCCGCCCGCTCCTGGTAGGCCGATCCGGTCCAGGCCAGCGCGTAGTCCGTGCCCAGCGTGTCCGCCACCAGCTGCTCCATCGCCGCCAGCGCCTCACCCGAGCTGAAGCCGGGCGCCGGATTGCCCATGAGCTTGGCGGCCGGGAAGACGTTGAACCGCTCCAGCATGTCGGGGCCGGCGACGCGCTCGACCGAGAGCAGCGCGTCCAGCGGGATCATCTCGCCCGTGTCGGAGCGGACGAAGACGTGGCGCAGATCCTCCGGCGTCTCGCGGAACGGCGCCTCGGACTCCAGCGTGACCCGGTAGGTGCGCCCGAACAGGGTGAAGTCGTTGACGTAGTAGGCGCCGAAGGTGGCCTGCATGGTGGTGTAGACGGCCGAGACCGGCACCCCCAGCGCCTTCACCCGGTCTCGGTTCAGCTCCACCCGGTACTGCGGCACGCCGGCGTTGAAGGTGGTGCTGACGCCGGCCAGTTCCGGGCGCTGCGCCGCCGCGGCGACCAGCCGCTGCACCGCCTGGCCCAGCTCCGCCGGCCCGCCGCCGCCGCGCTGCTGCAGGTAGCCCTCGAAGCCGCCGGTCAGGCTGATGCCCTGGATCGGCGGCGGGTTGAAGGCCAGCACCATGGCCTCCTTGATGTCGGCCATGCGGCCCATGACGGCGGGGGCGAGGTTGCGGGCGTCCTGCTCCGCCTCCGTCCGCTCGTCCCAGAGCGTCAGCTGGGTGAAGAAGGTGCCGGCGCTGGTCTTCAGGCCGCCGCCCAGTATGTCGAAGCCAGAGAAGGAGACGACGCCGCTCACCTCCGGCATGGCGAGGAGGCGGCGCTCCACCTCGTGGTTGACCTCCACCGTGCGCGAGAGCGAGGAGGCCGGCGGAAGCTGGGTGTTGAGGATGATCGAGCCCTGGTCCTCCGCCGGGACGAGCGCCCCCGGGATGCGGGCGTAGAGCAGCGCCGCCGCCGCCAGGACGGCCAGGAACACCGCCACCCCGGCCAGCGCCCGGCGCAGGAAGAAGTCCACGCCTCGCAGGTAGCCGCCGGTCATGCGGTCGAACCAGGCGTTGAAGACGCGGAAGGGCTTCGCCGGCTCCCGGTGGCCCTCCTTCAACAGCAGCGCGCAGAGCGCTGGCGTCAGCGTCAGCGCCACGATCCCGGAGATGGCGACGGAGACGGCGATGGTGATGGCGAACTGCTTGTACATGACGCCCGCCAGGCCGCCTAGGAAGGCCACCGGCACGAATACCGCGGCCAGGACCAGGACGATGGCGATGACCGGCCCGCTGACCTCCCGCATCGCCTGGATGGCGGCGTCGCGGGCGGACTTGCCCTCGTCCCGCATGACGCGCTCGACGTTCTCCAGCACGACGATGGCGTCGTCCACCACGATGCCGATGGCCAGCACCAGGCCGAACAGGGTCAGCAGGTTGATCGAGAAGCCCAGCAGGTACATGCCGGCGAAGGTGCCGACCAGCGACACCGGGATCGCCAGCAGCGGGATCAGCGTCGCCCGCACGTTCTGCAGGAACAGGAACACCACCACGACGACCAGGACCAGCGCCTCGACGAAGGTGTGGACGACCTCCTCGATGGAGACCTCGACGAAGCGGGTGGTGTTGTAGGGGATGTCGTATTCCAGCCCCTCGGGGAACCGGGCCGACAGCGCCTCCAGCCGCTCCGCGATGGCGGCGGAGGTGGCGATGGCGTTGGCGCCGGGCTGGAGGTAGATGCCCATGGCGACGGCGGAACGGCCGTTGTAGCGGGCCTGGAAGCTGTAGTCCTGCGCCCCCAGCTCCACCCGTGCCACGTCGCCCAGCCGCAGCGCGCCGCCGGTGGCTGGGTCGGAGCGCAGGATGATCTGCTCGAACTCCTTGGGGTCGGCGAGGCGGCCCGGCGTCGTCACCGAATAGGTGAAGGGCTGCGGGTCCGACATCGGCTCCTGCCCGAACTGGCCAGCGGCGAACTGGGCATTCTGCTCGCGCACGGCCGCCGCCACGTCGGCCGGGGTCAGCCCGTACTGCGCCAGCCGGTCCGGGCGCAGCCAGATGCGCATGGCATAGTCCTTGGCCCCGAACAGCGAGGCGTCGCCGACGCCGGGGATGCGCTTCAGCTCGTCGATGATGTTCAGCAGCGCGTAGTTGCTGACGTAGATCGGGTCGTAGCGCGCGTCCGGGGAGAAGACGGTGATGACCTGCAGGATGGAGCTGGACCGCTTCTGCACCCGCACGCCGGAGCGCCGGACCTCCTCGGGCAGCAGCGGCTCGGCCGCCTGCACCCGGTTGCTGACGTTGATGGTGGCCTGGTCCGGGTCGGTGCCGATGGCGAAGGAGACGGAGATCGACAGGGTGCCGCTGCTGGACGCGGTGGAGGTCATGTAGAGCATGTCCTCCACCCCGTTGACCTGCTGCTCGATCGGGGCGGCGACCGTCTCCGCCAGCACCTGGGCGCTGGCGCCGGGATAGCTGGCCTGGATCGTCACCTGCGGCGGCACGATCTGCGGGTACTGCTCCACCGGCAGCGCCCGCATCGCCATCAGCCCCGCCAGCACGATAACGATGGAGAGGACGGCGGCGAAGACCGGGCGGTCGATGAAGAAGCGGGAGATCACGGGCCACCTCCGGGCGCCGCGGCCGCCGTATCGGCGGGCGGGGCCGGCCCGGCGCCGGCGACGCGGACGGGCTCGCCCGGTCGGGCCTTGATGACGCCCTCCGACACCACCCGCTCGCCGGGCTTCAATCCCTCCGTCACCACCAGCCGGTCGCCCAGGGTGCGGCCGGTGCGGATGGGCCGCGCCTCCGCCTTGCTCTCGGCGTCGACGACATAGACGAAGGGCCCCTGCGGCCCCTGCATCAGAGCCGTCAGCGGGACCGAGATGGCGTTCGGCAGGGTGAAGCCCTGCACCTCCACCCGGACGAACTGTCCCGGCAGCAGCGTGTGCTCGGGGTTCGGCACCTCCGCCCGCACCCGCACCGTGCCGGTCTGCGGGTCGACGATGGCGTCCAGGAAGTTGATGCGCCCCTCGTGCGGGTGCTCGGTCCCCTCGCCGTAGCGGATGCGCACCGGCAGCCCGCCCTCGCGCGCCAGCCGGACCTGCCCCGCCGCCACCTGCTGGCGCACCCGCACCAGCTCCGCCTCGGGCACGGCGAAGTTCACGTAGACCGGATCGACCTGGGTGATGCGGGTCAGCAGGCTGTTGTCGGCCGAGGTGCCGACCAGGCTGCCCTCCGACACCGCCTCCAGGCTGGTGACGCCGCTGACCGGCGCCTCGACGGCGGCGTAGTCCAGGTTGATCCGGGCCCCCTCCACCTGCGCCTCGGCGGAGGCCAATTCCGCCCGGGCTTGGTCGAACTCGGCCTGGGCGTTCTCGCGGGACTGGGCGCTGGCGTTGCCGCGGCGGAAGAGGGCCTGGATGCGCTCGTTGTTCTGGCGCGCCTGGTTGAGGCGCGCCCGCGCCTGCTCCAGCGCCGCCTGGGCCTGCTGCAGGGCCACCTCGAACTGGGCGGGGTCGATCTGGAACAGCAGGTCGCCCTCCTTCACCGGCGCCCCCTCCTGGTAGGCGCGGCGGACCAGGATGCCGGCCACCCGGGCGCGCACCTCGACCTCACGCACGCCGGCGGCCCGGCCGGCATACTCGCTGGTGAAGGACAGGTCCGCCGGCCGCGTCTCCACCACCGCCACCTGGGGCGGCGGGCGCTGGGCCTGCCCGGCCGCGGACTGTTCTCCGTCGCCGCAGGCGGCAAGGAGGAGCGGAGCCAGGAGCATGACCGGCGGCAGGAATCGTCGCATGCGCATCGGAATGCCTCGGTTGAGGAACGCCTCGGTTGGGGGCACTCCCGGACAACAGGAGCGGGGCCTGAACCTCACCACCGCCGGCAGGAGAAGCTCCGGCCACGTCGGATACCCGGTGCGCTAAAGGCTCGGGCGCAACCTCCCGGGGACCGGGGCTGGTGGACTTGCGGGCAGCCGGCACCTGACTGGTGTGGCTGCAGTCGCGTCGGGTCTTGATGCTCTTCAGCATGACCCTCTTCATTCTCAGCGGGAGAGAAGTTCGGTTTCGACGGAGTCGGCCAGGGCCCTAAGATTAGGCTGGACTGGCGGCTGTCGGAGCTCGACCGGCACACGGTCCGGCCGCTGCCGGCCGCCTCTCAAGGCCATTTCCGCCGCTGCGGGTCATCCGGTCCCGGACGGCCCATCGGATACCGGCCGCGACGCCACCACCCGCTCCATGCGGCACCTACTGCCCAGCTATTGCTGGCCCAGCCCGCGTGAACGGGCTGACGGACTTCTTGGCCGCATCGAATATGAAGGCTCCGGCGTCTCTGAGCCTGCCAGCGGCGGAGCCATCGCCCGTCATTTCCCTAGTCTGAAAGGCCGCAAAGCGAACAAAGCGGTCGTGCCGCGTGCCGTCGCTCGGCTCGACGGAGGAAATGTCCACGATGCGCAGGTTCTCCCGCTTCGCAACTTCCTGGAGGACCGGGTCGTCGACGTCGGCCGTTCCGACACGACGGCGCCCGCCAGCCAGGCGCATCGACACATCAAGCGCCCGGTCGTCGCTCGCCACCAGGATTGTCAACGCCGGCGTGAGCGGGCCGACGACCTCGACCTGCCGTCGGAAGACGTCGATGTCGATGTCCGGGGCGGCGAGAGCCACCTGAAATTTACCGATGACCTCGTCCCGGCCTTGGAGGCGGAGTTGACGCAACGTCTCCATAACCAACCAGCCACCCATGCTGTGGCCCGCGAGCACGACCTGCTCGTCCGCCTGGATGCCCGCGATTAGCCCGAGAACGTGAGCGAGATCATCCCGCGCATAGGTTACCGCATCCCGGTCGGCGACATAGCCGGCGACCTCAGCTGCTGACGGCCAGGAAAACAGAATAGGGACGGAAACGCCGGGCACGTCGGCGGCCAGTTGGGCGACGCGGAACACAGCCTCGGTGAGCGTGTAGTTGTATCCGTGGACGAAGATGCCGGCTGTGTTCCCGTTCCCCACCCCTGAAGCGACTTTCTCACTGAAGGCACGCTCGTCGAGCCGCTCTCGCCGCACGACGACGAAACTCTTCTCCAGATCCTTGGAACTCTCCGCCGTCCACTCGATGTTGCCCGGCTGGTGCCCGGGCGGCACCGACAGGGTCAACTCCTCATACCGCAGCGTGGCTCGGCCGCTGCCATAGCCGACCTGCTGCGGGCCATCCGGTTCCCGGTCCGTCGCGACGAGGACCGTAACGAGCTATGCATCTGCTGCTGCTGCAGGACCGCCGGCGGGCCAATGTCCCCGCCGGCTGCCCGGGCGGCACCTTCTGGCTGGACGACGTCGTCGATCCGGCGGCGCGGTCCCTCGCCTACATCGCCCTGTGCGCCCTCTCCGCCGCCGGGCTGGCGGCGCTGCTGGACGCCTGAGGCGACTTGTCCAACCCAACCGCAGGAGGATTCCATGAGCAAGCGTTCGATCCTCGCCCGCTTCGCCGCGCGCCTCGCCGCGGCCAAACGCGATGCCGGCAGCACCATCCGCGCCCGGCTCAGCCTGCCGCGCCGCCGCAGGCTGAAGGACGGCGGCGGAGGCCGGGACGGCGGGAGGGGCGCGGCCCCCGCCGCGGCCTGACCCGGGTGCCGGGCGCCTCCCCCGCTGCCGCGGGGCGCCGGACGCCCGGCAGTTTCCGCCCACGATGTCCGGCCCCGATGAGTTCCGCCCTTCGGGCCGGCACCCCGCTACGCGGTCACGCTTCCCGGCGCAGCCGGGGACCGCCGCCTGTGCCATGGCGCTGGTTACCCCGATCCTGGTCCGCCCATGCGCCGATGGCCGCCGGGGCCGAGGATCGCCTGCCCGGCAGGGTCCCCTGCCCCGGGCGGCACGGTCAGCGCGTGTCGGCGGTGTAGCGGGACGTTTCCTGCCAGGCGATGGCGATGATGCGCGAGGTGTCGCACTTCGCAGCCGTGTGGAGGGCATAGCGCTGGCTGTTCCGTAGACAACGCTAAGAGCGCCTAACAGAACCATCTCTGAACGAAGCGCCAAGTGATGATGGCGGCCGCGAGGTTGAGGAAGGCTTGGTGGATGTCAGCGCGCCGCTCGTAGCGGATGGCGAGGCGGCGGAACTGGCCCAACCAGGCGAGCGTGCGCTCCACCACCCAGCGGTGTCGGCCCAGCCTGGCGCTGCTGTCGATCCCGCGCCGGGCGATGCGCGGGCGGATGTGCCGCCGCACCAGGGCTGCCCGGCAGCGGCGGTGGTCGTAAGCCTTGTCGGCGTGCAGCTTGGCGGAGCGCTTGCGCGGCCGGCCGGCGCTCTGCCGGATCGGCGGCACCGCATCGACCATGGCCTCCAGCATGCGGCTGTCGTGCAGGTTCGCGGGGCTCAGGCGGACGGCGAGCGGGATGCCGTTGGTGTCCGTGAGGACGTGACGCTTCGTGCCGGGCCTGCCGCGATCCGTCGGGTTCGGGCCGATCGTCTGGCCCCCCTTTTTGCCGCCACGCTGGCGCTGTCGAGGGCGGCCCGTTCCCAGTCGATGGCGTTCCTGGTGCCGAGCCGGTCCAGGAGCACTTGGCACAGGCGGTCCCAGACGCCCGCCCGCTGCCAATCCCTCAGGCGTCGCCAGCAGAGCCTGCCCCGGACCTGATCCGGGGTCATGCCCGAACCGCAGCCCATCTCGGCGGGCAACATCTCCCAGGGAATGCCGCTACGCAGTACGAACAGGATGCCGGTCAGCGAAGCCCGCGCCGGCACCCGTCGGCGTCCACCCTTGGG
>DASPKT010000170.1:0-13874 GCA_035627915.1 Azospirillaceae bacterium
CCGGCGCCGGTGCGCTCCAGCGCCTCGTGCATGGCCTGGAGCACCACGGGGTGCTGGCCCATGCCCAGATAGTCGTTGCTGCACCAGACGGTCACGTCTCGCGGCTCGGCGTCGGGCGAGGCGTAGTGGGCGGCGGTCGGGAACTCGCCGACGCGGCGCTGGAGGTCGGCGAAGATCCGGTACCGGCCCTCGCGCTTCAGCCCGTCGATCTGGCCGCGGAAGATGCTTTCGTAATCCATGTGCCCCATACCCCAGCCCTTCGATCCAGGCGGACCGGAAGTTTCACCCCGGTCAGGTCGAATGTCCACCCGTTCCGTCACCTGCATGGCAGGGTAGACCTACCCCTTCCGGCAGGAAACCCGGGCGCGGCACCGTGCCGCGCAGGGCCCATCATGCCCCGCCAGATGGGCGCGTCCTTGATCCCGGTCAATTCGGGCGGAAAAAGGTTCGGGAGCGCACGGGGCGCGGCGGTCGGTCGCAGGGGGGATCAGTCCTGCGATCGGGCGGCGTGCCAGACCCTCAGGATCGTGACCATGCCTCCGGCTTCGACGCGGTAGGCGATGACGTAGGGCCTGATCGTCGTCAGCTCGCGGAAGCCCGGCCGGCTGCCGGGACGCCCCCGGTAGGGGAAGGTGGACAGGCTGTCGCCGGCGACGACCAGTTCCTCCACCAGGCGACGTGCGGCGTCGAGGTTGTGCTGCCGGATGTAGTCGTGGATGCGGCCGATGTCGTCCAGCGCGCTGGCGCGCCATCGGACCCGCATGTCAGCGCGGGACCGGGGGCTTGGCGTCCCGGTCGCCGGCGGCGAGGCGGAGCAGCCACTCCCTCACCTCCTCGTGCGGGGCGGTGCGCGGGTCGGCGTCGGACTCCGCCACGGCCGCCGCCAGGACGTCCGCGTCCGCCTGGGTCAGCGCCTCGTCGTCCGGAGGGAGAGGGAACCGCTTCATGGGGTCCAGGATATCAGGGTCCGCATATCCTCACAACGACGGGCCCTGCGGGATGATCCGGCGGAGGGGGCGGCGGCCGTTCCACCGCCCCCCGACGGAGTGCCCGGCCCTTACTGCGCCGCCAGCCACTTCGCGGTGTCGTCCAGCGCCATGCCGAAGCGCTTCACCAGCTCGTCCACCTGCTCCTCCTCGATGATCAGCGGCGGCGAGAAGCCGACCGTGTCGCCGATCGGGCGCAGCACGGCGCCGTGCTGGTGGCCGAAGGCGGCCAGCTTGGCGGCGATGGCGAGCTTGGGGTCGAAGGGCTGGCGGGTGGCCTTGTCGGCCACCAGCTCCACGCCGGCGATCAGGCCGACGCCGCGCACCTCGCCCACCAGCGGGTGGTCGCGGAACTTCGCCAGGGCCTGCTGGAGGCGCGGGCCGACCTGGCGGACATGCCCGACGATGTCGCGCTCCTCGTAGATCTTCAGCGTCTCCAGCGCCACCGCGGAGGACACCGGGTGGCCGGAGTAGGTGTAGCCGTGGCCGAACACGCCGATCTTCTCGGACTCCGCCACGCAGGCCCGGTAGATCTTCTCGTTCACCAGCACGGCCGAGATCGGCAGGTAGGCCGAGGACAGCGCCTTGGCCGTGGTCAGGATGTCCGGCTTCAGGCCGTAGGTGGTGCTGCCCCACATCTCGCCGGTGCGCCCGAAGCCGCAGATGACCTCGTCGGCGATCAGCAGCACGTCGTGCTTCGCCAGCACCGCCTGGATCTTCTCGAAATAGGTCCTGGGCGGGGTGATGACGCCGCCCGCACCCATCACCGGCTCGGCGATGAAGGCGGCGACCGTCTCCGGCCCCTCGCGCTGGATCAGCTGGTCGAGGTTGTCGGCCAGCCGCGTCGCATAGGCCTCCTCGCTCTCGCCCTCCTCGGCGTAGCGGTACCAGTGCGGGCAGTCGGTGTGCAGGATGCGGGCGATCGGCAGGTCGAAGTCGCGGTGGCAGTTGGGCAGCCCGGTCAGGCTGGCCGCCGCCACGGTCACGCCATGGTAGCCCTTGGTGCGGGCGATGATCTTCTTCTTCTCCGGCCGGCCCAGCGCGTTGTTGTAGTACCAGACCAGCTTCACCGCCGTGTCGTTCGCCTCGGAGCCCGAGGTGGCGAAGAACGCCTTCGACATCGGCGCCGGCGCCATCTTCACCAGCCGCTCCGACAGGTCGATGGCCGGGTTGTGGGCCTTGTGCGCGAACTGGTGGTAGAAGGGCAGCACCTTCATCTGGCGCATGGCGGCGTCCACCAGGCGCTGCTCGGAGAAGCCCAGCGACGTGCACCAGAGGCCCGCCACCCCCTCGATGTATTCCTTGCCGGTCTCGTCGTAGACGTAAATGCCCTTGCCCTCGGTGATGACCAGGGGCCCGACCGTCTCGTGGGCGTGCAGGTTGGTGTAGGGGTGCAGGCTGTAGGCGATGTCCCGGCTGGCGGCCGAGTTGCCGAGGTGCGTCATGGCGGCTCTTCCCGTGCGAGTCCTCTCGAGCGGGCGCCGGTAGCCCCGGCGCCCTGGTTGGGCCGCATGGTGGCGGTCGCCACGAACCCGCGCAACCCCCGCCGCACGCCCGGTCCGGCAGGCGCCGGACGCATGGCGGGGAGTCCGGCAGGCGCCGGACGCATGGCGGGAGGGGAGGGGCGTTACGCCCTTGCCCGCTCCAGCACCACCGCCAGCCGCTCCGCCGCGCGGTTGATCAGCGCCGGGCCGAAGGCGGCGAAGCCCAGGACCAGGCCTTGCGTGCGCGGGCCGGGGCCGGCGTAGTGGGGGCTGAGCGCCGCGACCTCCACCGAATGGCGGGCGGCGAGGTCCTGGAGGGCCGTGTCGGAGAGGCCGGGGGCCAGCTTCGCCACCGCGTGCAGGCCGGCGGCGCTGGGGACCAGCTCGACGGCGCCGGACCAGCGGCGCTCCGCCGCCTCCACCAGCGCCTCCTGGCGCTCCTGGTAGGTCTGGCGGGCGCGGCGGATGTGGGAGGCGAGGTGGCCCTCCGTCATGAAGTCGGCCAGCGCCATCTGCTCCATCAGCGGCACGTGCAGGTCCAGCGCCGCGCGCAGGGCGGCGGCGCGCTCCGCCAGCTCGGCCGGGACGACGAGGTAGGCGACGCGCAGGCTGGGGAACAGCACCCGGTCGAAGCCGCCGGCGTGCAGGACCGAGCCGTGCTCGTCCAGGCCCTTCAGCGCCGCCAGCGGCTTGCCGGCGTAGCGGAAGCCGCCGTCGCTGTCGTCCTCCAGGATGCGGGCGCCGGTGGCGCGCGCCCAGGCCAGCAGCTCCAGCCGGCGGCGCAGGCTCATGGCGCCGCCCAGCGGGAACTGCCAGGCCGGCGACACGCAGGCCAGCCGCGCCGCCGGGTACATCAGCCGGCCGGCGGCCGCGTCCAGCCCCTCCGCGTCCACCGGGACGGGCACCGGGCGCAGGGCGCGGGCGGCCAGCTGCTCTTTGAGCGCGGGGCAGCCCGGGTCCTCCACCCAGACCTGGTCGCCGGGCCGCGCCACCAGGGCGCAGGCGAGGTTCAGCGCGGCGGTGCGCGACGGCACGATGACGATCTGGCCGGGGTCGCAGCGGATGCCGCGGGTGCTGTCCAGGTGGACCGAGAGGGCGCGGCGCAGCGGCGCCCAGCCCAGCCCCTGGTCGCGCTCCAGGCTGGGCGCCTGGGCCTGGCGCCAGCGGCGGCCCAGCAGGCGCCGCCAGGTCTCCAGGTCGAACTGGTCCAGCGCCGCCAGGCCGGGGCGGAAGGGCAGGGGCGCCTCGGTGGCGCCGGGGCGCGGGCGGGACGGGGCGGCCGCGCGGGAGGCGGGGGCGGCGACCGGCCGGCAGGGGGCGGCGCGCGTCTCCGCGTCGGCGGTCAGCAGCTCCTCCGGCAGGACGCGGGCGACGTAGGTGCCGGAGCCGACGCGGGCCTCCAGATAGCCTTCGGCCGCCAGCCGTTCGACGGCGGCGACCACGGTGTTGCGGGACAGGTCGAGGTCGCGGGCCAGCGTCCGGGTGGAGGGCAGCCGGTCCCCCGGCGCCAGCGTGCCGGCCAGGATGGCGCCGCGCAGCCGCTCGAAGAGGCGCTGCTGCAGCGGCCCTCCGTCGCCGCCGTCGAACAGGGCGAGGACGGGTCCGGTGCTGCTCTTCATGGGGCGGCTCTTCATCTCTCTACCTCCGGGACGCGTGGGTCGGCCCGGCGCGGGCGGAGGGCGGTTCCTTTGCCGGGAGGGGATTCTGCCAAGGGGGCGGCCCGGCGGCTCACCGCTCAGGGATGCGGGGAGCCGCCGGGCTGGGCCTGGAGGCGGCCGGACGACCGGGAGGCCGCCTCCGCCGGCCGGGAAGAGGGGCGTCCCCCGGCCGGAACCGATGCTGTGGGGTGGCGGCGTCAGCCGCCGATCACCTTGCCGGTGGCGGCGTCGATGACCAGCAGGCCGGCGTCGATGCCCTGGGCCGAGCGCAGCTCGACGCGGAAGGTGCCGTCCTTCTCGGTGACGCCCTTGATCATGCGGCCGCGCAGGTTCTTCTCGTCCAGGTACGCCTTGGCGACCTTCTTGGCGTCGGCGGCGGTCAGGCGCTCGGCCTTCGCCTCGGTCGTGCCGTCGGTGCGGGCGGCGACCTGCGGGTCGGCGGCGAACGCGGCGGTGGACAGCAGCAGGGCGGCGGCGGTGGCGGCGATGAGCGTACGCATGGGGTTCTCCATCAAGCCTTGGGGTCGGCCCCTTGGGTCGGGGCGATCGGGTTAAGCCAGGACATCCCACCACGCCGCTGTAACCGCCCTATGTCCCCGTGACCGGCCCTTTGAAACATTCCGTTTCGCTGGCCCCAGGCGTTACAGTGCGTTAACAACAAGGGGATCGGCGTAAACCTTGCGAACGGCTAGTATCGGGCCATGACCGAAGGCACTCATCTTCTCATCGTCGACGACGACCGGGAGATCCGCGACCTCCTGACCCGCTACCTGACCCGCCACGGCTACCGCGTGACCGCCGCCAAGGACGGGCAGGAGATGCGCCGGTTCCTGGCCGACAGGAACATCGACCTGATCGTGCTCGACCTCATGCTGCCGGGCGAGGACGGGCTGGCGCTCTGCCGCGCCGTGCGCGCGGAGGCCGGGCCGCCCGTGGTCATGCTGTCCGCCATGGGCGAGGACGCCGACCGCATCCTGGGGCTGGAGATCGGCGCCGACGACTACCTGCCCAAGCCCTTCAACCCGCGCGAGCTGGTGGCCCGCATCAAGGCGGTGCTGCGCCGCAGCCACGTGCCGCAGCAGGCGACGGGCGCCCCCGCCGGGGCGCTGGGCTTCTGCGGCTACGTGCTGGACCAGGCGCAGCGCCGGCTGGTCGACCAGCGCGGCGAGGAGGTCGTGCTGACCGCCGGCGAGTACGAGCTGCTGGTGGCGCTCGCCGCCCGGCCGCGCCGGGTGCTGTCGCGCGACGACCTGCTGGAGATCACCCGCGGCCGCGCCGCCGGCCCCTTCGACCGCTCCATCGACGTGCAGATCAGCCGCCTGCGCCGCAAGATCGAGCCCGACCCGGCCGATCCCAGCATCATCAAGACGGTCCGCTCCGGCGGATACATCTTCGCCCCGGAGGTCCAGCAGCTATGAGGGCCGTCACCGACCGGATGAGCTATTCCATCTTCGCGGTGCTGGTGGGCGGCATCCTGCTGTCCCAGGCCATCGCGCTGGGGCTCTACCGCACCGACCGGGCCGAGGCGGTGGCCGACGCCGAGGGCGGGCAGCTCGCCCACTGCCTGGACGGCATCGCCGCCGCCATCGAGGAGCAGCCGCCCGACGTCCGCCTGATGATCATCCGGACCCTGAAGGAGCAGGAGGTCACCGTCCCCGTGGCCGGCGGCAACCGGCAGGTGACGCTCGACGTCTATGACCGGAAGAAGGACAAGGGGCATCCGGAGATGTCGCCGGTCGTCTCCATGCCGCCCTTCGGCGTGCCGACGCCGCCGCCGCCGAACCCGCAGTACATCCAGGTCAGCCGCGAGCTGAAGGACGGCACCTGGATCAAGTTCCACGCCCCCGTGACCGCCACCGACGCGCTGCAGGAGCCGGGCTTCATCGCCTCGCTCGCCGGCAGCGCCGCCGTCGCCATCCTGCTGTCGGCCTGGGTGCTGGGCTTCACCACCCGCCCGCTGCGCCGCTTCGCCGCCGCCGCCGACCGGCTGGGCGTCGACATGAACGCGCCGTCGCTGGACGAGGGCGGCCCGCGCGAGGTGCGGCTGGCGGCCTCCGCCTTCAACAAGATGCAGCGCCGCCTGCGCGCCTTCGTGGAGGACCGCACCCGCATGCTGGCGGCGGTCAGCCACGACCTGCGCACGCCGCTGACCCGCATGCGCTTGCGCGCCGAGTTCATCGACGACGACCAGACCCGCGACAAGATGCTGGAGGACCTGGCCGAGATGGAGGAGATGATCGGCGCCACCCTGGCCTTCGCCCGCGACGAGGCGAACCGCGAGGCGATGGAGCCGCTCGACCTCGGCGCCCTGATGGGCCGGCTGGCGGAGGAATGGCAGGAGGGCGGCAAGCCCGTCTCGGTCGCGACGGCTCGCGGCTGCGCCCGCATCATGGGCCGCCGCACGGCCCTGAGGCGCGCGCTGTGCAACCTGGTGGAGAACGCCGTGAAGTACGGCGGCTCGGCCGAGGTGGCGATGCGGCCGGACGCCGACAGCGTCGTCATCACCGTGGACGACCACGGCCCCGGCATCCCGGAGCAGGAGTTCGACAACGTCTTCCGCCCCTTCTACCGGGTGGAGAGCTCGCGCTCCCGCGACACCGGCGGCACCGGCCTCGGGCTGTCCGTCGCCAACGACATCGTCCGCGCCCACGGCGGCGAGATCAGGCTGGAGAACCGGCCGGAGGGCGGCCTGCGCGTGACCGTGGTGCTGCCGGCCGAGCCGGTGGTGCGGTAGGGGCGGCGGGGCTCAGTCGGCGAGGCCGAGGACGAGGACGAGCGCGTCGTTGAGGGCCAGGGCCGCTTCCGGCGGCAGCGACCCGATCACGGCGCCGACGCGGTCCCTGCGGATGGCGGCGACCTTGTCCACCATGATCTGGGACGTCTGGCGCAGCCCCGTCTCAGGGCCGGCATCGAGGGTGATGCGGTTTGCGGCGCGTCGCGAAGGCTCGATGTGACGAGGCAGACCAGCACGCTGTCGGTGCCGTCCAAGCGGTCCGTCTGCACGACCACGGCGGGGCGGGGCTTCCCGTAGTCTCCCGAGACCGCGACCGTCACCAGATCGCCGCGTCTCATCCGCACGGAGCGCTCATTCCTGCTCGTTGCCCCAGTCGGCGACCTTCTCGATGAAGTCCAGCGTCTCGGCCTCCTCGGGGGCGCCGCGCAGCAGCGCCGCCTGCCGCCGGGCCTCCTCGGCGAATCCGGGGGCGCGGGTGTCCGGCACCCAGATACGCAGCAGCCTCAGGCCCTTCGCCTTCTGGCTTTCGCAGTAGCGCCGGGACTTCTCCGCGCTGTCCGTCCTCGCCTTGCCTGACTTCGCGCCATCCGACTTCGCCGGCCGGGCCATCTCCGCCTCCTGGGTGCGGATCCTCACGGGAAGGTAGCGTGCGCCCCGCACCCCGGCAAGGCGGGCTCTCCCGAAATAGCACCCCGGGCGGGGTAGGCGGGCCCTTTCCGCTTTGCTAAGCTCGCCACCTTCCAGCGGGTTGATCCTGCTTCAGATTCGCGGGCAGGGGCCCGCCGACGGACAGAATCGCGGGCGGGTGCCCGCCAACGGGACGAAGACATCATGCCCATCGTGAACCGCATCGCCGACTTCCACGACGAGATGACGGCCTGGCGCCGCCACATCCACGAGAACCCGGAGACCGCGTTCGAGGAGTTCCAGACCTCCGAGTTCGTGGCCGGCAAGCTCGCGGAGTTCGGGATCGAGGTGCACCGGGGCCTGGCCGGCACCGGCGTGGTGGGCGTGCTGCACGGCGCGCGGGGGCCGAACGGCAAGGCCATCGGCCTGCGCGCCGACATGGACGCGCTGAACATGCAGGAGGCCAACAGCTTCGCCCACGCCTCCAAGGTGCCGGGCAAGATGCACGCCTGCGGCCACGACGGCCACACCACCATGCTGCTGGGCGCCGCCAAGTACCTGGCGGAGACGCGCAACTTCGACGGCACCGTGAACTTCATCTTCCAGCCGGCGGAGGAGGGGGCCGGCGGCGGCCGCCGCATGGTGGAGGAGGGGCTGTTCGAGAAGTTCCCCTGCGACATGGTCTTCGGCATGCACAACTGGCCCGACCTGCCCCCGGGCGAGATCGCGGTGCGCCCCGGCCCCGTGATGGCCGGCGCCGACCAGTTCGAGATCACGGTGACGGGCTACGGCGGCCACGCGGCGCTGCCGCACCACGCGGTGGACCCGGTCGTCGTCGCCTCGCAGCTGGTGCTGGCGATCCAGACGCTGGTCAGCCGCAACGTCGACCCGGTGGAGTGCGGCGTCGTCAGCGTGACCCAGTTCCACGCCGGCACCGCCTTCAACATCATCCCCGGCGAGGTGAAGCTGGCCGGCACCGTGCGCGCGCTGAAGCCGGAGATCCGCGACCAGCTGGAGAACGGGCTGCGCAAGCTGGTGGAGACGCTGCCGCCGGTGTTCGGCGCCACCGGCTCCCTCTGGTACCGCAAGGGCTACCCGCCCACCATCAACCATGTAGACGCCACCGCCGTCGCCGCCGGCGTGGCGGAGAAGCTGGTCGGGCGCGACCGAATCCACGACGACCTCGGCCCCAGCATGGGGGCGGAGGACTTCTCCTTCATGCTGGAGGCCAGGCCCGGCTCCTACATCTGGCTGGGCCAGGGCGGCACGGCGACGGGCTGCATGCTCCACAACGGGCTCTACGACTTCAACGACGAGGTCCTGCCGCTGGGCGCCAGCTACTGGGCCACGCTGGTGGAGTCGGTGCTGGAGCGGGCGGGGTGACATGGGCGGCCGTTCCGTGCCCTTGCGCCGGCTGATCCCGGCGGCCGGCTCCCTGGCGGCGCTCGGCCTGCTGGGCGCCTGCGCCGACACCTCCGCCTGGCTGGCGGGGGAGCCGCCGCCCTCGGCCGCGGCGCAGCCCGAAGGCGCCGCCCCCGGGCTGGTCGGCCGCGGCACCTGGCGCGGCGACATCAGCCGAGCCCAGAGCCCCACCTTCCTGGTCGCCCGCACCGAGGCGGAGTGGCGGGCCCTGTGGGACCTGGTCGGGACCCGCCCGCCGGGCGCCCTGCCGGAGAACCTGATGGCGCTGGCCGTCTTCCTCGGCTCGCGCAACTCCTCGGGCTACGGGGTGGAGATCGTCACCATCATGGCCGACCGCCGGCCGGGCCGGCGCGACCAGCTGCTGGCGGAGTACCGGGAGATCCGGCCGACGTCGGAGCAGTTCCAGTCGCAGGTGCTGACCAGCCCCTACGTCATCACGCTGATCGACCGCACCGACACGCCGGTGCGCTACGGCAAGGCGGAGTAGGGGTGACTAACAGAACCGAGTTTGGGTTGCTGGGAAGGGATAGCCATTCCCCTGTTGCCTGACGCGCTCTGAGCCGTCATTGAACCGCTGATTCCGCCTAATCCGCCGCAACCCAAGGACGGGCGGCAACTTGTGCCCGTTCTGGCCTCATTGGCCGGATGTCTCGTCGTCTTGCGCAAGTGGCATTCCTAGGGAGATGCCTCCAACCGAGATGGGCTGCAGCTCGGGCACAACCTGCTGGCACCGCTTGACGGGCCGGCAGTAGGCGGCACGTGGGGTATGTTGCGCCAAGTGCTCTTGGACCATCCCGATACCAGGAACGCGATTGGTCGGGAACTGGCAGCACTCGACAACGCCAGCTTGGCGGCAAAGTGGGGAAGGAGACCTGCCTGAACCCGATGGATCGCGGCCTGCCAAGGACCAAGTGCCACGTCCTCTCGGACGCGAACAGCATTCCGCTCGCCGAGGCTCAGAGCCCCGTCAGCCTGCACGGCAACCGCATGCCAGAGGCAATAGTGGATACGCCGCCGGTGTGAAGACACATCCGCGCGCATATCGCCCAGCCCAAAATCGACAGCGCGCCAAGTTGCGCCGGCACCGCCGCGTGGTGGAGCATACGCTCGCTTGGTTTGGCTCGTTCCGCTGTCTTGCGATCCGCTAAGGGCGGTGCGCCGCCATCTACAAAGTCTTCATCGACATCTTCGCCGCCGCCATTACATGGTGTATTATTTCAAGATACTTAAGTTATTGGCTAAAATGCTCATCACCCCTTCTTATATTCGACAGTTAGATAGTTATCAATCTTGTGCTTCGATATTTCATAATCCGGGGCGTAAGTGGCAATATTATGCGCGGCCATTCCTGCTGCAGAAATTAAGCCGATCGCCTGAGTTATGCCAGTTGGAATAGCAATTCCAGCCAAAGCAGCCTTCCTTCCTGCGGTATAGACCCTGCACTTGAGACCTTGGCTCTCAATCGCTCTTTCTGTCAGTTGCACGGCTTTAGACATCCTTCCGCCGCAACCAACAACTTTGAAAGTTTCTCGATTACGAATAGCCGAATTTATGGCTTCCATATTATCGAGTGGAATCGACCTAAGCTCCGCCATGTTCAAATCTCCATTAAGGGCGCGCAAATCGGCCGAAAGTGGCGCGTGCGTCGGCCGCATCCCCAATCAGAAGCAAGCATCTTTCCTCGGCAGAGGGATGCCCAGGGGAAGCTATTTTGCATCCTGTAAGTGCTATTTACCAGCCATAATTATCGTATACGAATTTTTCTGGCTCGCGGACCTATCTCTGGATGAAGCGCCATGCGCTGCAATCTGCGGCGAGGTTGGCAGACTGGGTGGATGCGGTGCCGCCGATCCGGCTGAGCATCGGTCAGCCTCGTTGGCACCGCTCGAAGCTGTACGCCGACAAAGGCTATGATCACCGCGGCTGCCGAGCAGCCCTGCTGCGGTTGCGCATTCGCCCATGCATCGCTCGGCGTGGGATCGACAGCAAAGTCAGGCTGGGGCGGAACGGCTTGGTGGTGCAGCGCACGGAGGCCTGGTTCGGCCAATTCTGCTGCTTGGCGATCCGTCCCGACTGACGCTCCAATAACCACCAGGCCTTCCTCAAACTTTCGGCCGAGATCATTGCTTGGCGCTACGGCAAGGCGGAGTAGGGACGGGGTCCGGCAGGGCGGGTGCGGCGGCGCTTACCGCCGCTCCCCCCTGGCCCTGGGGTCCAGCGCCTCCTGCAGCCCGTCGCCCAGGAAGTTGAAGCAGATCACCGTCACGAAGATCAGCAGGCCCGGGTAGACCGCCAGCATCGGCGCCGACCAGATCAGGTCCTGGGCACCCGTCAGCATGTTGCCCCAGCTGGGCAGCGGCGGCTGGATGCCGAGGCCGAGGAAGCTCAGCACCGATTCCAGCAGCACGATGTTGCCGACCGACAGCGTGGTCGACACCAGCACGGGCGAGACCACGTTCGGCAGGATGTGCGCCAGCATGACCCGCGACGGCCCGGCCCCCAGCGCCACCGCCGCCCGGACGTAGTCGCGCCGGCGCACGCTGAGCGCGTCGGCCCGCACCAGCCGCGCCGCCGTGGTCCAGCCGAACAGGGCGATGATGAGGACGATGCGGTAGAGGCTGAAATCCTCCGAGCCGGACAGGGCCGCCGGCACCGGCAGCTTGGCCGGGTCCAGCGCCGCCAGGATGATCAGCAGCGGCAGCACCGGGATCGCCACCATGAGGTCGGTGAAGCGCATCAGCGCCTGGTCCAGCCGCCCCCCGTAATAGCCGGAGACGAGGCCGACGCCGGTGCCGACGGCCGACGCCAGCAGGGCCGCCAGCAGCCCCACCGTCAGCGACACCTGCCCGCCCTGCAGGAGGCGCACCAGCACGTCGCGCCCCAGCTCGTCCGTGCCCAGCGGGTGCTGGGCGGTGGGCGGGCCGAAGCGGTCGAGCAGGCTGACCGAGGTCGCGTCCACCCCCAGCGCCGCCTCCAGCAGCGGCGCGCAGAAGCAGGCCAGCGCCAGGAGGGCCAGCACGGCGGCGCTCGCCAGCACCGCCGGGCGCCGCAGCGCCGGGGCCAGCCTGCGCCGGCGGGGCAGCAGGGTGGCGGCCGCGGTCACCGTGCCTCCTGGAAGCTGACGCGCGGGTCTAGCAGGGCGTAGACGAGGTCGGCCAGGAAGCTGCCGGCCAGCACCGTCAGGGTCACCAGCAGCAGGCCGGAGAGGGCGACGTTGAAGTCGTTGCCCATGATCCCGTCGTAGATCAGCTTGCCCATGCCCAGGTGGGCGAACATCGTCTCCGTCACCAGGGCACCGCCGAACAGGGTCCCGAACTCCAGCGCCAGGATGGTGACGACGGGCAGCATGGCGTTGCGCAGCGCATGGCCCCAGACCACGCGCGCCTCGCCCGCCCCCTTGGCGCGGGCGGTGCGGACATGGTCCTGGCGCAGCGCCTCCAGCATGGCGGCGCGGACGTAGCGGATGTAGCCGCCGACCGACAGCAGCACCAGCGTCGCCACCGGCAGCACGGCGTAGCGCGCCCGGTCGAGGAAGCCGCCGCCGCCGATCGTCTCCATCCCGCCGGCCGGCAGCCAGCCCAGCCCCACCGCGAACAGCATGATCAGCAGCAGGGCCAGCCAGAAGGGCGGCATGGAGATGCCGGCGAAGCAGAACAGCCCCACCGCCGTGTCCAGCTTCCCGCCCGGCCGCCGCGCCGCCAGCACGCCCAGCGGCACCGCGACGGCCATGGCGATGAGCAGCGCCGGCAGCAGCAGGACCAGCGTGTTCATCAGGCGCGGCAGCAGGATGCGCCCCACCGGCTGGGCGTAGAGCCGGCTGTAGCCGAGGTCGCCCTGCAGCAGCGCCGTCAGCCAGTTCCACCAGCGCCCCACGAGCGGCTTGTCCAGCCCGTACAGCGCCTTCAGCCGCGCGGCGTCGGCGGACGTCAGCTCGGGGTTGGCGGCGATCATCAGGTCGATGGGGTCGCCCGGCATCAGCCCGATCAGCATGTAGACGATGAAGGAGACCGCCAGCAGCACCAGCAGCGACTGCAGGAGGCGGTTGACGAGAAGGCGCGCCATGACCCGTGCCGGAAACCGAACCGCCTCCCTTATGGCAGGTCGATCCGGACTGCGCCAGCGGGCAGGGCGGCCCCGTCAGGGAATCAGCAGGGCCCGGAAGTCGTTCACGTTGGTGCGCGTGGGCCCGGTCACGACCAGGTCGCCCAGCGCCTGGAAGAAGCCGTAGCCGTTGTTGTCCGCCAGCATCGCCTTGGCATCCAGCCCCAGGGCGGCGGCGCGGGCCAGGCTGTCGGGGCCCAGCAGCGCGCCGGCATTGTCCTCCGTCCCGTCGATGCCGTCGGTGTCGCAGGCGATGGCGTGCACGCCCTCCAGCCCGTCCAGCGCCACGGCGAGGCCCAGCAGGAACTCCGCGTTGCGCCCGCCGCGCCCCTGGCCGCGCACGGTGACCGTCGTCTCGCCCCCCGACAGCAGCACGCAGGGGCGGGGCAGGGGCTGGCCGTGGCGCACCACCTGGAGCGCCAGGCCGGCATGGACGCGCGCCACCTCGCGCGCCTCCCCCTCGATGGCGTTGCCGAGGATCAGCGGCGTCACCCCCGCCGCCCGCGCCGCCGCGGCGGCCGCCTCCAGCGCGTCCTGCGGCGTCGCGATCATGCGGTAGCCGGACCGGGAGAGGGCCGGGTCGCCCGGCTTCGGCGTCTCGTTGGCGGGGTCGGCGAGGGCGGCGGCGACGCCCGGCGGCGGCTCGATGCCGTACCTGGCCAGCACGGCGCGCGCGTCGGCCAGGGTGGTGGGATCGGCGACCGTGGGGCCCGACGCGATGACCGCGGGGTCGTCGCCCGGCACGTCGGATACGGCCAGGGTCACCACCCGCGCCTTCGTCGCCGCCGCCAGCCGGCCGCCCTTGATGGCGGAGAGGTGCTTGCGCACGCAGTTGATCTCGTCGATGGCGGCGCCGGAGCGC
>DASPKT010000171.1:0-10236 GCA_035627915.1 Azospirillaceae bacterium
TGGGAGAGCGCCGCGCGAGTATCTGCGCCTGACGGAAAAATTTTCAGCCCTATGCGGCTGAGGCTGGCGGACCCGATACGATTCGAACGTACGACCTCTGCCTTCGGAGGGCAGCGCTCTATCCAGCTGAGCTACGGGTCCTGCGCAGCGTCTGGGCCGCCTGTGGGGCGGCCGGCGCGCACCTTAGCGCAAGGGATCGGGGGATGCAAACGGTCTGGTGGGGGTGGGCGGCGCCTTTTCGGGAGGGGAGGCGGCGCCGGTCAGCGCCGCTCCAGCCGGACCAGCTGACCCTCCGGCTCCGCCGCGTCGACCAGCGCGTAGAGCTTGCCGTCGGGGCCGGTCTGCACGTCGCGGGTGCGCGGCAGCTCCGATTCCAGCAGGCGCTCGGCGGCGACGATGCGCTCGCCGTCCATGTCCAGGCGCGCGATGCCGCCTGACAGCAGCGCTACCACCATGTCGCCGCGCCACAGCGGCAGGTTGGCACCGTCATAGAAGTCGATGCCGGCCAGCGCCAGCGACGGCACGAAATAGGCGACCGGCTGGGCCATGCCGTCCTTGGCCGTGCCCTCGCCGATCTTGGTGCCGGTGCCGTAGTTGGCGCCGTAGGTGATGACCGGCCAGCCGTAGTTGGTGCCGGCCACGACCAGGTTCACCTCGTCGCCGCCCTGGGGCCCGTGCTCGGCCGCCCACAGCTTGCCGGTGCCGGGCTGGAAGGCCATGCCCTGCGGGTTGCGGTGGCCCCAGGTGAAGATCTCCGGCCGGGCGCCGGCGCGCGACGCGAAGGGGTTGTCGGGCGGCACCGTGCCGTCCTCGTTCAGGCGGATGATGGAGCCGGCGGGGTCGCCCAAATCCTGTGCCCGCTCCTTGTCGCCACGGTCCCCGTGCGAGATGTACACCTTGCCGTCCGGCCCGAAGGCGATGCGGGAGCCGAAGTGGAACTTGCTGTCCACGGTGACGCCCCGGTACAGCACCTGGAACCCCTCGGCCCGGCCGCCCTCGTAGCGGAAGCGCGCCAGGGTGGTGTGCCGGCCCTTGCCGTCCGCGGCCTTCTCCGAATAGGTCAGGTAGACCAGCCGGTTCTGCGCGAACCCCGGGTGCAGCGCCACGTCCAGCAGGCCGCCCTGGCCATGCTCCTCGATGGCGGGCAGGCCGGCGACCGGTTCGGCCGCCAGCTTGCCGTCGCGGACCAGGCGCAGCTTGCCGGTGCGCTCGGTCACCAGGATGCCGCCGTCGGGCAGGAAGGCCATGCCCCAGGGATGGTCCAGGCCCTGGACCACGGGCACGACCTTCAGCTCGTGCCGGCCCTTGGGCTTGGCGTAGGTGGCGAACTCCTGCTGGGCCGCGGCGCCGCCGGCCGTCCCCGCCACGCAGACTGCCGCCGCAACCGCCGCCGCCAGCCGATCCAAACCGCGCCGCATCGTGCCTCTCCCTGGCTTCCGTCAGGCCAGGAGAATGGACGGGCGGCGCGCGCGCTTCAAGCCGGACCTGCGCTGCCGGCGCTGGACCGCGGCGGCCGGGAGCCCCATCTGGCCCCCGGGGGCGCCGACCCGGGCGCCGCGACGCGGACCCGACACCATGCCCAAGGACCACGCCGATCCCTGCATCAAGGTCTGCCGGTTCGATGCCGCCGGCGTCTGCCTCGGCTGCCACCGGACGAAGGGCGAGGTGCGCGGCTGGAAACGGCTGGACAAGGCGCAGCGGGCGGAGATCAACCGCCGCGTCCGCCCGCTGATGGCGCTGCCGCCGGCACTCCCGCCCAAGCGCCGCCGCAAGCTGGAGAAGAAGGTGGCGAGGCTGGAGGGGAAGCTGGCGGCGCTGCGGGCCCGGCTGGCGGCACCTTGACCGGAGTGCGCCGGCGGGGCAGCCTCCCCGCCTGACCCGCCGCCCGAACCCGGAGCCCCCATGCCGCAGTCGATCGCCACAATCGCCCTCGTCGTCCGCGATTATGACGAGGCCATCGGCTTCTACGTGGGCAAGCTCGGCTTCCGGCTGCTGGAGGACACCGACATGGGCGGCGGCAAGCGCTGGGTCACGGTGGCGCCCGCCGGGAGCGGGGGTGCGACGCTGCTGCTGGCCAAGGCGGCGGGCCCGGAGCAGGAGGCGCGGGTCGGCGACCAGACGGGCGGAAGGGTGTTCCTGTTCCTGCGCACCGACGACTTCGCCGCCGACCATGCCCGCATGACGGCGGCCGGCGTCCGCTTCCTGGAGGAGCCGCGGCACGAGCCCTATGGCAGCGTCGCCGTGTTCGAGGACCTCTACGGCAACCGCTGGGACCTGCTCCAGCCCAAGGCCTGAGCTAGAGGGCGGCGCGCAGCCGCGCCTCCGCCCGGCCGGCGTCGATGCGGCGGTAGAGGCCCATGGCGACGCTGTAGATGCCGAAGGCGACCAGCCCCACCGCCACCACCCCCAACAGCCAGGGCCCGAAGGGCTGGTCCTGCAAGGTGCGCAGCGCCTGCGCCAGCCCGCCCGACTCGGACGCGTCGGAGCGCCAGGCGGCCAGCAGGAAGAACAGCCCGACCAGGGCGAAGACGAGGCTCTTGGCCGCCAGCCCGGCGCGGCCCACGGGGCAGAGCACGCGGCGGATCTCCGGGTCGGGCGGCAGCTCGTTGGCGAAGCCGGCCTTCCACGCCTTGCCCGCCTGCGCCGCGGAGGCCGCCAGCACCGCCACGCCGACCAGCGCCACCAGCACCCGGCCGAAGGGGAAGGACAGCAGCCAGGCGGTCCAGTCCCGCGCCGACTGGTCCCCGCCGCCGCTCCCGCCGGTGCCCAGGATCAGGCCCACCGCCGCCGCCGCCAGGCCCAGGTGGATGAGGCCGCTGGCGATCCGGCCGGCACGCCGGCCCCATTCCTTGACACCGCCGCCGCTGCCGCCGTCCAGGTCCAGCACCCCCTCGACCAGGCGCCAGAGCGCGTAGCCGCAGAGGCCCAGCGCCACCACGGCCAGCATGGTCCTGCCCAGCGGCTGGCCCAGCAGCTCGGCCAGCGCGCCCCTGGTGTCGGTGACCTCCGACCGGCCCATCGCGGCCTTGACCGCGAACCAGCCGACGATGACGTAGACCAGGCCGCGGCAGCCATAGCCGAGGCGTGCCAGGCGCTCCACCGCCCTGCTCTGTTCCGACATGCCGACCTCCCCCTTCCGGAAGCGGAACGATCCCGTCCCGATGGGAAACCGGAAGGGGAGGCATGCTGTTCCCCCCGGGCGCTTCTGCCCCCGGCCGTCGGACCTGCCCCCGATGAGAGGTAGCCGGTTCGGAGTACACCGCAACGGCAGGTCATCTCTCCTCCGCGGAAAGCACCTGCACCGACGGGTAGTGGAGGCGGAGGGTCCGCCCATGCATCAATTTCACCCAGGGGCCGCCGCCGCGGCGCCCATCTTCGGCAGGGTAGGCAGGGTGTCCAGCGGGTCCAGACGCGTCCTCGACGTCCTCACGGAGGCCGGCCGCGCGCTGGCGGCCGCGTCGGGCCACGGGACGACGGTGCGGGCCATCGCCGGCATGGCCGTGCCCGGGCTGGCCGACGCCGCCGTGCTGCACCTGGTGGAGGCGGGCCGCCCCATCGCCGCCGCCCTGCGCCGCGCCGGCGCCGATCCCGACGCATACGATGAGGCCGCGGCGCTCCAGGCGCTCGCCGCCGTGCAGCCCGGGGCCGACGACCCCGTCGCCCGCGCCGCCGCCGGCGAGACGGTGCTGGCACCCGGCGGCGCGCCCTGCCTGGCGGCGCTGGGCCCGGCGGCGGCGCTGTCGGTCCCGGTCGAGGCCGGCGGGCATGTCGCCGGCGTGCTGACCCTGCTGTCGGCAAGCGGCGGCCGCTCGATCCGGGAGGGGGCGTTCGGGGAGGAGGAGCGCGACCTCGCCCTCATCCTGGCGCGGCAGGCGGGCATGGCGCTGCACCATGCGCGGCTCTACCGCCAGGCCCGTGAGGCCGAGCAGCGGCTGCGCGAGAGCGAGCGGCGGGAGAAGGCCCGCGCCGCCGACCTGGAGGCGCTGATGCAGGCGGTGCCGGCCGCCGTCTGGATCACCTCCACCGACGGTCGCGTCTGGGCGAACCTGGCGACCTGCGAGCTCCTGCGGATGCCGGCGCCGGAGACGGGCATGGCGGCGCTGTCGGCGGCGGACGTGGCCCGGCACGTCACCGTGATGGAGCAGGGCCGGCCGCTCCCGCGCGAGGCGCTGCCGACCCGCCGCGCCATCGCGGAGATGCGCGACCTGCGCGACGTGACGCTGGAAGTGGTGAGGCCGGACGGCAGCGTGCGCCACGTCCACGGCAACGTCACCCCGCTGCTGGACGACCGGGGGCGGCCGCGCGGCGCCATCACCGCCTTCATGGACGTGACCCTGCGCCAGCAGGCGGAACGGGCGCTCCGCCGCAGCGAGCAGCGCTTCCGCGAGATGGCGAACCTGGTGCCGGTCATCGTCTGGACCGCCCGGCCGGACGGGCAGGTGGACTTCCTGAACGAGCGCTGGACCGAGACGGTGGGGGTGCCCGCCGCCCGCTGCCTGGGCGACGCCTGGGCGGCCTACGTCCACCCCGACGACCGCGGGCGGGTGGAGGCGACCTGGACCCGCGCCCGCGCCCTGGCCCAGCCCTACGAGACAGAGTTCCGCGTCCGGGCGCCGGACGGCTGGCGCTGGAACCTGGCGCGGGCGCTGCCGCTGACCGACGCGGACGGCAACGTCACCGCCTGGTTCGGCACCAACACGGACATCGAGGAGAACAAGCGGCTGGAGCGGCGCCTGCGCGAGGAGACGGAGCGGGCGGAACAGGCCGTCCGCGCCAAGTCGCGCTTCCTGGCCGCCGCCAGCCACGATCTGCGCCAGCCCTTCCAGGCCATGCGCCTGTTCCTGCACCTGCTGCAGCAGGAGGCGCAGGGGGACGCGGCCCAGACCCTGGCGAACCGCCTGTCCGACGCGCTGGGCGCCGGCGAGGACCTGCTGAACAAGCTGCTCGACATCTCCACGCTCGACGCCGGCACGGTGCAGCCGCGCCCGGCGGTGGTGGACCTCGCCGCCCTGCTGGAGCGGATGGCGGCGGAGTTCGCGCCGCAGGCGGCGGCCAGGGGGATCGAACTGCGGGTCCGCTGCCGGCCCGCCGCCATCGTCAGCGACCCCGTGCTGCTGGAGCGCATCGTCCGCAACCTGCTGTGCAACGCCGTGCGCTACACCGATTCCGGCGGCATCCTGGTGGCGGCCCGGCCGCGCGGGCGGTCGGTGAGGCTCCAGGTCTGGGACACCGGGACCGGCATCCCCGCGGACCAGGTCGACCGCGTGTTCGAGGAGTTCTTCCAGGTCGGCAACCGCGAGCGCGACCGCGCCCAGGGGCTGGGGCTGGGTCTCGCCATCGTCAGCCGGGTGGCCGCGCTGCTGAACCACCCGCTCGACCTGCGCTCGCGCCTGGGCCGGGGAACGGTGGTGTCGCTCGATTTGCTGGCGGCACCGGTGCGGCCGACGGCGCGACCCGCCCCGCCGGTGCAGGCGCCCGCGCTGGACGCCGCCGTGCTGGTCATCGAGGACGACGCGCTGCAGCGGCTCGCCATGGCGCAGCTGCTGAAGGGCTGGGGCTGCCGCGTGGCGGAGGCGGCGTCCGCGGAGCAGGCGCTGGACCTGCTGGCCGGCACCGGCATGGCGCCCGACCTGCTGGTGACCGACCTCCGGCTGCCGGGGACGCTGGACGGGTTCGACGCGGTGCGCCACGTCCGCGCCGCTGCCGGCCGCGACCTGCCGGTGCTTATCCTGACCGGGGAGACCGGCACGGAGGAACTGCGCGAGGCGGCGCGGCTGGGCTACCGGCTGCTGCACAAGCCCTACAGCCCGCGCAGCCTGCGCCAGGCGCTGGAGGAGCTGCTGGCGGCCTCGGCGGAGACGACGGCGGCCTGACCTTTCGTCCTAGGCCCAAAGGGAGGGCGCAGGGAAAGGCGGGGCTCGCGCGTACAAGTCCGGGATGCCCATCACCGGAGCCGGGGCCATGACGCTGCTGCATCTGAAGGTCGGGATCGCCCGCGTGGTCGCGGCCGTGCTCGTCGTCCTGGCGCTGGCCGGGCCCAGCCTGCTGGCCGGCACCGCGGCCGGCTGGCTCGCCACGCTGGTGACCATGCCGGCGGAGGCCGCCGACCCGGCGGAGGAGGACGACGCCGACCGGCTGTTCGATCGCATCGACGCGGACGGCGACGGCCGCCTGTCGCGCGAGGAGATCCGCCGCCACGCCGCGGCCGGCGACCCGCCCGGCGCCACGGCGCAGGCCGATACGGCCCGCTGAAGCGACCCCCGCCGAAAAGAAACGGGGGCGGCACCCTGCGGCGCCGCCCCCTCGCTCGGCCGTCCCGGTGCGGGCGGTTACTTGGCGACCTTCAGCACGCCGCGGCGGATCTGGTCGCGCTCCATGCTGACGAACAGGGCCTTGAAGTTGCCCTCGCCGAAGCCATCGTCGCCCTTGCGCTGGATGATCTCGAAGAAGATCGGGCCGATCACCGTCTCGGTGAAGATCTGCAGCAGGTAGCGCCCCTCGTTGCCGTCCAGCAGGATGCCGCGCTTCTTCAGCTCGTCCACCGGCTGGCCGTGGCCGGGCAGGCGCTCCTCCAGCATCTCATAGTAGGTGTCGGGCGGCGGGGTCATGAACTTCACCCCGTTGGCGGCCAGCTTGTCCCAGGTGGCGATGATGTCGTCCGTCAGCAGGGCGATGTGCTGGATGCCCTCGCCCTTGTACTGCTGGATGAATTCCTGGATCTGGTCGACCTTGTCCGCCCCTTCCTCGCTCTTGGACTCGTTGATGGGGATGCGGATCTTGCCGCAGGGCGCGGTCAGGGCGCGGCTGGTCAGGCCCGTGTACTCGCCGGTGATGTCGAAGTAGCGGATCTGGCGGAAGTTGAACAGGCGGCCGTAGAAGTCCGCGAAATGGTCCATGCGGCCCTTGCGGACATTGTGGGTCAGGTGGTCGATGACCTCCAGCCCGGCGCCGGCGGGGTTCTGATCGACGCCTTCCACCGGCACGAAGTCGATGTCGTAGATGGACGGGCTGGTATAGCGGTCCACGAGGTAGATCAGGCTGCCGCCGATGCCCTCGATGGCCGGGATGTTCAGCTCCATCGGGCCGATCGTGCCCTTCACCTCCTTGGCGCCCAGCTCGACCGCGCGCTTCAGGGCCTGGGCGGCGTCCTTGACGCGGAAGGCCATGGCGCAGGCGCTGGGGCCGTGGGCGCGGGCGAACTGCTGGGCCAGGCTGTCCGGCTCGGCGTTCACGATGAAGTTGATGCCGCCCTGGCGGTACAGGGAGACGTTCTTGGAGCGGTGGCGGGCGACCTTGGTGAAGCCCATGCTCTCGAACAGGCGGCCGAGCGCCTCGGTGTCCTCCGCGGTGTACTCGACGAACTCGAAGCCGTCGGTGCCCATCGGGTTTTCCCAGACCTCGCCGTCGATGGTCAGCGTGCTCGCGGTAGACATGTCATCCCTCCCCAGGGCCGGATTGTTCGCTGCCCGCATGATACGCCGGAACGCCGGGCATGTCCTTGCGAAGAATCCTTGGAGCGGCGACAATCGCGCAATTTCGTGCCAATGAATACGATATAGGGGGCAGGCGATGGGGAAAAGCTCACTGGATTCGGCAGATTTGCGCATCCTGGACGCGCTCCAGCGCAACGGCCGCCTGTCCAACGTCGACCTCGCGGAGAAGGTCGGCCTGTCGCCCAGCCCCTGCCTGCGCCGGGTCAAGGACCTGGAGGAGGACGGCTACATCCAGGGCTACGCCGCCATCCTGGACCGGCGCAAGCTGGGCCTGGGCGTCGTCGCCTTCGTGGAGGTCAAGATCGACCAGAACGCGGAGGGCGACGCCGTCTTCCGCCGCGCCGTCGGCCAGATCCCCGAAGTCGTCTCCTGCTTCGTGATGACCGGCACCATGGACTACCTGCTGCAGATCGTGGTGCCCGACCTGGACGCCTATGCCGAGGTGTCGATGAAGCGGCTGCTGCAGGTCCCGGGCGTCAAGGACGTGCGCTCCAGCTTCGTCATCGACGTGGTGAAGCACTCCACCGCCCTGCCGCTGCCGGCGGGGCGCTAGCCTCTCGGGCGCACGCGGAATCGGTGCGGCAACCGGACGCGGGCGCCGGGTGCCGGCCGCCACATTTTGGTTAACGTCTTAGGGCCAGACTGTCGCGCCGCGGCCGCCCAGCAGGCGACCGCACCACGCAGACACGGCCGGTCCCATGATCCCGTACCCGCACCATCCGACCTTCCGCGACGGCACCGTCCTGCTCCGGGACGGCCGCCGGCTCGGCTATGCGGCGTACGGCGACCCGGCGGCGCCGCCGGTCCTCTACTTCCACGGCTTCCCGGGCTGCCGGACCGAGCCCGCTTCCATCCCCGTGCGCCACGTCCGGCTGATCGCGGTGGAGCGGCCGGGCTACGGCCTGTCCTGCCCCAGGGACGGCCGCACCTTCCTGGACTGGCCGGACGACGTGGCGCAGCTGATGGATGCGCTGGAACTCGACGGTGCCTTCGTGGTCGGCATGTCGGGCGGGGCGCCCTATGCCGCCGCCTGCGCCCTGGCGCTGGGCCACCGACTGTCGGGGGCGGCCCTGCTGGCCGGCGTCGCCCCGCCGGGCCACGGCTGGGAGACGGGCAGCCCGGCCGGCGTGCTGCTCTCCATGGCGCGGCGCCCGCTGGCCCTGCGGCTGGCCGCCACCGCCGTGCGCCGGGTGCTGCAGCACGGCGACGTGTCCTCGGTCCTGGCGGCGCTGCACCGGCTGCTGGGCCTGCCCGCCCTGAACGGGGAGCTGGCGAAGACGGCGGTCGGCGAGCGCGTGATGCTGGGCTGGCGCCAGGCCCTGTCGCACGGCGTGCACGGCCCCCTGGGCGACGCGCTGCTGTACGGCCGCCCCTGGGGCTTCGACCCCGGTGCCATCCGCATCCCGGTCTCCGTCTGGCATGGCAGCGCCGACCGCACGGTGCCGGTCGCGGCGGCGCACATTTATGCCCGCCTGATCCCCGGCGCCCGGCTGCACGTCATCGAGGGGGAGACGCACTTCTCCCTCGCCCACCGGCACCACCAGGCGATCCTGGCCGACCTGCTGCGGCACGCCGCCGCACCGGCCCGCGCCGCCTGAAGGCCCGCCCCCGCAGGAAATTGCGCTGGACCCCACCGTGACGGCAGCCGATTGCCGGCTGTTAGTCGGGGTGGGGCACGATCGCAAGGAAATGGCCCCTGGTCCGCGATAAACTTGCGGACAAGACATTTCCATCCTGGGGAGGATGCGGGCCATGAGCACCGAGGGACTGAACACCGAGGGCAAGACCGACACCCCGCTGCGCGGCGACTACAGCCGCATGCGCGAGGACTACACGATCGACCAGGGCTGGGAGAGCTACACGGAGGCGGAGCACGCGCTCTGGCGCCAGCTCTTCACCCGCCAGTCGAAGCTGCTGCAGCGCTACGCGGCGCCGGAGTTCATCGCCGGCATCGGCAAGCTGGACGCCGTCGACGGCGTGCCGCATTTTGGCCGCGCCAGCGAGATCCTGTCGAAGGCCACCGGCTGGACGCTGGTGGCGGTGCCGGGGCTGATCCCGGAGGACGTCTTCTTCACCCACCTGTCGGAGCGGCGGTTCCCCGTCACCAACTGGCTGCGCAAGCCGGAGGAGATGGACTACCTGGTCGAGCCGGACGTCTTCCACGACTTCTTCGGCCACGTCCCGCTGCTGATGCACCCGGTCTTCGCCGACTACATGCAGGCCTACGGCAAGGGCGGCCTGCGCGCCATGAAGTTCGGCACGCTGGAGAACCTGGCCCGGCTCTACTGGTACATGGTGGAGTTCGGCCTCATCAACACCAAGGACGGCATCCGCGCCTACGGCGCCGGCATGCTCTCCTCGGCCGGCGAGTCGCAGTACTGCATCGACAGCGACGAGCCGAACCGCATCGGCTTCGACCTGGAGCGGGTCATGCGCACCCGCTACCGCATCGACGACTACCAGGCGACCTACTTCGTGCTGGACAGCTACGAGCAGCTGTTCGACGCGACCTCGCAGGACTTCGCGCCCATCTACGAGCGGCTGAAGGCCCTGCCGGAGTTCGCGCCGGACGAGGTGCTGCCGACCGACAAGGTCTTCACCCGCGGCAAGGGCCGCCAGCGGGCGGCGTGACGCGAGAGGCCGGAGGAGGGCCCGCGAACTTGGCCCTCCCCACCCAGGTCAGCCGTCGATCGGCCGGGAACGCTTGGGGCCGACTCCCCCTCCCCCATGGGGGGAGGGTGGC
>DASPKT010000172.1:0-43280 GCA_035627915.1 Azospirillaceae bacterium
CGGCGGTTGCGGCGCCGGTGCAGCTCGCCGAGGAGCGTCAGGGCCTCGCGGACCGGCGCGAGGTGCTCCGGCAGGTCGGGAGGCACGCGGAACGGATGGAACACGTGCGACGGGTGCACGTGGTGATACTCGAGCAGCGTCTCGTCGTCGATCGCGAACAGGGCGCCGCGCAGCGTCGCGAACACCGACAGCTCGTCGTCGGGCCACTCCACCGCCGCGAGCGCCGCGCGGAGCGTTTCGATCTCTTCCCGATCGTGGAACGCGCGTCCGCCGACGAGCAGGTGCCGAACCCCGCGTGCCTCGAGCGCGTCCACGTACCTCCGCGTGAGGTCGTCGCCCCAGCTCACGAAGCGCCGGAAGAGCAGGCAGATGTGCCGCGCCTCGATCGGCGCCTGGCCGGGGCGGTGCTGATCACCGACGGGCAGGTGCACGACGTCGCGGAGAATTTGCGCGCGGTGGAAGGGATCGGCCCCGTCCACACGCTGCTGACCGGCGAGCGGGACGAGCGCGACCGCCGCCTGACCGTCGTCCAGGCCCCCTCCTTCGGCATCGTCGGCAAGACGGTGGACCTGAAGGTGCGGGTGGAGGACCTGCCGAAGCTGGAGGGAGCTGCCGCGGAGGCGACCGTGCGGGTGCGCCAGGACGGCGGCCCGGTGCGCAGCTACCCCGTGACGGCGGGTGAGGAGCTGGCGCTCACCTTCACCCTGGAGCACGCCGGCCAGAACATCTTCGAGATGGAGGTCGCGGCGGCCGGCGAGGAGCTGACGCTCGCGAACAACCGCGCCGCCGTCGTGGTGAACGGGGTGCGCGACCGGCTGCGGGTCCTGCTGGTGTCGGGCGAGCCGCACGCGGGCGAGCGCACCTGGCGCAACCTGCTGAAGGCCGACCCGGGCGTCGACCTCGTCCACTTCACCATCCTGCGCCCGCCGGAGAAGCAGGACGGCACGCCGATCCGCGAGCTGTCGCTGATCGCCTTCCCCATCCGCGAGCTGTTCGAGCTGAAGCTGAACGAGTTCGACCTGATCATCTTCGACCGCTACAAGCGGCGGGGCGTGCTGCCGCTGTCCTACCTCTCCAACATCGCGGACTATGTGGAGAAGGGCGGCGCCTTCCTGGAGGCGAGCGGGCCGACCTTCGCCACGCCGCTGTCGCTGTTCCGCACGCCGCTGGGCGTCGTGCTGCCGGCGGAGCCCACGGGCGACATCCTGGAGCGGCCGTTCAAGCCCGCCGTCACCGACCTCGGCAAGCGCCACCCGGTTACCGCCGGCCTGGCGGGCGCGGCGGAGGACGGGGTGGGCGCCTGGGGCCGCTGGTTCCGCCAGATCGACGTGCAGCCGACCCGCGGCTCCACCGTCATGTCCGGCCTGGACGGCCGCCCGCTGCTGGTGCTGGACCGGGTCGGCGAGGGGCGCGTGGCCCAGCTCGCCTCCGACCACATCTGGCTGTGGTCGCGCGGGTTCGAGGGCGGCGGCCCGCAGGCGGAGCTGCTGCGCCGCCTCGCCCACTGGCTCATGAAGGAGCCGGAGCTGGAGGAGAACGACCTGCGCGCCCGGGTCGAGGGCAACCGCATCACCGTGGAGCGCCGCTCGCTGGAGCCGGACCCGCGGCCGGTGGAGGTCACCTCCCCCTCCGACGCGAAGCGCACGCTGGAACTGGCCGCCGGCGGCGACGGGCTGGACAGCGCCACGCTGGTGGCGGGCGAGCCCGGCATCTGGCGCATCACCGACGGGGAGCGCACCGCGCTGGCCGTGGTGGGTGCTGTGAACCCCCGCGAGCTCGCCGACATGCGCACCTCGCCGGAGCCGCTGGAGCCGGTCACGGAGGCCAGCGGCGGCGGCGTCTACTGGCTGGCCGAGTTCGGCGGCGCCGGCGGCGACGCCCCCGCCATCCGCCGCGTCCGCCCCGACCGCGACGCCGCCGGCCGCGGCTGGATGGGCCTGCGCGCCAACGGCGACTACGTCGTCTCGGGCGTCACCCAAGTGCCGCTGCTGCCGGCCGTCCTGGTGCTGCTGCTGGCGGTCGGCCTGCTGCTGGCGGCCTGGCGGCGCGAGGGGCGGTAGGGGCGATCCGGGACCCCTCACCCTCCCAGGCCTGACGGCCTGGGCCCCTCCCTCTCCCCCAGGGGGCGAGGGGAAGGAAGCGCGGCCGGAATCGCCTCTCCCCTTGGGGAAGAGGGAGGGGCCCGCGGCGGAGCCGTGGGAGGGTGAGGGGTCACCCGCGCCAGCAAACCGTTCCGCTCGCGCAACGAGCCTCAGCCGCGCTGCCAGACCTTGGCGATCAGGAAGTTCTGGGCGAGGAACTGGTAGGTCCGTTTCAGCATCTGCTCGACCTCCACGCTGCGGTCGATCTCCAGCGCGGACCAGGCGGCGATCATCTCGTCCCAGATCATGAGGTTGGTGTGCAGCTCGTCGCGCATGCGGCGGATGAAGGCGACGGAGGCGTCGTAGGCGCGCAGCATGCCCAGCACCTCCGCCGTCTGGCCGTCCAGCTGGGCGAAGATGTCGTCGAACATCGAGATCGGGTTCTTCATCAGCGCGACCATGCGCGAGATGTCGGACGTGATCTGCCGGTCGGCCTTGTAGATGCGGTTGATCTGGGCGAGGCCGGAGAGGATGCGCTGGACCTGCCCGTAGCGGTCGCGCAGCGCCTCGATGTAGGAGAGCTCGCGCACGACGCTGTCGACCTTGTCGACGACCTCCTGCTTGCGGTCCTCCGGCAGGCCGAAGCGCTTGGCGAGTTCAGCGAAAGCCTGCTGGGCCCGCTGCTTGGTCTGCGGGTCCTCCATCATCTGCTCGAGCTGGCCGCGGTCGGTCACGACCGTCTCGCGCCCGGTGATCCAGGAGATGAGCTGCAGGGTGATGCGGCCGCGGGCGATGGCGAGGTGGCGCTCGTCCACCGACCAGGAGGCGGTGCCGTCGAGGATTTCCCGCGGGATGCTGTCGCCCGGCCGGATCTCCTTCACGAAGCGCAGGCCCTTCTCCACCTTCGCCAGCAGCTCCGCGTCGGGCCCGCTGTCGTCGATGTGGAAGGCGTCGCGCAGCGCGCGGAAGGGGATCTTGCCCCAGACGTCGCCCATGTTGACGTTGAAGACCGGCTCGCCGGTGTCCTTGGCCAGGCTGAAATATCCGCCGGGGAGCTGGAAGACCTTGCCGTCGAAGACGAAATGGGTGCTGCGGCTGGCCTCCTGGCCGTCCGCCTGCGCGCCCGCTCCCGGCCCGCCTGACGGCGGCGCCGTCTCCATGCTGGTCATGGTCATCGGTCGTGCATATCCACCCTGTGCACCCCGCCCGGCACTAGGCCCTGCCCGGACGATCTCCCTCTATCGGAGTATAAACGTATTTACAGAAAATCCCTCATGATTACGCGGCCGCGCAAAGTCCAAGCGGATAGGTTGACCTCCCCTTGCCGCGGCCGATCTCGCTGTGCATGACGACGATGCCCGGTGACCGTCCCGCCACGCCCTCCTGGATCGCCCTCGGCCTGATCCTGGCCGCCACCGTCGCCGTGTCGGCGGCCGGGGGTGCCGTGACCACGCCGGAGATCGGGGGCTGGTACCGCACGCTGGAGAAGCCGCCCTTCAACCCGCCGGACTGGCTGTTCGGGCCGGTTTGGACGCTGCTCTACCTTGCCATGGCGGTGGCGGCCTGGCTGGTGTGGCGGGCGCGGGGCGGGTGGAGGGCGGCACGGGGGCCGCTGGCGCTCTACGGCGTGCAGCTGGCGCTCAACCTCGGCTGGTCGGTCCTGTTCTTCGGCCTGCACCGGCCGGACCTGGCCTTCGCGGAGATCGTCCTGCTGTGGGCGGCGATCCTGGCGACGGCTGTCGCCTTCTCCCGGGCCAGCCGGGCCGCGGGGCTGCTGATGCTGCCCTATCTCGCCTGGGTCGGCTTCGCGGCGGTGCTGAACGGCTGGATCTGGCTCAACAACTGAGCCTCAGTCGTCGCTCATCATCTTGGCGGACTTCAGCGCGTCGCGGATCAGCACGCCCTTGCGCATGATGTTGTCCACGATGCGACCCTGGACCAGGCTGATGCCGACCTTGTCGGCCCAGATCAGCCCGTTCACCGTGCCGCAGCGCGCCAGGATATAGCGGCAGTTCGACTGCGCCTGGACCTTCTCCATGAAGGCCTCCTTCTCGCCGTCGGACATGTTCTGCATGTCCTCGGTCCAGATGATCTTGGCGTAGTCGCAGGCCATGTACTCCAGGTCCATGTGCGTGACCCAGAAGTCGTTCAGCCCGTCGATGCAGATCTGGTAGCCGCGGCTGGTGGCGAAGTCGACCACCTCCTTGTACATGCTGGTGTTCTCGATGAGATCGGTCTTGTTGATCTCCAGCACGACGTTGCCGCGGAGGTCGGCAGTCAGCCGCTCGTCGAACTTGACGAAGCTGGCGGACAGGATGGTGGCGAGGTTCAGGTTCAGCCCCAGCCGCCGCCCGCGCAGGAAGTCGACGCCGTAGTTCAGCGCCTTCAGCACCGACAGGTCGAGGTTGGCGGTGAAGTAGCTGAACAGCCACTTGTTGTGGGTGATGTCGTACTTGGGCGAGAGCCGCTCCTCCAGCGCCTTGATGGCGATGTACAGCTCGAAATACTCGAACTCGTTCTCCTCGCCGTTCTGGATGTTGACCACCGGCTGGTTCAGCATGAACGGCGACAGGTCGAACATCTGCACCGCGCGCTCGATCTTGCCCAGCTCCTCGAGCGTGATCGGCGGCTTGGTCTCGGTCTGCTGGTCCCCGGACTCGCCCTGCTGCAGCCCCTCGATGAACCGGATGACGTTCACGAAGTTGAGCGACAGCTCCATGATCGAGTAGAGGCTGTCCTCCCGGTAGGGATTCTGCTTCACCATCACCGTGCGGGACAGGAGCAGCTTCTCCAGCTTGGAGCAGACCTCCGAGATCAGCGAGAACTTGATGCCCTTGTAGAGGATGATGACGTCGTCGTTGGACAGGTTGAACACCTGCAGGTACGACGACTGGTCGGCCGTCTCCTGCATGGCGCGCTTGATCGACATGACGTCGAGCGTGCTCTTGTCCTTCAGCAGCGACAGGTGCAGGTGGATCAGGCGGAGGCCCTGCAGCTCGCGCTTGGCCGTCTGCAGCAGCGTGAGCAGCTTCTGGTCGTCATGGTCCGGCTTCTCCGGGACCGTCGCCGTCCGCTCGCCCGGCTTGACCCGGACCCAGTCACGCTTCGGTGCATTCTGCCGATTCATCGCCACTCCGCGCCTTGGCGCGCCAACCGCCCGTTGCCGCCCGCCCCCGCTCCCTTCCCGTACGGCCGCTTTCGGCGCCGGCCGGTTTCCGGGACGGACTTCATGTCCACTATCATCCGAATGATACGTGAAAGGGTCCCTAACGGATAGATAAAATGTGATCGATTCCCGACCGTCCGGGCGGGGCATTGCCGCCGCCGGGGCACCTGGGCTAGACCGGAGGCCAGACCGGGGAAAAGCCAGACGGAACCGCCCGATGCACGCCAGCGCCAGCCCCGCCGACCACCCCCCGGTGCGCCTGTCGCCCGGCCTCGACCGCGCCGCCATCGCCGCGCGGCTGCGCGCCGCCGGGCGGGTCCACATCGACGGCATCCTGGTGCCCGAGGCGGCGGCGCGGCTGCACCGCTGCCTCAAGGAGGAGGTGGCCTGGAACACCATCTTCAACGATGGCGACGAGAAGATCCACGCCCTGCACGCCACCCAGGTGGCGGCGATGACGCCCCAGCAGCAGGCGGCGCTGGGCGAGCACATCCTGTCCGGCGCCCGCAAGGGCTTCCAGTTCGTCTTCCACAACTACCCGGTCTGGGACCTCTACCAGAAGAAGCTGGGGCCGGACCTCTATGTGAACCGGGTGCTTGAGTTCCTGAACGGAGAGGAATTCCTGGACTTCGTGCGCGAGGTCTCCGGCATCCCGGAGATCGGCATGGCCGACTGCCAGGCCACCCTCTACAAGCCGCACCACTTCCTGACCCGCCACGACGATCTGGGCCGCCCCGACCAGAAGCGGCGCCTCGCCTACGTCCTCAACATGACCCCCGCCTGGCGCCCGGAATGGGGCGGCATGCTGGAGTTCCTGGACGAGGCCGGCAACGTGACCGAGGGCTTCATCCCCAGCTTCAACGCGCTCAACATGTTCGTCGTGCCGACCCCGCACCTGGTCTCCTACGTCACGCCCTTCGCCAGCGGCGGGCGCTACAGCATGACGGGGTGGCTGCGGGAGAAATGAGCGGGGGGATGGCTGGGGCGCCAGGATTCGAACCTGGGAATGGCGGTACCAAAAACCGCTGCCTTACCGCTTGGCGACGCCCCAATCCCCTGCCCGGACGGCACGGGGTGCCGGCGGGAAGGCGCGCACCATAATCGAAGGCCGCCTGCTTCGCAACCGGTCGGAAGGGGGCGCAGAGTGGGGTGCCGGGACACTCCCCGTTAAGGGGTTTCGTGCTAGGCTCCGCCCTCCTGCCGCCCGTCACCCCGGAGTTGCCCGGCATGCGCCGGTCCCTGCTAGCCCCCCTCCTCCTGGCCTGCCTGGTCGCCTCCCCCGTCCCGGCGGCGGAGCCCGCGAAGCCCGCCGCCCCCCGCAAGGTGGAGCAGCCGCGGAAACCCGCCGCGACCAAGCCCACGGTGCGCAAGCCGACGGCGCCGAAGCCGCCGTCCAAGCCCGCCGTCCGCAAGTCCGGCCAGCGCAAGGCGCAGGCCGCCCCCGCCGCGCGGTCGGCGCCCGGGCGCGAGGTGGTGCTGCCGGCCCTGGTCGGCGCCGGCGTGGCGGTGGCGGGGGCGCCGGCGCTGCCCTCGGCCGCGGACCAGGAGATGCGCGACCTCGACGTCCGCGCCCGGGCCGGCGACGTGGAGGCGCAGCTGGCGCTGGCGGAGGCGTTCTCCTCCGCCACCTTCGACCGGGCGCAGGACATGCGCCGCGCCCGCTTCTGGTACGAGCAGGCGGCCCTGCGCGGCGACGCCGACGCCGCCTACGCCATGGCCGACCTCAACCGCGGCGGGCTGGCGCAGCCGGTGGACATGCCGCGCGCCGTCGCCTGGTACCGCCGCGCCGCCGAACTGGGGCACGCCGAGGCGAAGTACGACCTGGGCCTGCTGCACGCCGAGGGCAACGGGGTGGAGCGCGACCCCGTCGCCGCCGCCCGCTGGTTCGAGGAGGCGGCCGACGCCGGCATCGCCCGCTCGCTGTTCATGCTGGGCATCCTCTACGAGGCCGGGGTGGACGGCGCGCCCGACCACGAGACGGCCGCCGGCTGGTACCGCCAGGCCGCCGCGTCCGGCGACGTGACCGCCGCCGACGCGCTGAAGCGGCTGGCCGCCGGCGGCACCAACGTGCTGGTCACCGAGGCGCCGCCCCAGATCGCCGCCGCCGCCGTGATCCCCGCGCCCGGTGCTGCCCCGGGCGCCGCCCGCGCGCCCCGCCCGGCGGAACCGCCGCAGGCCGCGGCGCCGCAGCAGGCCCGGGCCGGACGGCCGGTTCCCGTGGACCGCGACGGCGTCAAGGAGATCCAGACGCTGCTGAAGGCCGCCGGCTACCACAAGGGCCGGCCGGACGGCCACCTGGGCAAGCGCACCGCCGCCGCCATCCGCGCCTACCAGAAGGCCAAGGGGCTGCCGGTCGACGGCCGCGCCACCCAGGCGCTGCTCCAGCACCTGCGCGGCGGCTGACCCGGCCGGGGCTTGGCGGAGGTTTCCAGAAGGGCCGTGCCCCGGCAGGCCCTGACCAGGCAGGCCCTGACCAGGTAGGCTGGGTCGCCAGGCCTCAGCCTTCCTCGACCCCGGTGACGTCGGGCAGCAGTGCCGCGGCCTGCACCCACCAGGCGGGGCGCACCCGGGCCAGCAGCCGGGCGGCGGCGGCGGCAGCCTCCGCGTCGGCATAGAGGCCGAAGCAGGTGGCGCCGCTGCCGGACATGCGCGACAGCAGGCAGCCCGGCGTCACGTCCAGCGCCGCCAGCACCTCCGCCACGGCGGGCGCCACCTCCTGCGCCGGGGCCTGCAAATCGTTGCCGCGCTCCCGCAGCATCAGCGCCAGCTCGGCCGCGTCGGCGGGCGCCCGCTCCAGCCGGGCCGGCGCGCTCCAGCCGCCGCGGCGGGCGGCGAACACGTCGCGGGTCGGCACCGGCACGCCGGGGTTGGCCAGCACCAGCCACGCGTCGGGCAGGGCCGGGGCCGCCTCCACCCGCTCGCCGGCGCCGCCGAAATAGGCGGTGCGGCCGAACAGGCAGACCGGCACGTCGGCGCCGAGGCGCGGCGCCAGCGCGGCCGGGCGGGGATCGTCGGGAGCCAGGTCCCAGAGGACAGCCAGGGCGCGCAGGGTCGCCGCCGCGTCGGCCGAGCCGCCGCCGATGCCCGAGGCGACCGGCAGGTTCTTGGTCAGGGTGATCGCCACGTCGGGCGCCCGCCCCAGGCTGTCGGCCAGCAGGGAGGCCGCCCGCGACACCAGGTTGCCGGCCGGCCCCTCCAGCAGCAGGGGTGCGGCGAACGGCCCCTCCACGGTGAGGGAGAAGCCGGCGGCGGGAGTGACGGAGACCACGTCGTGGGCGCCGGTGAAGGCGATCAGGCTGTCCAGCTCGTGGTAGCCGTCGTCGCGCCGCCCCAGCACGTGCAGGTACAGGTTCAGCTTGGCGGCGGCCGCCGCCCGTACCGTGCGCCCGCCCACGCCGCTCATTCCCCGTCGTGGAGGGCGGTCTTGCGCGCCGGCACCTCGCGGCGGAGCTTCTCCTCCACCGCCGACTTCAGCGCCGCCTCCTGGGCGTGCTGGGCGGCGCGGCTCCACTGGAAGCGCGCCTCCTTGTGGCGGCCGGCGGCCCAGTAGACGTCGCCCAGATGGTCGTTGATGGTGGGGTCCAGCGGCTTCAGCTGCACCGCCTTCTCCAGCGTCTGCATGGCGCCCTCGACGTCGCCCATGCGGAACTTGGCCCAGCCCAGGCTGTCCATGATGTAGCCGTCGTTGGGGCGCAGCGAGACGGCCTTCTCGATCATCGCCTTGGCGCGGTCGAGGTTCTGGTTGCGGTCGACCCAGCTGTAGCCGAGATAGTTCAGCAGGTGCGGCTGGTCCGGGTTCAGCTCCAGCGCCTTCATCAGGTCGGCCTCCGCCTGCGGCCAGCGCCCCAGCTCGTCCAGCGCCATGGCGCGGGCGTAGAACAGCGGCCAGTCCACCGCGCGCGGCGCCTTCACCCGCTGCAGCGCCCGGTCGTAGGCGGCCAGCGCCGCCTCGTGCTTCGCCGCCCCGCGGCGCAGGTCGCCCAGGCGGACCAGCGCGTCGGTGCGGTCCGGCCGCTCCGCCGCCATGGCCTCCAGCAGCTTCGCCGCCTCCTCCGCCCGGTCGGTCCGGCGCAGCACGTCCACCTGGCGCAGCCGCACCGTCCACATCAGCCCGGGGTCGGCGGTGATGGCGCGGTACTCGGCCAGCGCCTCGTCCGGCCGGTTGCGGTTGGCCAGCACGTCGGCCACCATCATCCGGGCCATCGGCTGGTCGCCCCGCAGGTGCAGCGAGACGCGGCCGTACAGCAGCGCCATCTCGCTGGCGTTCTCCTGGTGCAGCGCGCCGGCCACGTCGAACAGCGCCTCCGCCAGCCCGTCGCGGGCGTCGGCCACCATGCGCGCCGGCTTGGCGCCGGACTTCAGCTCCGCCAGCGCCGCCTCGACAGACGCGTTGCCGGGATTGTCGGCCAGGAACGCCTCGTACACGGCGCGGGCCTCGCCGGCGCGGCCGGCGCGGGCGTGGAAGTTGCCGACCAGCAATGTCAGGCGCAGCGGCGCGCCGCCCTCCACCGCCTTGGCGTACCAGTCGCGCGCACCGGCCTCGTTGCCGCCGACGTCCTCGACCAGGCCGGCCTGCAGCGCGCGCAGGGCGGCGAAGCCCGGCGCCTTGTCCAGCGCCTCCAGCGCCGCCAGCGCGCCGGCGCGGTCGCCCGCCGCCATCCGCGTCCAGGCCGTCAGCAGCGGGCTGATGTACTGGCCGAGCCCGTCGGAGGGCAGCTTCGCCAGCCGCTCCGCGGCCTCCGCCGCCTGCCCGCGCTTCACCGCGTCGGCCACCAGCAGCGAGCCCGCCAGGTAGCTCTCTGCCCCGCCCTGGTCCAGGCGGCGGGCCAGCTCGATCGCCTCGCCATAACGGCCGGCGCCCAGCTGCAGCAGGAAGGTGCGGCGGATCAGCTGCACGTTGCCGGGATCGGCCTTCAGCGCCTCCGTCAGGTGGCGGGCCGCCGTGCCCCAGTCGCCGGCGCCCTGCGCCATGCGGCCGGACAGGTAGCTGGCGACCGGGCTTTTCGCCTTCTGTGCCGCGGCGTCCTTGGCGGCGGGGTCGGCGGCGAGCGCGCCGGAGGCGGCCAGCGCCAGCGCGGAGGCGAGGCCCGCCGCCCGCAGGAGGGCCGGGACGCCGGGGCGCCGGCGGCCCGCTTGGGTGTGGTGAAGTCCCGTCATGCCTGCCCGTATCCAGAATCTGCCCGGGCGTCCGCGGCGGCGGCGCCCGTTTCGCGAGCGTCCAGCCTACGCGCGTTCGGCTTAAGGGATCAATAATCCCTCGTGACCTCGGTGGGGCGGCGGTCGCGATTCCGGGGTAGCGGGGGCGGGACGGGCGGCTCCGGCGGGCTGGGTAGGGGTCGGGATGGTGGGCGGTGGCACGGGTGCGGCTGTGAGGCCGTGCGGGCTTCGACAGGCTCAGCCTGAGGGACGATAGTGCCAGGCCCGGTGTTCGAGGGAACGGCAGCTTCCCCAGGGAGCAGCGGAACGATCCTCAGCCTGAGCCTGTCGAAGGCCGCACCACGCCCCCGCTGCCCGATTGGACGGGAACAGCTCAACGCCCCTCAGGCTGAGCCCGTCGAAGCCCGCCCCCCGCCGTCCTCGCCACGAAAAAGGGGCCGGCGTCGCCGCCGGCCCCTATCCTTACCTGTACGGGGTCACATGTTCGGGTAGTTCGGGCCCCCGCCGCCCTCGGGCACGGTCCAGACGATGTTCTGGGTGGGGTCCTTGATGTCGCAGGTCTTGCAGTGCACGCAGTTCTGCGCGTTGATCACGAAGCGCGGGTTGGAACCGTCGTCGTTGCGCATCACCTCGTACACGCCGGCCGGGCAGTAGCGCTGCGCCGGTTCGTCGTAGGTCGGCAGGTTGAACTGGATGGGGACCGAGGGGTCCTTCAGCTTCAGGTGCGAGGGCTGGTCCTCCTCGTGGTTGGTGTTCGACAGGAACACCGAGGAGAGGCGGTCGAAGCTGATGACGCCGTCCGGCTTCGGGTACTGGATGCGGCGCGCCTGGTCGGCCGGGACCAGACTCTCGTGGTCGGCCTTGGTGTGGCGCATCGTCCAGCCGACCAGCTTGCCGAGGCCCAAATCGTTCAGCCACATGTGGATGCCGCCGTGCAGGGTGCCCAGCATCATGCCCCAGCCGAGGCCCGGCTTCACGTTGCGGACCTTGTAGAGGTCCTTGTAGACCCAGCTGTCGCGGTACGCCGTCTCGTAGCCGTCCAGCACGTCGCGCCCCTCGGCCCCGCCCTTCAGCCGGGCGAAGGCGGCCTCGGCGGCCAGCATGCCGGTCTTCATGGCGTTGTGGCTGCCCTTGATGCGCGGCAGATTCACGAAGCCGGCGGAGCAGCCGATCAGCGCGCCGCCGGGGAAGACCAGCTTCGGCACCGACTGCAGCCCGCCCTCGTTGATCGCGCGGGCGCCGTAGGACAGCCGCTTGCCGCCGCGCAGGTAGCGCTTGATCATCGGGTGCTGCTTGAACCGCTGGAACTCCTCGAACGGCGAGAGGTGCGGGTTCTTGTAGTTCAGGTGCACCACGAAGCCGATGGACACCTGGTTGTCCTCCAGGTGGTACATGAAGGAGCCGCCGCCGGTGGCGCTGTCCAGCGGCCAGCCCTGGGTGTGCACGACCAGCCCCTGCTGGTGCACCGCCGGGTCGATCTGCCACAGCTCCTTGATGCCGATGCCGTACTTCTGCGGGTCCACGCCCTCGCGCAGGCCGTAGCGCTCCATCAGCTGCTTGGACAGGTTGCCGCGCACGCCCTCGGCGAAGAAGGTGTACTTGCCGTGCAGCTCCATGCCGGGGGTGAAGCGGTCGGTCGGCTCGCCGTCCTTGCCGATGCCCATGTCGCCCGTGGCGATGCCCTTGACCGAGCCGTCCTCGTGGAACAGCACCTCGGCGGCGGCGAAGCCCGGATAAATCTCCACCCCCAGCGCCTCGGCCTGCTGCGCCAGCCAGCGGCAGACGTTGCCCAGGCTGACGGCGTAGTTGCCGTGGTTGTGCATCAGCGGCGGCATCAGGAAGTTGGGGATGCGGATGCCCCCCTTCTCCGACAGGATGTAGAACCGGTCGTCGGTGACGGGCGTGTTCAGCGGCGCGCCCTTCTCCTTCCAGTCGGGGATCAGCTCGTTCAGCGCGATGGGATCGACGACCGCGCCGGAGAGGATGTGGGCGCCGACCTCGGAGCCCTTCTCGATCACGCAGACGCTGACCTCGTGCCCCTGCTCGGCGGACAGCTGCTTCAGCCGGATCGCGGCGGCGAGGCCCGACGGGCCCGCCCCGACGATCACGACGTCATATTCCATCGATTCGCGTTCCATGGCTCCCCCTTCGACCCGCGGCCCCGGTCCTGATCGGACCCGTTCGGCGCGGCAACCCCTCCGCGCCGTTGATTAACCCAATGAAGAAACATGGATACAATGCTAGGGTCAAACCATGAATGACCTTGCGCAAGATGTCGCGGCCCTCTCCTGGCTCCTGGAGATGGGCGTGGACGAGGCCGTGGGCGACACGCCGCTGGACTGGACGACGATCGCAGCCCGGCGGGCACCCGCCGGCGCCCCCTCCGGCGCCGCGGCGCCTGCCGTCCGCCGCCCGGGCGAGCCGCCCCGCGCGGCCGCGCCGCGTGCCGCCGCCCCGCCCCTCTCCTCCCCCACCGCCCCCCTGGGCGCCGCCGAGGCCGGGCAGAGCGCGCGCGACGCCGCCGCCGCCGCGGCGACGCTGGAGGAGCTGCGCGCCGCCGTGGCGGCGTTCGAGGGTTGCGCGCTGAAGGCGACGGCCAGCAACACCGTCTTCGCCGACGGCAACCCCAGGGCGCGGATCATGCTGGTGGGCGAGGCGCCGGGCGAGCACGAGGACCGGCAGGGCCTGCCCTTCGTCGGGCCGGCGGGGGCGCTGCTGGACCGCATGCTGGCCGCCGCCGGGCTGGACCGCAAGGCCGAGGACCCGGCCCGCGCCGTCTACATCACCAACGTCCTGCCCTGGCGCCCGCCCGGCAACCGCAGCCCGACCGACGGGGAGATCGCGGCCTGCCTGCCCTTCGTCCAGCGCCACGTGGCGCTTGTCGCACCCGACGTGCTGGTGTTCCTGGGCGGTATCTCGGCCAAGAGCCTGCTGGGCCGCAGCGAGGGCATCACCCGCCTGCGCGGCCGCTGGTTCGAGTTCGCCGCCCCCGGCCTGGCCAGGCCCCTGCCGGCCCTGCCCATGCTCCACCCCGCCTACCTGCTGCGCAACCCGGTCGCCAAGCGCGAGGCTTGGCGCGACTGGCTGGCGCTGAAGGAGAAGCTGGGGGCGTGAGGGGGCGGGGCAGCCCACCCGACCCGGATTGAGCACTGCCCTTCTCCACTGCCGTCATTCCCGCGGAGGCGGGAATCCGGGCACTGTGCGTGCTGGCGGTGCCCACGAGGGTGCGTACGTCGCCGCGGGCGCCCCTGTCCCGGCGTGAGCGCGGGCTGAATGCCTGGATGCCCGCCTCCGCGGGCATGACGGGGAAGGGAATCGGTAGGTCGCCTGGAGCCGGAGGCGCCATGCGACAGGGCCGGCGGTGTGCCGTCGCCTTCCGCCTTCGGCTCCATGCGGCCTGCTTCCGCCCCCTACCGCCGGCCGAACAGCCGCTCGATGTCGGCCAGCTTCAGCTCCACATAGGTGGGGCGGCCGTGGTTGCACTGGCCGCTGTGGGGCGTGGCCTCCATCTGGCGGAGCAGCGCGTTCATCTCGTCGAGGTTCAGCGGGCGGCCGGCGCGGACCGAACCGTGGCAGGCCATGCTGGAGCACACCGCCTCCAGCCGCTCCTTCAGCGCGTGCGCGTCGCCCAGCTCGGCCAGCTCGTCGGCGACGTCCTTCACCAGCCCCTTGATGTCGGCCCTGGGGCCCAGCAGCGCCGGCACCTCGCGCACCACCACCGCCCCGGTGCCGAACGCCTCCAGGCAGAGGCCCAGCTCCGCCAGCTCGTCGGAGCGCTCGCCCAGCCGCTCGGCGTCGGCGGGGTCGAGCTCCACCACCTCCGGGATCAGCAGCAACTGGCGCTTCACCCCGCCGGCGACCATCGCCTCCTTCACCCGCTCGTAGACCAGGCGTTCGTGCGCGGCGTGCTGGTCGACGATGACGATGCCGTCGGCGGTCTGGGCGACGATGTAGGTGTTGTGCAGCTGCGCCCGCGCCGCCCCCAGCGGGAAGGCCCGCAGGGCCTCCGGTTCCGCCTCCGGGGTCGAGGCGCGCGCCCCGGGGGCCAGCGGCATGTCCGGCAGCTCCGATGGCGGCGGCGCCCAGACCGGGTGCCCGCCGGCCAGCGGCGCCTGGAAGGCGGCCGCGGCCTGGGCCAGGCCGGCCGGCACGTGCGCCGGGGAGTGCGCCGGCCCGCGCTGCGGCTGCCAGCCGAAGGCCGGCGCCCGGGAGGGCTCGTGTTGGGGATAGGCACCCTGGGGATACGCGTCGGTGAAGCTGCTCTGCGGCCCGGTGCGCGGGGTCAGGCTGGCCAGCGTGGCCTGGGCGACCGTGGTGGAGGCGCGGTGCCCGGCCGCCGCCAGCGCATGCTTCAGCGCGCCGACGATGAGCCCGCGCACGAGGTTCGAATCGCGGAACCGCACCTCGGTCTTGGCGGGGTGGACGTTGACGTCCACCTGCTCGCACGGGATCTCCAGGAACAGGGCCAGCATCGGGTGGCGGTCGCGGGCCAGGAAGTCGGCGTAGGCGCCGCGCACGGCGCCCACCAGCAGCTTGTCCCGCACCGGCCGGCCGTTCACGAACAGGTACTGCCCGGCCGAGGTCGCCTTGTTCAGGGTGGGCAGGCCGATGTAGCCGGTCAGCCGGACGCCCTCGCGCACCGCGTCGACGGGCAGCGCGTTCTCCTGGAACTCGCGCCCCATGATGGCGCCCAGGCGCGACAGGCGCGCCTCCATCAGTTCGCCCGAGGCGGCGGCGAGGCGGACCGGCACGCGGCCGTCGTCGTTGACGGTGAAGGCCACGTGCGGGTGCGCCATGGCGAGCCGCTCCACAGCGTCCACGGCGTGGTCCGACTCGGTGCGGGTGGCCTTCAGGAACTTCAGCCGGGCGGGCGTGGCGAAGAACAGGTCGCGCACCTCCACCCGCGTCCCCCTGGCATGGGCGGCCGGCTGCGGCGCGCCCTTGGCCCCGCCCTCCACCAGGATCGACCAAGCGCTGTCGGCGTCCGCCGTGCGGCTGGTGATGGTGAGGCGGCTGACCGCGCCGATGGAGGGCAGCGCCTCGCCCCGGAAGCCCAGCGTGTGGATATTCAGCAGGTCGTCGCCCGGCAGCTTGGAGGTGGCATGGCGCTCCACCGCCAGCTCCAGCTCGGCCGGCCCCATGCCGCCGCCGTCGTCGACGACCGCGATCAGCGCCTTGCCGCCGTCGCGCAGGGTGACGTCGATGCGCCGCGCCCCGGCGTCGAGCGCGTTCTCCACCAGCTCCTTCACGGCGGCGGCGGGTCGCTCCACCACCTCGCCGGCGGCGATGCGGTTGACGAGGGTCTCTGGGAGGCGGCGGATCGGCATGCCCTGAATGTAGCGATCCGGCGGGGTGCATACCAGGGGTTGGGAGGCGATACCCCGTGCGCCCCATAGGTCTGGTGGCGGGATGGATCAGTAATGGTAGCGCCCCAGCTATGCGGCTCCGTCCGCGGGCGGTGTCGTGCCGGGCTCCGGCAGCGGATGGGTAAACCCGGCTTCCAGCTGTTCGATCGACCGGCGCAGTCGCTCCGCGTTGGCCGGCGACGCCAACAGATGAAGCGTCTCCTTCATGCCTTCGCTGTCGTCTTCCGGTTCCATGGAGCCCTCCTACCCCGTGATCGCCTTCGGCAGGCCCGTCGCCCCTTCCAGCACGGCGTTGGTGAACTGGTCGGCGGTGTATTTGGCGCCGGCCAGGTTGGCGCGGGTGAGGTCGATGCCGCGCAGGTCGGCGCCGCGCAGGTCGGCGAAGGCGAGGTCGGCGCCGCGCAAATTGGCCTTGCGCAGCTTCACGCCGGAGAGGTCGGCGTAGCGCAGCTTCGCTCCCTCCAGGTCGGTCACCACCTGGCGGTCGGCGCTGATCTGCAGGTAGTCCAGGTTGGCGCCGCGCAGGCGGGCGTTGTTGAACAGGCTGCCGCGCAGGGCGGCGCCGCGGAGGTCGGCGCCCTCCAGCACGCAGGTGCGGAAGTCGGCGTCCTCCAGGTGGGCCGCCTGCATCTGCGCCCCGGCCAGGTCCAGCCCGAAGAAGACGGCGCCGCGCCCGACCATGCGGGTCAGCATCGCATGCGCCAGCGAGCCGCCGCCCGCCCGCACGTCCATGCCGGAGAGGTCCAGCGGCATGCCCTCCTGCCCGGCGCTGTAGACCCAGCCGGTGTGCAACTTGACCAGTTCGGACAGGGGCCGGGGCAGCTGCTCCAGCGCCTTGCCGGCGGGCTTGTCGGTCAGCACGCCGGTCATGTCGGCGCCGGCGAACTCGGTCAGGGTCAGGGTGGCGCCGGTCAGCACCGCCCCCTTCAGGCTGGCCCCGCGCACGTCGGCGCCGGAGAGGTCGGCGCCCTCCAGGATGGTGCCGTTCATCTGCGCGTTGCGCAGGTTGGCCCGCACCAGCTTGGCCCCGCGCATGATGGCGTCGGAGAAGTCGGTGTGCATCGCCACCGCCCCGCCCATGCGCACGTTGGTCATGTTGGCGCTGGACAGGTTGGCGCCCTGCATGTCGGACGGGCTGGTCTCCACCGTCAGCACGCGGATGCTGCCGTCCCGGTCCTTCGCCGCCATGGAGCCGTCGCGCAGGTCGGCGTCGAACAGGTTGGCGCCGGTCAGGTTGGCCCCGCGCAGGCAGGCGCCGCGCAGGTCCGCCTTGACCAGGCTGACCCCCTCCATGGACGCGTTGCGCAGGTCGCAGGCGAACAGCGTGGCGCAGTCCAGCCGGGCGCCGGACAGGCGGGTCCCGCGCAGGATGCTGGCGGTGAAGTCGGCATGGGCGAGGTCGCGGCCCGTCAGGTCCAGCCCCGACAGGTCGAAATGCGCCAGCACGGCGCGGGCGCCGCCCATGCGGGCGTTGCGGAACATCTCGTGCCGCTTGATCACCGCGTCCAGCTGCTCCTGCGTGATGCGGGCGAGCTGGCGGGGCGGGGCGGGCGTGCTCATGGTGACCGATCCTGGCGGCGGGCGGCGGCCCGTCCCCTCGATAGTGGCGTCGACACGGTCACAATTGCAACGTTCGTGCCGGACGGCGGGGCGGAGCCTATGCGGAGGGAGGGGGGCGGAGGCATGGTGCGGGACCGGCCGACATGGGAGGTGCCCGCCCACGCTACGGTCGGAGGCGTTTGCCCTTCCCTTTGGCCGTCATTCCCGCGGAGGCGGGAATCCAGGTATTCAGCTTGCGAGGGGCCGGGTGGAAGGGCGCCCACGTTGCCATCGGTGCCCCCGTGCCGGCCGGATAGCGGGCTGAATGCCTGGACCCCCGCCTCCGCCGGGGTGACGGTCCAGAGAGTGGAGACGGCGGTGGTCCCCTCCGCGGGGGTGACGGTCCAGAGTGTGGATGCGGCACGCCGACACCCCCCGCTGGGAGCGACGGCAGAGGGAAGCGCCTCCCCTCAGAACCCCTCCCGGATCGCCCGGATCAGGCCGGCGGTGGAGCTGTCGTGCTCCCGGGCGGCGCCGCCCTCCAGCTCCGGCAGGATGGCCTTGGCGAGCTGCTTGCCCAGCTCCACGCCCCACTGGTCGTAGGAGTTCACGTTCCAGACGACGCCCTGGACGAAAATCTTGTGCTCGTAGAGGGCCACCAGCATGCCGAGCGTGCGCGGGTCCAGGTGGCGGAACAGCAGCGTGTTGGTGGGGCGGTTGCCGGGGAAGACCTTGTGCGGCACCAGGGCCTCCAGCGCGTCGCCGGACAGCCCCTCCTTCTCCAGCTCCGCCCTGGCCTCCTCCGCCGTCTTGCCGCGCATCAGCGCCTCGGTCTGGGCGAGGAAGTTGGACAGCAGGATCGGGTGGTGGCGGCCCAGCGGGTTCTGCGTCTCCACCGGCGCCAGGAAGTCGCAGGGGATCAGCGGCGTGCCCTGGTGGATCAGCTGGTAGAAGGCGTGCTGACCGTTGGTGCCGGGCTCGCCGAAGATGACGGGGCCGGTGGCGTGGTCCACGGGCCTGCCCTGGCGGTCCACGCCCTTGCCGTTGCTCTCCATGTCCGCCTGCTGGAGATAGGCGGGCAGCCGCGCCAGGTACTGGTCGTAGGGCAGCACCGCGTGCGCTTGGCTGCCCCAGAAGTTCACGTACCAGACGCCCAGCATGCCCAGCACCACGGGCATGTTGGCCTCAAGGGGTGCTGTGCGGAAATGCTCGTCCATGGCGTGGGCGCCGGCCAGCATCTCCTCGAACCGGTCGGGACCGACCATCAGCATGATCGGCAGGCCGATGGCCGACCACAGGCTGTAGCGCCCGCCGACCCAGTCCCAGAAGCCGAACATGTTGTCGGGATCGATGCCGAAGCCGCGGACCTCCTTCTCATTGGTGGAGACGGCGACGAAGTGCTTCGCCACGTCCGCCTGCGTGCCGCCCTTCTCCAGGAACCAGGAGCGCGCGCTGTGCGCGTTGGTCAGCGTCTCCTGCGTGGTGAAGGTCTTGGACGCGACGATGAACAGCGTCGTCTCCGGGTCCACCCGGCGCAGCACCTCGGCGATATGGGTCCCGTCCACGTTGGAGACGAAGTGGGCGGCCAGGCGCGGGTGGTGGTAGGGCCTGAGCGCCTCCGTCGCCATGACGGGGCCGAGGTCGGAGCCGCCGATGCCGATGTTGACGATGTCGGTGATGGGCTTGCCCGTCCGCCCGGTCCAGGCGCCGTCGCGCACCCGGTCGGCGAAGGTGCGCAGCCGCGCCAGCACGCCCAGCACGTCGGGCATCACGTCGCGCCCGTCGACCTGCACCGGCCGGCCCGAGCGGTTGCGCAACGCCACGTGCAGCACCGCCCGGTCCTCGGTCGTGTTGATCCGTTCACCCGAAAACATGCGGTTGCGCCAGGCCTCCAACCCGCGGGCGCGGGCGAGGTCGGCCAGCAGCCGCATGGTGTCGGCGGTCACGCGGTTCTTGGAATAGTCCAGCAGCAGCCCGTCGAGCTTCAGGGAGAAGCGCTCGAACCGGCCGGGGTCGGCAGCGAACAGCTCGCGCATGTGGGTCCCGGCCAGCGCCGCGCGGTGCGCCTCCAGCGCCAGCCACTCGGGCGCGCGGGTCGGCGACGGGGCGGTGGAGGCGGCGGCGGGCTGGACGCTCATCGGTGGGACCCTTCTGGCATGGATCGGGCCGGCGGGGCTTCCCCCGGCCGGCCCGATTGTTAACAGCTCCGCTCCCGCTGCCAAGCGGCCTGCGCTGCCCTATGCCCCGGGATTACCCCCGATTCCGACGGAAAGCGCCGGGAACGACGAATTTTTCCCGGGGGTTACGCGGCACTCGGGCGCTGGCGGGGCGGCGGCACCAGGCGGCTGGCGCGCGGCCGCACCAGGGTGCGGGCGGGAACCTCCAGCTTCTCGAACAGGCCGGCCGGCTCGGCGGCGGGCGGGGCCGGGCGGTCGTGCAGCCCGGCCGGTTCCGCGTTCGCCGCGGGCGCCGGCCTGGGCACGGGCGCCGGCTTGGCGTGGGGTGCGGTGCCGGCGCGCAGCCGGCCGGTGAGGCCCCGGTATTCCCGCACCAGCTGGCGCAGCGCCAGCCAGTGCTGGCGGATGGCGGCCTCCAGTTCCTGCCGGCGGGCGAACAGGTCGGCATTCTTTTCCGCGTCCAGGGCGGCAAGAATTTCCCCGATCGGGACCGGCTGGAAGTCGTCGGCGGCGTGTGCCGGCTCCGGCGGCTCCAGCGCCGGGTCGTCCGCGCCAGGCGCCAAGTCGGGCGCCAAGTCGGCCGCGGGCGGCGGTTCCGGGACCTTCCGCCCGCCCCGCGTCCACGGATTCAATCGGTTCAGGTTCAACTGCATCTCCTCCCTCCCTGGGGTTGGACAGGAGGGAGGAGAGCAAGCGCCGTGCCAGGGATCCCGGCCCGGTTGCCCCGGCCGGGCAGCCTCAGCTGGGCCCGGCCTCGACCGTGGCGGTCGGGGTCACGCCGGCGGGCTGGCCGACGACGACGGTGGCGATGGCCCGGGGGTCCATCAACTCCTTCGCCAGGGCGTTGACCTCCTGCAGCGTGACCCGGTTCAGGTACTCGTTGCGGCGCTCCAGGTAGTCGATGCCCAGCTCGTCGCGCTGGACCTGCAGCAGGGTCCCGGCGATGGCGCCGTTGGAGGTCAGCTGCAGCGGGAAGGAGCCGGTCAGGTAGGTCTTGGCGTCCTCCAGCTCCTTGGCGGTGATGCCCTCGGCGGCGACGCGGCCCCAGATCTCCTTGATGAGGTCCAGCGCCTGCCCCGCCTTCTCGTTCATGGTGGAGCCGCTGGCGGTCCACAGGGCCGAGTGCTCGTAGGGCTGCAGCCCGCTGCCGACGCCGTAGGTGAGGCCGCGCTTCTCCCGGACCTCGTCCATCAGGCGCGAGTTGAAGCCGCCGCCACCCAGCACGTAGTTCAGCAGCGAGGCGGCGTACCAGCGCGGGTCCTCCCGCTTCACCCCCCGCTGGGCCAGCACCATGATGGTCTGCGGGATCGGCTTCGGCGCCGCCACCACCTGGCCCGAGGCGGCGGGGACCACGTCGGCCACCTGGAACGGCTCCGCCTTGGCCGGCAGGGCGCCGAACAGCTGGTCGAGCACGCCCGCCAGCTCCTTGGCGTCGATGTCGCCCGACACCGCCACCTTCAGCCGGTCGCGGCCGAAGCGCGCCTTGACGAAGGCGGAGAGGTCCTCGCGCTTGACCGCCGCCACCGTCTCCATCGTCCCGCGGGCGGGCTTGCCGTAGGGATGGTCGGGGTAGAGGGTGCGCATCAGCGTGAGCTGGGCGATGTAGTTGGGGTCGGTCTGGTCGCGCTTCAGCCCGGCCAGGATCTGCCGGCGGATGCGCTCCACCGCCTCGGCGTCGAAGCGGGGTGCCGTCATCGACAGGCGGGCCAGCCGGAACGCCTCCGCCCGGTTGTCCTTCAGCGTGGTCAGCGCGCCGAAGAAGCCGTCGCGGGCGGCGGAGTAGGACAGGCTGATCGAGTTGTCCTCCAGCAGCTTCTGGAAGGCCTGGCTCTCGAGGTCCCCGGCCCCCTCGTCCAGCAGGCCCGAGACCATGTAGGCGAGGCCCAGCCGGTCGGCCGGGTCCAGCTCGCTGCCGCCGTCGAAGGACCAGCTCATGGCGATGATCGGGTTCTTCTCGTCCCGGACCAGCCAGGCCTCGATCCCGCCGGGGCTGACCACCCGCTCGATCGTCACGGCCAGGGTCGGGACCGTGGTGAACAGCAGCAGGACCAACGCCGCCAGCATGGCGCGCAGGGAAGTCCGCGCCATGCTTCCCGTCACCCCGGCGGAAGCCGGGGTCCAGGAACGGCCGGCGCTACGGCAGAAGGTCCCTGGATTCCGGCTTGCGCCGGAATGACGGGACGGGTTCGCAATCTCTGTCGTCTGGCAGGCGGCGTTCATCGGACGGCACCTCCGGCGGGGGCGGCGGGCTTGGCGGCAGGGGCAGCGGCGCCAGGGGAAGCGGCGCCAGGGGAAGCGGCGTTGCTGGCCTGGGCGGCCGGGGCCGGCTTCGGCAGCAGCAGGCCGGTGACGTGGTCGGTCTGTCCCAGCACGGCGCGGGCGGCGGCGTTCACCTGCTCCACCGTGACCGCCTTGATGCGGTCGGGCCAGGCCTCCACGTCCTCCACCGACTGGCCGGTGGTCAGCGCGATGCCGAAGGCGTAGGCCGGCCCCTGCAGGCTGTCGCGGGCGAAGACGGCCTCGGCCTGCATGCGCTTCTTGGCGGTCTCCACCTCGTCGGCGGTGACGCCGTCCTTCAGCAGGCGCGCCACCTCCTCCTCGATCCCCTTCTCCAGCGCCGCCAAATCGCCGCCCGGCACCGGCGAGGCGGAGATGGCGAGCGAGCCGAGGTTCAGCGCGCTCGCCTGGTAGCCCATGGAGACGGAGGCGGCCAGCTGCCTCTCCACCACCAGCGACTTGTAGAGCCGCGCCGTGGCGCCGCCGCTCATGACCGTCTCCAGCACCTGGAGCGGGTAGGCGTGCTCCTTGGCGCCGGCGGTGTAGGAGGGCGCCTTCCACTGGCGGGTCCAGCTGGGCTGGCGCACCTGGTCGTCCTCCAGCGTGACGCGGCGGGCGGCCTGGACGGGCGGCTCGGCGGTGCGCACCCGCGCCGGCACGTCGCGGCGCTTCAGCGCGCCGTAGTACTTCTCCGCCAGCGGCTTCAGCTCCGCCGCGGTCACGTCGCCGGCGACGACCAGCACCGCGTTGTTGGGGGCGTACCAGTTGCGGTAGTGGGCGACCGCGTCCTCGCGGCTCAGGCCCGCGATCTCGTGCATCCAGCCGATGACCGGGGTGCCGTAGGGGTGGTGCACCCAGAGCGTGGCGTTCAGCAGCTCCGACAGGCGCGCGGCCGGCTCGTTGTCGGTGCGCTGGCGGCGCTCCTCCATGATGACGTCGCGCTCGGGCAGCACGACCTCGTCGGTGAGCTGGAGGTCCTGCATGCGGTCGGCCTCCATCTTCATCACCAGCTCCAGCCGGTCGCGGGCGATGTTCTGGAAGTAGGCCGTGTAGTCGTAGGAGGTGAAGGCGTTGTCGCGGCCGCCGTTGCGGGCAACGATGCGCGAGAAGTCGCCCGCCGGGATCTCGTCCGTGGCCTTGAACATCAGGTGTTCGAGGAAATGGGCGATGCCGGACTTGCCGCGCGGCTCGTCGGCGGAGCCGACCCTGTACCAGACCATGTGGCTGACGACCGGCGCCCGCTGGTTGGTCACCACCACCACCCGCATGCCGTTGGGCAGGGTGAAGGTCTCGGGATCGAAGACGCGGGCGGCGGCGGGAGCCGGCGCCAGGGCCGGAAGGCCGAGCGCCAGGGCCAGCGCGCCGGCGGCGAGGCGGCGCCTCAGCCGGGAGGAAAGGGGGGATCGGACCAAGACGCGGGACCTCCTGGTTGCGGGCGGCAGCCCCCGCCCCGGGGACGCCGCCGTGGGACATGCGGGCCCGCCCCTCCCCCCGGGCGGGGGAAGGAGCCGGCCCCGGCCGTCTCGCACCCAGATATCGGTCCGGACCGGCCCTCGGGCAACCGCCCCGGGCCGCCCTGGTTACTGCGTCTGGGTGCTGCCCTGACGGGAGATAACCGGCGGGCCGCCCTGATGCTGCGTCTGCGCCGGCGGAAGATCGTCCTTCCAGAACATCAGCCGGTCGAGCAGGCCGCGGTCGCCCACGACCACGCCCGGCGACTCGCGGTCGACGATGGCGCGGATGTCGCTGTCGGCCTGGTCGGCGCCAGCTTGCTGGACCAGCGCCACCTCGCCGGTGGACTGGCGGCCGGCCGCCGCACCCGGGACGGCCTGGCCGCCGGCGACGCCGGTGCCGGCCGCGCCGAAGACGCTGGCGGTCGAGCGGGTGTCCTGGGCCAGCTCCTGCGGGCGCGGGCTGCCGGGCTGGGGCGGGCGCAGGTTGAAGTCGGGCGGCACCTCCAGCGGGGCCCGCGAGACGACGCGGAACTCGTCCGGCGCCGCCCGCTCGATGCCGAGCGCGCGGCCGACGCTGTCGCAGCCCGACAGGGCCGCGAGGCCGGCGAGGAGCAGGCCGCACTTGCCGGCCGCCCGGATCACCTTGGAAATCTCACCCATGTCCAAACCCGTCCCTCGTGCAATCGCCCGGCACTCGTCAGGCCGCCGGCCCGGCCTTGTCCTGTTCCGGCGCCGGCCGGCCGGTACGGAACCCGTCCAGCAGCAGCAGCGCCACCCCGACCGTGATGAAACTGTCCGCCACGTTGAAGGCCGGCCAGTGCCAGCCGAAGGCGTGGACGTCCAGGAAGTCCGCGACCGCGCCGAAGCGCAGCCGGTCGACCACGTTGCCGATGGCGCCGCCGATGACGGCGCCGATCGACACCGCCTGGAACATCCGGTCGGTGCGCTTGAGCCATACCACCATGACGCCCACGATAGCCAGCGCCACGGCGACCAGCACGTAGGGCATCACGTCCGCCTCATGGGCGAACATGCCGAAGCTGACCCCCCGGTTCCACGCCATGACCAGGTTGAAGAAGGGCGTGACGTAGATGGACGGCGAGTTGAGCTCGCAGTCCGGCCCGGTCGTCCCGGACAGGCACGGCAGGGCGGCGGAGAGAATCCACCACTTGCTGGCCTGGTCCAGGATGACGGCGAGCGCCGCCACGCGCAGCCCGGTGCGCATCAGGCGGCGGCCGTCATGGGTGCCGGCGGCGGGGGCGGCGACGCTCATTCAGCCGCCTCCGGCAGGGCGTCGACCGCGTCGGCGCAGCGGTGGCAGAGGCCGTCGTGCGCCTCCACCGTGCCGACCTCCGGCAGGACCTTCCAGCAGCGCTCGCACTTGCCGCCCTCCGCCAGGCCCGGCACGACGCCGACCCCGGGGACGTCGGGCAGGGTGAAGGCGCCGTCCGGCACGTCGCCGACCGCCAGGACGATGCCCGAGGTGATGGAGACCTCCGCCAGGTCCACGCCGGCCAGCGCGTCCCGGTAGGAGGCGTCGACGTGCAGCGCCGGGCTGGCCTGGAGGGAGGAGCCGATGACCTTGTTCGCGCGCTCCTTCTCCAGGGCGCCGGTGACCACGCGGCGCACCTCGCGCAGCCGGTCCCACTTGGCCGCCAGCGCCTCGTCCCGCCACGCCGCCGGCACTTCGGGGAAGGTGCGCAGGTGCACGCTCTCCGGCCCCTGCCCGCCCTGCTTCAGCCACTCCAGCCACGCCTCCTCCGCGGTGAAGCAGAGGACCGGCGCCAGCCAGGCGGTCAGGCAGGAGAACACCTCCGCCATCACGGTGCGGGTGGCGCGGCGGCGGGTGCCGCCGACCGGGTCGCAGTAGAGGCTGTCCTTGCGGACGTCGAAGTAGAAGGCCGACAGGTCCACGGCGCAGAAATTGTGGACCGCGGTGATCATGCGGTGCAGGTCGTAGCCGGCGAGCGACTCGCGCACCGTCCCGTCCATCTCCGCCAGCCGGTGCAGCACCCAGCGCTCCAGCTCCGGCATCTCGGCGGCCGGCAGCCGCTCCGCCTCGGTGAAGTCGGCCAGGGCGCCCAGCAGGTAGCGCAGCGTGTTGCGCAGGCGGCGGTAGAGGTCGGCGTTGCTCTTCAGGATCTCCGGGCCGATGCGCTGGTCCTCGGTGAAGTCGGTGCCGACCACCCAGAGGCGCAGGATGTCGGCGCCGTACTGCTCCATCACCTGCTGCGGGGCGACCACGTTGCCCAGCGACTTCGACATCTTGCGGCCCTGCTCGTCGAGCGTGAAGCCGTGCGTCAGCACCGCCCCGTAGGGCGCCCGGCCGCGGGTGCCGCAGCTCTCCAGCAGGGAGGAGTGGAACCAGCCGCGGTGCTGGTCGGAACCCTCCAGGTACAGGTCCGCCGGCCATTTCAGGTGCGGCCGGTCCTCCAGCACGAAGGCGTGGGTGGAGCCGGACTCGAACCAGACGTCGACGATGTCGAACACCTGGTCGAAGTCCGCGGGGTCGTAGCCGGAGCCCAGGAAGTCGGACGCCGGGCGGGTGTACCAGGCGTCGGAGCCCTCCTTGGCGAAGATCTCCTGGATGCGGCGGCACACCGCCTCGTCCTTCAGCGGCTGGCCGTCGGACTTGCGCAGGAACAGCGCGATGGGCACGCCCCAGGCGCGCTGGCGGCTGATGCACCAGTCGGGGCGGCTCTCCACCATGGCGTGGATGCGGTTGCGGCCCTGCGGCGGGAACCAGGTGGTGGCGTCGATCGCCTCCAGCGCCTTCTCCCGCAGCCCGTTCGTCTCCATGGAGATGAACCATTGCGGCGTTGTGCGGAAGATCAGCGGCGCCTTGGAGCGCCAGCTGTGCGGGTAGCTGTGCTTCAGCGAGCCCTTGGCCAGCAGCGCGCCGGCCTCCGACAGCGCGACGATGACCCGCTTGTTGGCGTCGCCCGGCTTGCCCTCCGCCGTGTAGACCTTGGCGCCGGCGAACAGGGGCACGTGGGCGTAGTAGCTGCCGTCCGCGTCAACCGTCTGCGGCACCTCCAGCCCGAACTGGCGGCCCACCTCGAAGTCCTCCGCACCGTGGCCGGGGGCGGTGTGGACGAAGCCGGTGCCGGCGTCCGCCGTGACGTGGGCGCCGGGCAGCAGCGGGACCTCGAAGTCGTAGCCCTGGCCGCGGAACGGGTGCGCGCAGACGGTGCCGGCGAGGTCGGCGCCGGTCAGCGTCGCCTCCCGCACCAGCTCCGCGATGCCGGCGGCCTTGGCGACGCCCTCGGCCAGCGCCGGGGCCAGCACCAGCCGCTCGCCCTCGCGGGCGGCGGAGCCCTCGGCCACGCCCCGGGCGCGGTAGACCGCGTACTCGATCTCCTCGCCGTAGGCGACGGCGCGGTTGCCCGGCATGGTCCAGGGGGTGGTGGTCCAGATCACCACCGACGCCCCCTCCAGCGCCGGGACGGACGGCGTCACCACGGGGAAGCGCACCCAGATCATCTGGGAGGTGACGTCGTGGTACTCGACCTCGGCCTCGGCCAGCGCGGTCTTCTCCACCACCGACCACAGCACCGGCTTGACGCCCTTGTAGAGGCCGCCGTTCAGCAGGAACTTGTGGATCTCGCCGACGATCCGGGCCTCGGCCGGGAAGGTCATGGTGAGGTAGGGGTCGGCCCAGTCGCCCTCGACGCCCAGCCGGCGGAACTCCTTGGACTGCTCGTTCACCCAGTGCTGGGCGAAGGCGCGGCACTCCGCCCGGAACTGGACGATCGGCACCTGGTCCTTGTCCTTGCCTTCCGAGCGGTACTTCTCCTCGATCTTCCACTCGATGGGCAGGCCGTGGCAGTCCCAGCCGGGCACGTAGATCGAATCCCGCCCCAGCATCTGCATGGAGCGGCTGACCACGTCCTTCAGGATCTTGTTCAGCGCGTGGCCGATGTGGATGTTGCCGTTGGCGTAGGGAGGGCCGTCGTGCAGCACGTACAGCTCGCGGCCCTTGGAGGCCTCGCGCAGCTTGGCCGACAGGCCGATCTCCTCCCACCTCGCCAGCAGCTCGGGTTCCTTCTGCGGCAGGCCGCCGCGCATGGGGAAGTCGGTGCGGGGCAGGAAGACGGTGGTCTTGTAGTCGCGGGTCATGATCTGTCCGACGCTGGTCCCGGCCGGGACGGCAACCGCTGGGGTCTGCCTGTCGTCGCGGGCGATTGTGGCGGAATTGCTGGGGCGCTGCTGAACGCCGATTGCCCGACCCCCCTCAGGGGGCCGGGTCGGTAATTCGCGGGATCGAGACCCGTATCCGGCAAGCCGCACGCATGGCGCGGGATGTTAGCAGCCGCACCCCCCCGGTCAAGGCGACAGATTTGGGCGGGCGCGCAGGGCGGCGGCGCATTCCCGGGGGGTCCGGCGGGGCGTGCCCCTCCCGTCCGGATGGTTGACCCCGCGGCGGGGCGGGTGTTAGTCGTCCGGCCGGAATCCCCGACTGTCCGAGCCGCCCGCCTTGCCTTCGACCGGAAGCAGAACCCTCGGCGGGACGATCCTGCGGCTCCTGGCGGGGGCCTGCCTCCTGCTCGCCCTCGACGCGGCCGTGTTCCGCTCGGGCTTCTACATGCAACACGTCGCCTCGCCGGATTCGGCCGCCGGGCACGTCGCCCAGGTCCTGCGCCAGGCGGAGGCGGTCCCGGAGGACACGCGCCCGGTCCTGGTCTTCGGCGACAGCCGCATCGGCGAGGGCTTCTCGGGGCAGGCGGCGACGGCGCGCGCGGCCGAGGCCGGTTCGGGGCTGACCTTCTTCGGGACCAGCTCCTCCGGCGCCACGCCGCGGGTCATGTACTTCTTCCTGCGCGGCATCGACCCGGACCGGCGCCGCTTCAGCGCCGTCGTCATCGGCCTCGGCACGCTGCACGACGCGGAGCCGACCGACGTCTGGAACTGGGAGCGGGACATCGGCCTGATCCATTCCTTCCTGCGGCCGGGCGACATCCCCGACCTGTTCGCCGATTCCGACAAGCCGGCGTTCCGCAGCTACGCGCTGCGGGCCCTGCTGTTTCCCGGCACCAACTACACCACGGATCTCCGCCGCCTGTTCGCGGAAGGGCCGAAGCGGCTGGAGAGCGTCAGGTGGTGGCGCGAGCACGGGAACAACACGCTCGCCGCCTATCCCGGCATCGACGCCAGCCTGGAGGGCCTGTCCTACGACTTCGCGACCGAGAGGCTGGAGATCCCGCCCTCGGCCGAGGCGCGCGGCATGGCGGGCTGGCTGCGCACCTACGCGACCGACCTCTCCACCGTCCACCGCTACGGCACAACCGACAACCCGCCGATGACCGCCTACCGCTACAAGTGGCTGCGCCGCATCGCCGAGCGGTACCGGGACGCCGGCGTGCCCGTTTACCTCGTCCAGCTGCCGCGCGGGCCCCTGCACGGCATGATGCCGCCGCCGGGCGAGCCGACGGGGGCCGTGAAGCGCCTGGTGGACGAGGGGCTGGTGCGGCTGCTGCCGCCGGCCCTGGCCGCCGGGCTGGAGCGGCCGGAGCTGTTCGCCGACCCGCTGCACCTCAACCGCGTCGGCCGCATCGCCTTCAGCCGCGTGCTGGCCGACGGCATGATCGGCGCCGCCCAGGTCGCGGCGCGCTAGGGACCGGGGCCCATGCTGTTCAACACGATCGAGTACTGGGTCTTCTTCGCCGCCGTCCTGGGCGTCTACTACGCCGCGCGCGGGGTGGCGGGCCGGTCGGTGCTGGTCGCCGCCAGCTTCGTCTTCTACGCCGCCTGGCACCCGGTATTGGCCCTGCTGCTGGCGGCCTCGGCGCTGGCGAACTGGGGCTTCGGCCTGGCGGTGGGGGAGCGCGACCACCGCGCGCGCAAGGCCGTGCTGGTGGCGGCCGTCGCCGCCAACCTGTCGCTCCTGGTCTTCTTCAAGTACCTGAACATGCTGGCCGCGACGCTGGCGGCCCTGCTGGGGCTGCCGGCGGACCGCTGGGTGTTCGACATCCTGCTGCCGGTCGGCGTCAGCTTCTTCACCTTCGAGGGGATCGCCTACGTCGTCGACGTCTACCGGCGCGACGTGCGGCCGCGCGCCAACCCGCTCGACATCGCGCTGCTGTTCTCCTTCTTCCCGCACCTGGTGGCGGGGCCCATCATCCGCCCCGCGGAGTTCTTCCCGCAGATCGAGGCGAAGCGGGTCCCCTCGCCGTCGGACGTGGAATGGGGCGTGCTGCAGGTCGTGAAGGGCCTGATCAAGAAGTGCGTCTTCGCCGACAACCTGGCGATGGTCGCCGACGCCTACTTCAGCGGCGGCATCGGGCAGGCGGGGTCGGCGGCGGCGCTGGCCGGCGTGCTGGCCTTCTCCTTCCAGATCTACTTCGACTTCTCCGGCTACACCGACATCGCCCGCGGCTGCGCGCGGCTGCTGGGCTACGACTTCCCGCCCAACTTCGCGCGGCCCTACCTGTCCGCCGACATCGCGGAGTTCTGGCGGCGCTGGCACATCTCGCTGTCGACCTGGCTGCGCGACTACCTCTACATCCCGCTGGGCGGAAACCGGCGGGGCGAGGCGCGCACCCACCTGAACCTGCTGGCCACCATGGGGCTGGGCGGGCTGTGGCACGGCGCCAGCTGGAACTTCGCCATCTGGGGCCTCTACCACGGCCTGCTGCTGGTGGCGCACCGGCTGTGGTGGAAGCTGGCGGCCGGCACGCCGGCGGAGCTGCTGTTCGCCGGCCGCATCGGCCACGCGCTGGGGGTGGCGCTGACCTTCTCCCTGGTGACGCTGGGTTGGATCACCTTCCGCACGCCCGATTTCGCGACCTCCCTGGCGGTCCTCCGGGACATCTTCGCCTTCCAGGCGGGCCCGGCCGCCCCGGTGCCGCCGGCGCTGGCCGTGCTGACCCTGGCGGCGGCCGCCTGGTGCCTCGTCGACCGCTCGGCGCGGGTCCAGGCCTGGCTGGTCGCCGGCGGGCGGCTGCGGGTGCCGCTGGCGCTGGCCGCGTCGCTGCTGGTGCTGGAGCTGTTCGCCCACAACGAGACCGCGGTCCCGTTCATCTATTTCCAGTTCTGATCCCGTCCTCCAGGGGGAGCGAGGGCAGGGAGCGGCGCCGTCAAGGAACGCGCCGCTCCCTGCCCTTCACGTCCCCGGGCGACCTCACGGGGGGAGGATCGGTCGCCCGGGACCCCGGGCGGGCCGGCGGGAGCGGGGAGGCCGCCCGGCCCGGGGGATCGGGTCGGCCGCGTCAGGCGGCCTTCAGCAGCCCCTCGGCCTTCAGCGCCTCCTGCACGGCGGCGCGGGCGGCGACGCGGGCGCGATAGGCCAGCAGCGCCGGGTAGGGCGTCAGGTCCAGCTTGTGGTAGAGCGCCCAGCCCGACACGGTGAACAGGTAGGCGTCGGCGATGCTGAAGCGCTCGCCCAGCAGGTAGGGGCCGGCCGCCGCCAGGTGCCGGTCCACATGGGCCAGGCGCTTGGCCAGGCTGGCCTTGGCGATGTCCTTGTAGGCCTCCGGCGCCGCCGGGTTGAACAGCGGGCCGAAGTTCTTGTGCAGCTCGGTGGAGATGAAGGTCAGCCACTCCAGCAGGCGGTACCGCTCGGTCGTGCCGGCGGCGGGGGCGAGGCCGGCAGCGGGCGCCTTGTCCGCGATGTACTGCAGGATGGCCGCCCCCTCGGTCAGCACGCCGCCCTCCGCCATGCGCAGCGCAGGCACGTAGCCGTTCGGGTTCACGGCCAGGAAGTCCTCGCCCTCCTCCGTCGTCTTGGTGGCATGGTCGACCCGCGCCAGGTCGAAGCCGATGCCGGCCTCGCGCAGCGCGATGTGGGAGGCGAGCGAGCAGGCACCGGGCGTATAGTAGAGCTTCATGGGGCGTTGCCTCGAGAGGTCGTGAAGGCGGCCGGACCATCCGCCGCCGATTATGTAGTGGTCGCTATACAAATGGGCGCTGGCCGCGGCGTCAAGAGGGTTTTATAATGATCGCTATGGAAATCGACGAGACGCCCATCGACGGGACGCCGGCTGCCGATGGGGACTGCGCCGAGCCGTCGGCGGGGGACTGCGCCCGCGCCCGCGGCCGGCCGCGCGGCTTCTGCCGGGAGCAGGCGCTGCGCAAGGCGATGACGCTGTTCTGGCGCCACGGCTACGAGGGCGTGTCGGTGTCCGACCTGACGCGCGAGCTGTGCATCGCGCCGCCCAGCCTCTACGCCGCGTTCGGCAGCAAGGACGAGCTGTACCGCCTGGCGGTGCAGCAGTACCTGGAGGACCACGGGCGCAAGATGATGGGGGCGCTGGACGGCGGGCCCACGGTGCGCGCCGGCATCGCCCGCATGCTGCGGGAGGCGGCGGTGGACTTCACGGCGCCCGGCCGCCCTTCCGGCTGCATGGTGTCGGCCGGCGCGCTGGCCGCGGGCGAGGCGCAACGCACGGCAGCCGCCTACATGACCGCCCAGCGCGACAGCTTCATCGGGGTCCTGGAGGACCGCGTCTCCCGCGCCCGCGCCGCGGGCGAGCTGGCACCCGGCGCCGACCCGCGGGCGCTGGCGAGGCTGGTCATGGCGACCCTGCAGGGCATGTCCATCCAGGCCCGCGACGGCGCCCCCGCCGCCGAGCTGGAAGCCCTGGCCGACGCCGCGATGGCGGCTTGGCCGGAGGGGCCCCGGGCCTGACCGGCGAACCGTAGGCCGCCCGCCTACTCGGCCGAAGCCCCGCCCCGGCCCGGCCTGCCGCCGCGGGCTTTCCTGAACTCCTGGAAGTCGCGCCAGGTTTCCCGGTCGACCGGGACAAGCAGTTCCGCCCCGTCCCAGTCCGCTGCCGTGGTCGCAGGCAGCTCTTCCAGGTCGGCGGCCGACGGGCCGTTCCGGAGCTTCGCCCAGTCGACCCGGGGCGCGCGGGAATCGCGGTCAGCGGTCATGATAGAGCTTGGCCTCCTCGGCCGTGGCGACACGTGCGGAGATGATCCTGATCCTGCCGCGACGCGTGGCATACACGACGAACAGGATAACACCGGAGACTTCCCCGAGGACCTGGAAAACATCCTCGTCGGACCGCCGGGTATCCCGGCGCCGGAGCATCTCTCCCCTGAAAACCTGCTTCGCGAATCCGAAGTCGAAGCCCCGGGCCTCGAAGTTCCGGTCGCTCTTGGCAGGATCCCAGTCGAAGCCGTGCGGGTCATAGACGAGGAAATAGCGTTTGAACCCCGGCGGCACGCCTCACCCCGCCAGCAGCGCCCTTGCCGCCTCGGCGTCGCGGGCGATCTGGGCCTTCAGGGCGTCGAAGCTGTCGAACTTCGCCTCCGGCCGGATGAAGTCGAGGAGCTGGACGCGCAGGTGGCGGCCGTAGAGGTCCTCGTCCAGGTCGAACAGGTGCGCCTCCAGCCGCTCCACCGTGCCGCCGACGGTGGGGCGGCGGCCCAGGTTGGCGACGCCGCCGTGCCAGGCCGTGTCGCCGCCGCGGTCGATGCCGGCGCGCACGGCGTAGACGCCGAAGCGGGGGCGGACGTACTCGCCCAACTCCACGTTGGCGGTAGGGAAGCCGATGGTGCGGCCGCGCTTGTCGCCGTGCTCCACCCGCCCCTCCAGCTCGAACGGGTGGCCCAGGATGGCGGCGGCGCCCCGGGGGTCGCCCTCCTGCAGCAGGGAGCGGACGCGGGTCGAGGAGAAGATGTCGTCCCCCTGCCCGACCGGCCGGACCTCGGTGACGCCGAAGCCGTGGGCCGCCCCCTCGCGCCGCAGCAGCTCCATGTCGCCGCCGCGCTTGTGGCCGAAGACGAAGTCGTAGCCGGCCACCACGTGGCGCGCGCCCAGCCCGCCCACCAGCACCTCGGCCACGAACTGCTCCGCCGACATGCGCGACAGCGCCTCGTCGAAATGCAGGACGAACAGCGCGTCCACCCCCTGCGCCTCGATCAGCCGGGCCTTGATGCGCAGCGGTGTCAGGCGGAAGGGCGGGTCGGCCGGGCGGAACAGGGTGCGCGGGTGCGGCTCGAACGTCAGGACGGCCGATGGCGCCCCGAGCGCCGCGGCGCGGGCCTGCGCCTCGGCGATGACGGCCCGGTGGCCGCGGTGGACCCCGTCGAAGTTGCCCAGCGCCACGGCGGCGCCGCGCGCCTCGGCGGGCAGGTCGGTATGGTGGCGGAACAGCTTCATGGCCCGGCCGGAATGCCTTCGGTCACCAGCGATATAGCCGGGGCCGGCGCGCTTGCCTAGGACCATCGGCGGGACGGCGCCCGAGGGCAGCCCCGGTTCAGGCCGCCGGGCGGCGCGGTACCATCACGGTGGCGGTGCCGTCGATCACGACGGTGTCGCCCACGGTGCAGACGGTGGTGAGGGTGACGCGGCGCTTCTCCGCCACGATCTCCACGATGGTGGCGCTGGCCTTCACCGTGTCGCCGATGCGCACCGGCGCCTTGAAGCGCAGGTTCTGCTCCACATAGATGCAGCCGGGGCCGGGCAGCTTGGTGCCCAGCACGGCGGAGATGAAGCCGGCCGAGAGCATGCCATGGGCGATGCGCGACTTGAACGGGGTGGAGGCGGCGTAGTCGGCGTTGATGTGGACCGGGTTGGTGTCGCCGGAGACGCCGCAGAAGGCCAGGATGTCGGCCTCGGTCACCGTCTTGGCGAAGGTCGCGGCCATGCCGACGGAGAGGTCTTCCAGGTAGTGGCCGGTCAGGTCGTCCGCCGCAGACTGGTTCTTGGGCGCGATGTGGTTCATGCCGGTCCTCTCCCCGTCGTTTAGGCCGCCCGGTCTCCGCCGGCCCGGCCCTTTTTGCACTGCAACAATAATATTGCAGCGCAGCATCGTCAAGCCCCGGTGTGACGAACCGACGGGCCGGTTGACGCGCGGGGGCCGGTCCCTAGGATGAAACGCGGGACGGGTGCAGGAGGATGCATGGACGGGCTGGTCGGCACGGGGTGGCGCTACGGGTGGCTGGAGCTGCCGGGCGGCGCCCGCCTGCGCACGGGCGAGCGGCTGCCCGCGGGCCGGCCGCGCGGCACCGTCGTGCTGCAGTCCGGCCGCAGCGAGTTCCTGGAGAAGTACGCCGAGCAGGCCGCCGACTGGGCCGCCCGCGGCTGGCGGGTGGTGGGCTGGGACTGGCGCGGCCAGGGGCTGTCGACGAAGTTCCTGCCCAACCCGCAGAAGGGCCACGTGCCCGACTTCGACCTGTTTCTCGACGACACCGACATCGCCCTTGCGCACCTGCTGCCCCCGGGCTCGCCGGAGCCGGTGGTGTGCTTCGCCCACTCCATGGGCGCCCACGTCATGACCCGCTATGTGGCGGAGCGGCGGCACCCGTTCCGGGCGCTGATGCTGTCGGCGCCGATGCTGGCGATCGAGACGGGGCCGCTGCCGGCCGGCTTCGTCGCCGGGCTGGCATGGGCGGCCTGCGCGCTGGGCTTCCGCCACGCCTACGCGCCGGGCCAGATCGACTACCGCGAGGAGGCGCACCATTTCGAGGGCAACGTGCTGACCTCCGACCCGCGCCGCTTCCGCGTCTACATCGAGGCGTACCGGAACGACCCGCGCCTGATCCTGGGCGGGGTCACCTGCGGCTGGCTGGACGCCGCCTGCCGGTCGATGGCGCGGCTCCGGCGGACACCGCTGGACCGGGTGGACATCCCGGTCCTGGTCCTGTCGGCCGGCGGCGACCGGGTGGTGCGCTCCGCCGTGCACGGGGATCTCGCCCGCCGGCTGCCGCGCGCGGTCCACAAGGTCTATGCCGGGGCCGAGCACGAGCTGATGATGGAGCGCGACGAGATCCGCGACCGCGTCTGGGCCGACCTGGACGCCTTCCTGGCCGAGGTGCTGCCCGAAGCGGCCGCCTCAGCCGGCGCGGGCGCCGGCTGACTTCAGCACCACGCAGTCGGTCCCCTGGCGCTCCACCGCCTGGCAGGCCTCCTGCGCCTGGTGGCGGCTGGCGAAGCCGGCGACCAGCGCCCGGTGCAGCTTCGACTTCGGCCCCGCCTTCGCCACCTGGGCGCGGCCGGCGGGCCCGGCCGCGGCGGCGGCGCGGTCGGCCGCCTTGCGCGCGTCGGCCTGGCGGGCGAAGGCGCCGACCTGGATGGTCCAGGCGGAGGAAGGCGCCGGCTTGGCCGTGCCGCGCTTCTTCGGCGGGGCCACGGCGGCGACCGCCAGCGGCGCCGGTGCCGCGTCGCCGAACGCCTCGTTCAGCAGCGCCTCCATCGTGGCGTCGCGGGTGCGCGGCGAGGTGCCGCCCAGCACCGCCCCGAACAGGCGCCGCCCGCCCCGCTCGGCGGAGGAGACGAGGTTCCAGCCCGACGCGTTGGTGAAGCCGGTCTTCAGCCCGTCCATGCCGTCGTAGCGGTACATCAGCCGGTTGTGGCCGCGGATCAGGTGGCCGCGGAACTTGAAGGATTCGATGGCGAACAGGGGATAGCGCTCGGGGAAGTCGCGGTAGAGCGCCGTCGCCAGCTTCACCATGTCGCGCGCGGTGGTCACCTGCGCCGGGTGGTGCAGGCCCGACGGGTTGCGCAGCACGGTCGAGGAGAGGCCCAGCGCCCGCGCCTTCTCCGTGGCGAGGCGGCCGTACGCCTCCTCCGACCCGCCGGCCAGGGCCTCGCCCAGCACCGTCGCGGCGTCGTTGGCGGAATGCACGATCATGCCCTTCACGCAGTCGGCGACGCTGACCTTGTCGCCGGCCCTCAGCCCCAGCTTGGTCGGGATCTTGGCGGCGGCGTTGCGCGACACCGGCAGCTTCTGGTCCCACGTCAGGCGCCCCTCCTTCATCGCCTCGAAGGCCATGTAGAGGGTCATCAGCTTGGCGAGGGAGGCCGGGTGGTTGACCTGGTCCGGGTTGACTTGGCTCACCACCTCGCCGGTGCGGTGGTCGACGATGATGGAGGCGTAGCCGGCGACCGCCGTCCCCGACAGGAGCCCCGCCGCCAGCACCGCCGCGACCGCCATCCCCAGGAACTTCCGCATGGCCCTCTCCGCCTCTTCATCCGACCCGTCCGGTCGGAATGAATCAGAGGCGGATTCCCCTGTCTATAGGGTTAAGGACCTACTTTTGTCCTAGCTGTTGAGGGGAAGCGGGGCCGTCCGGACTGCCGTCCCCTCGCCCAGGGGGAGAGGGTCAGGGTGAGGGGATACGGGGCCTCAGGACTGTCGGCAACGCCAAAAAGAGGCGCCCTTTCCTGCGGGCCCCGCGTAATCGACATCACTCCATCCTCTGTTCGTCACCCCGGCGAAAGCCGGGGTCCAGGGGCCATAGGCGCCACGGCAAGCCGCCCCTGGATTCCGGCTTTCGCCGGAATGACGGAAGAGGGAATGGGCGGGGGATAGGGAGAAGGAATGGGAACGCGAACGGGACGGCGGAAGCCGGCGGTGCAGGCGCCCTTACCTGCGGCGTCTTACCCCCCTCTCCCGGCCCTCCGGGCCACCCTCTCCCCCTGGGAGAGGGGAACACAGTCCCGGCTACAGCCCCCCGGCCTGGGCGGTCTGGGGGGTCTGCTGGATGAGGGGCTGGAGGGCCGGCGCCAGCGACTTCAGCAGCTGCGAGGGCAGTGCGGAGGTGAAGCGGTAGTTGGCGGCGTCCGGCCCGTGGACGTGGGCGGTGATGACGCCGAAGAAGCGGTCGCCGACATAGAAGACGAAGGTGGCGGTGCGGTTCACCACCCGGCTCTCCAGCACCACGCCGCCGGGGCCGTAGCGCTCGAACCGGTGGTCGCCGGTGCCGGTCTTGCCGCCGACCGCGATGGGGGTGCCGTCGGGCGTGGTGAAGGCGCCCTTCACGCGGCGCGCGGTGCCGTTCTCCACGATGTCCATCAGGTGGGCGCGCACGGTGCGGGCGACCTCCGGCGTCATCACCCGCTCGCCCTGCATGCGCTCGTCGAATCCCACCACCGTCTCGTAGGGCGTGCCGGCGGCGAAGTGCAGGCGCCGCACCCGCGAGGTCGGCAGCCGCACGCCGTCGTTGACGACCACGCCCATGAGGTCGGCCAGCGCCCCCGGCCGGTCGGCGGAGCTGCCGATGGAGGTGGCGTAGGAGGCGATCAGCGATTCGAAGGGATAGCCCAGCCGCTTCCATTCCTGGTGGATGCGGGCGAAGGCCTCCTCCTCCAGCATGATACCGATGCGGGTGTCCTGGGCCCGCTTGTGCCGCGTGGTGAACAGCCACTGGTAGCTCTCCTGCCGGGAGGAGGAGCTTTCCTTCAGCATGTCGCGGCGCTGCGGCTTCGGGCTGTCCTGGAGATAGGCGACCAGCCACAGCTCCAGCGGGTGGACCTTGGCGATGTAGCCGCGGTCGTTCAGGTTCCACTTGTCCGGCCCGTACTTGTCGAACAGCGCGGAAGCGGAGAACTTGGCCTCGGGCGCGTGGCGGGCGATGAAGCGGGTCATCTCCGCCTGGCTGGCGTTCGGCCGGACCGAGCGGAAGGCCGCGGCCAGCCGGTCCGGAATGCCCTTCAGCTTGCCGCCCAGCTTCTCCAGCGCCGCGTCCGGCGACAGCCCCTGGTAGTCGCCCCAGAAGCGGTTCAGGTAGGCGCTGCCCTCCTGGTCGGCGAAGCGGGCGAGGTAGGTCTGGCGCACCGGGTGGCGGGGATCGTCCATGAGGTCGTCCTTACGGGCCGGCCCCTCGGCGATGTAGTGGTTCACGATGTCCCGCATCATGCGGATGAACACCAGGTTGACTGAGTGGCGGAACGCCTCCGCCACGGTCATCACCCGCCCGTCGTCCTTGTCGTCGAAGTTCCCGAAGGTGTGCAGCCCGCCGCCGGTGAAGAAGCGCTCCGCCGGGCTGGCCGAGTATTCCCGCATCATGGCGAGGCCCAGCACCGCCTCCAGCCCCGGGTCGCCCAGCCCCTGCGCCTGGTGGGAGGCCAGCGTGCGGGTGACCCACTGGGTCATGCGGTCCTGGGCGTCGGCGGCCACCGCCTCCAGCTCGTGCGGCTCCATCATGTGGTAGCGGCCGTACAGCTTGGCGACGATCTCCAGGTAGCTGATGAGGGTGCGCAGCTTGGCGGTGGAGCCGAGGTCGAGCTTGGCGCCCTCGTTCAGGTCCAGCGGCTGGGCCAGCGTGTCCACCTGCACCCGCACCAGGTTGGCGTTGCCGGCGCGCTCGTAGAGCGTGACGCTGTAGACCACCTTGGAGGGGTCGGCGGGGCCCAGCAGCCGCTCGCCCACCAGCCCCAGCTCGGCCGTGGCCGAGGGGTCGCCCAGGCGCTTCAGCGTGGCGGTCACCCGCTCCTGCGCCGCCTGGTCCAGCGTCGTCTCCACGCTGAGGTCGAGGCGGTCCAGCTCGTACAGGCTCTTCACCCCCAGCATGGACAGCAGCCGGTTGCGGATGGCGTTGACCGCCTTCTGCTCCACGAAGGAGACCTCGGGCGGCGGCGGCGGGTCCGGGCGGAAGCGCAGCTTGAAGTTCCGCGCCGCGTCGGCCAGCGCGCCGTCGATGACGCCCGCCTTCTCCAGCACCCTGAGATGCTCGTCGCACAGCTCCTCCAGCGCCTTGCGGTTGGCCGAGAGGTAGTAGCTGGGCCGGCGCTGGGCCAGCAGCAGGCTCAGCACCTGCTTGTAGACGATGGCCTGGCGGGCCAGCTCGTCCTCGGTGCGGGGCGGCTGGCGCAGGATGCGGTTGGCGGTGGCGAAGTCGGTGCCGTACCAGGCCCACAGCCCGTCGCCCAGACCGTTCACCTCGCCCACCCCCGGCCGTGCGGACAGCGGCGTGGAGTTCAGGTAGTCCACCACGATGCGGTAGCGGGTGCGCGTCGTGTCGGCCCCCTCCAGGTAGGAGCGCACGCTGGCCGACATCATCTGGCGCAGCTTCTCCATCCCGTCGGAGGTCTGGCCGCCCTGGGAGTGGCGGTACTTCTCGATCTGGGTGGCGAGCGTGCTGCCGCCGACCTGCTGGCGGCCGGGGAAGATCATCTCCAGCGGGATGCCGGCCACGGCCACGGCGAAGCGGTCCCACTCCACCGCCGGGTTGCGGTTGGGGTAGGTCTTGTCCAGCAGCTCCCGGTTCTCGATGAACAGCAGGGTCTTGACCACCAGCGGCGGCACCGCCGCGAACCCCTCGAAGGTGCGCTCCGGAAAGCGGGCGCCGTAGAGCGGGGCCTGGGCCCGGTCGAAGATGGAGAGGCCGGCCGCGGTCTTCTCCGCATAGGGCACGAAGCCGCCGAAGCCGGTGTATTCCAGCAGGTCCTTCGACCAGCGAGCCTGCTGTTCCACCCGGTAGGGGCCGGCGGTCAGCCGCTCCAGGTAGCGGGGCAGCTGGACGTAGCCCAGCCGCTCGTCATAGGGGCCGGTCTCCGGGTAGCGCACCTGGTCGCTGGCGCCGGGGGCGAGGCGGTAGGTCAGGTCGCGGCCGAGGCGGGCCAGCAGGTGGCTCTGCAGCCACGAGGTCCGCATCTCGTACCAGCCCGCCGCGCCGACGCCTGCGGCCACGGAAAGGGAGATGCCCCAGGCCATCGCCCTGATCCATCGCGCCCCAGCCATGCTCCGCCGCTCTCCTGCCAACACCCGCCTGATCCGCGGGCCCGACTCATGGACCGATCGTGGTTAAGAAGGCATTTCGCCGGAGCGATTTGCCTGCTCGCCGCCATTATCGCGCGCCCCGGGGGTAATCCACAATGGAGAAGTAGATGCCGGGTGACGGCACCCAGGAGCGCGCAGCAATTATCACAAATTGATTACTTCCCCGAATCCGGGAAAGGCCGGCCCGCGCCCTGCCCGATTCATGGGCAGGACGCGCGCTGCACTTGGGGCCTCAGCGCCCGAGCCGGCGCCGCAGCTCCGCCACGAGGTCGCCGCGCGCCACCGCGTCCTGGGTGCCGGCGGCGAGATCCTTCAGGGTGACGGTGCCGGCCGCCTTCTCGTCCGGGCCCATCAGCAGGGCGAGGCGGATGCCGGCACGGTCCGCGTACTTCATCTGGCGCGCGATCTTGGCGGGCTCCAGATGGATCTCCGTGTTGATGCCGGCCGCCCGCAGCTCGCCCGCGACGGCGAGGTAGTCGGGCAGCAGGGCGGGGTCGAACTGGGTCACCAGCACCTCCACCGTGCTGCCGGCGTCCTTCACCAGCCCCGCCTCCTGCAGCACGTAGAACAGCCGGGTGGCGCCGATGGAGATGCCGACGCCGGGTAGGCGGCTCTTGCTGTACTGGCTGGCCAGGTTCTCGTACCGGCCGCCGGAGCAGACGCTGCCGACGCCGGGATGGTCGGTCAGGAAGGTCTCGTAGACGGTGCCGGTGTAATAGTCGAGCCCCCGCGCGATGGCGAGGTTGATGCGCCAGTGCGTCTCCGGCACCCCGAAGGCGTGCAGCGCCTCCACCACCTGGCGCAGCTCCGCCACGCCGGTGGCGAAGGTCTCGCCCGGCACGCCCATCGCCTCCAGCCGGGACAGCACCTCGGCGCTGTCGCCGCCGATGTCGATGAGGGAGAGCACCCGCTCGGCCGTGTCGGCATCGAGCGCCGTCTCGCCGCCGGTCAGGTTGTCCTTCACCGCGTCGCGGCCGATCTTGTCCAGCTTGTCGATCTCGCGCAGCACGGCGGCGCGGCGCTCCGGCTCGGCGACGCCCAGCGATTCGAACAGGCCCAGCAGGATCTTGCGGTTGTTGAAGTTGATGCGGAACGGCCCGACGTCCAGCTCGCGGAAGACGGTGTAGATGACGGCCGGCATCTCCGCGTCGAAGGCCACGGGCAGCGCGTCCTTGCCGATCACGTCGATGTCGCACTGGTAGAACTCGCGGTACCGGCCCTTCTGCGCCCGCTCGCCCCGGTAGACCCGCTGGATCTGGTAGCGGCGGAAGGGGAAGGACAGGTCGTGCTCGTGCTCCGCGACGTAGCGGGCCAGCGGCACCGTCAGGTCGAAGCGCAGCGCCAGCTCCGGCTTCTTCCCCTGCTCCAGCGCGCCGGTGGACTGCACGAAATAGACCTGCTTCTCCGTCTCGCCGCCGGTCTTGGTCAGCAGCACGTCCACCGTCTCGAAGACCGGCGTCTCCACGGGTAGGAACCCGAACCGCTCGTAGCCGCGGCGGATCGTGTCCAGCATGCGCTGGAAGGCGATCTGCCGGCGCGGCAGCAGCTCCATCGTGCCGGGCGGGGTGCGGGGCGTGATCAGGGCCATGGGAGGGGCTCGGGCTCGCGGGAAGGTACAGTGGGCCTATGTACCCGCTCGGGGGGCGTTGCGCCATAACCGCAGGAGCGGTTCACGACATGGGTCCTTCGCCTCCGGGGAATGCCCGGCCGCGCCACCACGCCCATCCGGCTGTTGACGCTGGGGAGACCCCGTCCGATCCTCTGGCGAGAAGGAGCGACGAGCATGTCCGAACAGACCGTCACCGCGGCCGAGGCCAACCAGCACTTCGCCGAAATCCTGGACAAGGCGGCGCAGGGAGAGAGCTTCGTGATCACCCGGGGCGATCGGCCGGTGGCGCGGATCGTACCCGTGGCCGCGGCTGCGGCGGACGATGCCGACGAAGAGGCGCGGCGCAGGGACGCGCATGCGCGGCTGATGGAGATGATCCGCACCGCCGGCGACCACGGCGGCGAACGCTTCGACCGCGACAGCGTCTATGCCGACCGCATCGACCGCTATTGACGTGCGCTACTGCCTCGACACCAACATCCTCGTATACGCCGCCGACACCGGTGCGGGCGACCGGCACGGCAGGGCCTCCCTGATCCTGTCCCGCCTGCCGGAAACGGGCGGAGTGATTACGCTCCAGTCGCTGGGAGAGTTCTTCCGCGTCCAGGTCTACAAGCGGAAACTGCCCGTTCCGACCGCCCGCCGCTGGATCGACGCGCTGCGCCAGTCCACCACCATCGTTGCCGCCGACGAAGCGTGCCTCGCCGCTGCGATGGAGGCGGTGGAGGACCACCGCTGGTCCTTCTGGGACGCGATGATCTGGGCGACGGCGCGGAAGGCGGGCTGCCGGCTGCTGCTGACGGAGGACGGGCAGGACGGCCGGACCCTGGGCGGCGTCACCCTGGTCAATCCCTTCCTTCCCAACCCGTCCCCTTTGCTGGTAGAGGCGTTGGGCCCGTTTCCCTGAGCCGAGGCCCTGCCCCCATGAGCGCCGCGACGTCCACTCCCCAGCGCCTCACCCTCGTCCGCCCCGACGACTGGCACCTGCACCTGCGCACCGGCGCCATGCTGCGGGCGGTGCTGCCCTTCTCCGCGCGGCAGCTGGGGCGGGCCATCGTGATGCCGAACCTGGTGCCGCCGGTGACCGACACGGCGAGGGCGGCGGCGTACCGGGAGGAAATCCTGGCGGCGCTGCCGGCGGGCAGCCGCTTCCAGCCGCTGATGACCTGCTACCTGACCGACCACACCGACGCCGACGACCTGGAGCGCGGCTTCCGCGACGGCGTGTTCAGGGCGGTGAAGCTGTACCCGGCGCACGCCACCACCAACTCCGCCCACGGGGTCAGCGACATCAAGCTCGTCTACCCCGTGCTCGAGCGCATGCAGCGCATCGGCATGCCGCTGCTGGTCCATGGCGAGGTGACGGACCCCTCGATCGACATCTTCGACCGCGAGGCGGTGTTCGTCGACCGGGTGCTGATGCCGCTGCTGGCCGACTTCCCCGCCCTGAAGGTGGTGCTGGAGCACGCCACCACGGAGGAGGCGGTGGCGGCGGTGCGGGCGCACGGGCCCTCGGGCCGCATCGGCTGCACCATCACGGCGCACCACCTCTTCATCAACCGCTCCTCGATCTTCGCCGGGGGCATCCGGCCGCACCTCTACTGCCTGCCCATCGCCAAGCGGGAAAAGCACCGGCTGGCGCTGCGCCGCGCCGCCGCCTCGGGCGAGCCCTGGTTCTTCCTGGGCACCGACAGCGCGCCGCACCCGGTCAGCGCCAAGGAGACGGGCTGCGGTTGCGCCGGCATCTTCACCGCCGCCACCGCCATCGAGCTCTACGCCCAGGCCTTCGACGAGGAGGGGGCGCTGGACCGGCTGGAGGCGTTCGCCAGCCTGAACGGCCCGCGCTTCCACGGCCTGCCGCCGAACCCGGACACGATCACGCTGGAGCGCGGCGGCACCGTCGTGCCCGACATCGTGGACGCCGGCGGCAGCAACGCGGTGCTGCCCTTCCGCGCCGGGGAACGGCTGGACTGGCGCCTCGTGGAGGGCTAAACCTCCCGGCGCCG
>DASPKT010000173.1:0-2559 GCA_035627915.1 Azospirillaceae bacterium
GCGCCCGGTCGGACTGGATGAAGGTGGAGCGCGAGCGCGGCATCTCGGTGACCGCCTCGGTGATGAATTTCGACTTCGCCGGCCGCACCTTCAACCTGGTCGACATGCCGGGCCACGAGGACTTCTCCGAGGACACCTACCGCACGCTCACCGCCGTCGACAGCGCGGTGATGGTGCTCGACGCCGCCAAGGGCATTGAGAGCCAGACCCGCAAGCTGTTCGAGGTGTGCCGCCTGCGCGACGTGCCGATCTGCACCTTCGTCAACAAGATGGACCGCGAGGCCCGCGATCCCTTCGAGCTGATGGACGAGATCGAGCGCGACCTGCAGCTGGAGGTGACGCCGGCCTCCTGGCCGATCGGCTCCGGCTCCGACTTCAAGGGCTGCTACGACCTGATCCGCGACCGGCTGGTCCTGATGGACCGCCGCCAGGGCGACGTGGCGTCCGAGGGCATCCAGTGCGAAGGCCTGGACGACCCCAAGCTGGACGAGCTGCTGCCGGCCGACCTGGTCGCCAAGCTGCGCGAGGACGTGGCGATGGTGCGGGAGCTGTGCCCGCCCTTCGACCTGGAGACCTACCGCGAGGGGCACCAGACCCCGGTCTTCTTCGGCAGCGCCATCAACAATTTCGGCGTGCGCGAGCTGCTGCTGGGCCTGGCCGAGTACGCCCCGCCGCCGCGCCCGCAGGCCGCCGACGGCCGCACCGTGAAGCCGGACGAGGGCAAGGTCACCGGCTTCGTGTTCAAGGTCCAGGCCAACATGGACCCCAACCACCGCGACCGCATCGCCTTCTTCCGCCTGTGTTCCGGCCATTTCCGGCGCGGGGCGAAGCTGAAGCACATCCGCTCGGGCAAGCTGATGGCGGTCAACAACGCGGTGCTGTTCCTGGCCCGCGACCGGGAGCTGGCGGAGGACGCCTTCCCCGGCGACATCATCGGCATCCCCAACCACGGCACGCTGCGCATCGGCGACACGCTGACCGAGGGGGAGGACCTGCGCTACACCGGCGTGCCCAGCTTCGCGCCGGAGCTGCTGCAGCGCGTGCGGCTCGACGACCCCATGAAGGTGAAGCACCTGCGCAAGGCGCTGGAGCATTTCGCCGAGGAGGGGGCGAGCCAGGTGTTCAAGCCGCTGATCGGCGCCGACTGGATCGTCGGCGTCGTCGGCCAGCTGCAGTTCGAGGTGCTGGCCGCCCGCATCGAGGCGGAGTACGGCATGACCGCGCGCTTCGAGACGGCGGGCTACGACAGTGCCCGCTGGCTGGAGTGCGACGACCCGATCAAGCTGAAGGCCTTCATCGACGCCAACCGCGGCAGCCTGGCCGAGGACCATGACGGCGCCCTGGTCTTCCTCGCCCGCAACAGCTGGCAGCTGAACCGGGCACAGGACGACTACCCGCACGTCCGCTTCCAGAAGACGCGCGAGCAGAACCGGGCGGTCACCGCCTCGGCGCTGGGATGAGCGCGGGGGAGCCGGCGGGCATGCGTCTCTTCTGCTACGGCACGCTGATGGACCCCGACGTCCGCGCCCTGGTGCTGGGCCGCGCCTGCCCGGAGGCGGTGCCCGCCCGGCTGGCCGGCTGGCGCCGCGTGCGCGTGCCGGGGGAGGCCTACCCCGTGGTCATGCCCGACCCGCTCGGCTCCGTCGCCGGCTTGCTGGTGCGGCTGGAGGGGGAGGCGGAGCTGGACCGCGTGCGCTTCTTCGAGGGCGTCTCCTTCCGCCTGCGCCAGTTCCCGGTGGAGAGCCTGGGCGGCGGGACTAAGCTCGCCTGGGTCGCGGCACCCGCGGCCGAGCACCCCTCGGAGGAGGGGCCCTGGGACCTCGGCCTGTGGTCCCCGCACCGCGAGGCCTACCTGGCCGCCACCGCTGCCTACATGGCCGCCTACGGCACGGTCGACGTCGCCGAGATCCACCTGGTCTGGCAGGCCCACGGCAACGGCCGGGCCCAGCCGCCAGGGCTGGCCGGGATCATTTCGGAAGCGGATTGAGCGGCGGGCGCGTTTTCTCCCCTTTTTTCGTCATTCCCGCGGAGGCGGGAATCCAGGCATTCAGCTTGCTATCCGGTCGAGTGGACGGGTGCCCACGGTGCCGACGGCGCTTCTGTCTACGCCGGATAGCAGGCTGAATACCTGGATCCCCGCTTAGACGCTTCGCGTCGGCTTCACAAAAGCGGGGGTGACGAAAAAGGAAGCGGGCCGAACCCCCTCCCGCCCCCCGTTGCAGCCCCGACTCACTTTTCAGATTTCTTCCGAGCAAGCCGGGGGAAATTGTTGAAAGGGCTTATTAACCGTCACATGATTAGAACGGGGTACCGCACCAGCGGCGGTATCCGAAATTGCGCATGAGGGACGGCCGGGGCCCGCCTTGGGCGGACCGGCCGGAGGCGGGGGCGGAAGGGTCATGACGGCCATTGAAACCGATGGCGGCGGCGAACAGGAAATCCCGCGCAAGAAGCTCAGCGGCAAGAAGATCGTCCTGTTCATCGTCCTGCCGGTCCTGCTGATCGGCCTGGGTGCTGCCGGCGTGATCTTCTCCGGCATCCTGGACGGCCTCCTCGGCA
>DASPKT010000174.1:0-2524 GCA_035627915.1 Azospirillaceae bacterium
CGCAAGGATGGGACGCTGTTCTGGATCAATGCGGTCATCACCCCCTTGCATGACGAGGCCGGCACCCAGCGCGCCGAAGCCCATGATCATCAGGCTCCACGTCCCGGGCTCGGGGACCCCGCCGGGCGGCGCCACGAGCTCCCCGCCGTCGGTGAAGGCGAACGCCGGCTGGTACTGGAGGTTGGTGGCCGTGCCCCCGGTCGAGGCGTGGATCGCCTGGTACTGCACCGACTGTCCGGGCGCGGCGGCCACGTCGCTCAGGTACCAGCTGAAGGTCCCGAGCGCGCCGGCCCAGGCCGAGGCGGAGATGCGATAGAGCTCGCCCGCCTCGAACGCGATCGGCTTGTAGTTGAAGTCGACGAACCGCGCCCCGCTCTCGCCGAACGGCGCATCCACCTCGTGCACGACGCCCTGCGGCTGCAGCTGGGTCTCCAGCTGCATGTAGCCCAGGCCCTCCCAGGCGCCGGCCTCGGCGTCGAAGTGGCTGATCGAGAACCCGACCCGGCGGTTGCCGTACGGCAGCGACACCAGCGCCGGCACGATCATGCGCTTGGCCTCGAAGCTGGTGGGCGCCACGAAGTCCGTGGTCACGCTGTCGCCGATGTAGAAGCCGACGCACGAGGGATGCATGCAGCTGCCGCTGACGCTGGCCGCCGCGGTGAAGCTCTGGCCCGCATCCGGCGCACGGTAGTCCAGCGGCAGGAACTCGTTGCGGTGCGTCACCGCCGTGTTCGATGGCATGTAGGTGCCGTAGTAGACCACCGCCTGCGCCGAGGCGGGCGCGAGGAGTGCGAGCGCCGCGACGGCCCCCGCCAAACGCTTGGACGACATGAACTTGAACCCCCCAACAACAAAGACTGGGTCCTTGATGCGGGGCGGGCGGGCCGGGCGCATCCCCCGAATGGGGGTGCTTCCGCCGCCTGGCGGTTCGGCTATCCCGTCAGCGCCTCGGCCATCAGCTCGGGATGCGAGGCGTGCACGAAGCGGCCGCCGTCGGCCACGCGGATCAGGCGGTGCCCCGGCATCACCGACCGCCACAGCGCCTCGGAATCCCGCGCCTGGTAGAGCACGTCGTGCTCGCCCACGATCCGCACCCAGTGCGACGCGTCTTCGAGCTGCGGCGGCCGCCAGGTGAGGAACCCGCGCTGCTCGTGCACGAAGCCCCAGGTGGTGCGCAGCCCGCACAGCCGCGCCGACTCCACATAGTCCTCCACCGCCTCGGGGTTCTGCAGCAGGGCCATGTCCGGCGCGCTCCCGCCCAGCGACTGGCGCGTCAGGCGCTCGATCACCTTGGGGCTCGCGCGCTGGGCCAGGAACGTGGCCACCGGCTCGATCAGGTTCGGATGCTGCACGAACATCCGCTTGGCGCGGTTCAGGAACCCGTCCCAGCGGCTGTCCAGGTCGTAGGGCGTGAACGGGTTGATCAGCACGCCGCGGCTCACCAGCCCCGGATGCCGGCGGTCCAGCTCCAGCGCCACGCCCTCGCCGCCGCGCGCCAGGATCCGCACCCGCTTCAGCCCGAACGCCGCGATCACCGCCAGCACGTCGTTCAGGGCGGCGTCCCCGGCCTCGCCCTCCGGCGCGTCGGTCAGGCCGAACCCCGGCCGCTCGATGGCGATCGGGCGCAGCCCGCGCCGCTGCAGGGCGCGCACCAGCCCGCGGTCCAGCAGGCAGCCGGTGGTGGCGCTGTGGAACAGCAGCGTCGGCTCGCCGCTCGCCGGGCCGAAGTCCGACAGCGCGATCCGGCCGGCCTCCTCGCGCCGGTTGACGAAGCGCAGCGGCCGCAGCGCGCTCCACGAGCCGCCGATGGCGAGGTTGGGGTTGCCCGGCAGGCCCAGCAGGACGGCCGCCTCGGTGGTCAGCCGGCTGAGGTCGGTGCTGCTGCGCAGCCGCAGGCGCTGGAACAGCACCTTCAGCTCGTCCTTCAGCGCATGCTCGCTGATCCGCAGGGTCGCCGCGGCCTCCGCCCGCGTCAGCCCCAGCGCCAGCAGCACGGCCGCCCCGGCCGAGCGCGGCGGCAGCCCCAGGGCAGCGCCCAGCGCGCCGGCCATGCCGAGCTGCAGGTCGCCGCCGCCCACCGCGGCGTGCAGCAGGCGCACCAGGTCGGTCTGCCGCCGGGCGCCGGCCTTGCGCATGGCGAGCTTCAGCGCCTTGCGCGCCGTCTCGTAGCCGATCCCCGCGCCCCGGGCGCCGGCGATCAGCTCCCCGGCCGAGATCAGCCCCAGCACCGTGCGGGTCTCGGCGGGCGTCAGCCGCCAGCTGCGGCAGGCGCGCTCGGCCGTGTCGGTGTCCTCGAAGGGCCGGTAGGCGACGGCCACCGCCGCCCCGCTCTCCAGCCCGCCGGGCAGCCCGCCCGGCAGCGGCCAGCCCCGCGCATCGCCGGCCCGGCCCAGCAGCACGACGCTCGTCGAGCCGTCCCGCGCCGCCACCACCGCCAGCCGGGGCTGGCGCTCGCCGCGCAGCCAGTCCCCCACCGCCTGCGCGACGTCCGCCCCGTCCAGCCACCGCCCGAAGCGCTCGTCCT
>DASPKT010000175.1:0-4984 GCA_035627915.1 Azospirillaceae bacterium
TGCGCCGCCCTGGTTGCCAAGCGCACCGGCCGCGCCGCCAAGCTGCGCCCCGACCGCGACGACGACTTCGTCATCACCGGCAAGCGCCACGACTTCGAGGTCGACTACACCGTCGGCTTCGACGACGACGGCCGCATCCACGGCGTCGACATGGTGTTCGCAGCCCGTTGCGGCTTCGCCGCCGACCTCTCCGGGCCGGTCACCGATCGGGCATTGTTCCACGCCGACAACTGCTACGCCTACCGCAACGCCCGTCTGACCTCGCTGCCGCTGAAGACCAACACCGTGTCCAACACCGCCTTCCGCGGCTTCGGCGGGCCGCAGGGCATGGTCGCGGCGGAGCGGGTGCTGGAGGAGGTCGCCTTCGCCGTCGGCAAGGACCCGCTGGAGGTGCGCCGGCTGAACTTCTACGGGCGCGACGGGCGCGACCTCACCCCCTACCACCAGACCGTGGAGGACGCGACGATCCACCGGCTGGTGGAGGAGCTGGCGGAGAGCGCCGACTACGCACGCCGGCGGCAGGAGATCGCCGCCTTCAACGCCGCCAGCCGCTTCCAGAAGCGCGGGCTGGCGCTGACCCCGGTCAAGTTCGGCATCTCCTTCACCGCGACGCACTACAACCAGGCGGGCGCGCTGGTGCACGTCTACACCGACGGCAGCATCCACCTGAACCATGGCGGCACGGAGATGGGGCAGGGCCTCTACACCAAGGTCGCCCAGATCGTCGCCGACGAGTTCAAGGTGGACCTACGCCACGTCCGCATCACCGCGACGACGACGGGCAAGGTGCCCAACACCTCGGCCACCGCGGCCTCCTCCGGCTCCGACCTGAACGGCAAGGCGGCGCAGGCGGCGGCCCGCGCCATCCGGGAGCGGCTGGCGGAGTTCGCGGCCGGCAAGTGGGGCGTGCCGCGGGAGCAGGTGGTGTTCCGCCGCAACTGCGTGCGCGTCGGCAACCAGGAGATGCCCTTCCCCGAGCTGGTGAAGGCCGCCTACATGGCCCGCGTGCAGCTCTCCGCGACCGGCTTCTACAAGACGCCGAAGATCCACTGGGACCGGGACGCCGGGCAGGGCCGGCCGTTCCTCTACTACGCCTACGGGGCGGCGGTGTCGGAGGTGACGGTGGACACGCTGACGGGGGAGTACCGGCTGGACCGGGTGGACATCCTGCACGATTGCGGCCGCTCCCTGAACCCGGCCATCGACCGCGGCCAGATCGAGGGCGCCTTCGTCCAGGGCATGGGCTGGCTGACCATGGAGGAGCTGTGGTGGGACGGGCAGGGGCGCCTGCGCACCCACGCCCCCAGCACCTACAAGATCCCGGCCTGCGGCGACCGCCCGCGCGTGTTCAACCTGCGCCTGCTGGAGGACAGCCCGAACGCGGAGGACACCATCTTCCGCTCCAAGGCGGTGGGCGAGCCGCCCTTCATGCTGGGCATCTCCGTCCTGCACGCGCTCTCCGACGCGGTCGCCAGCGTCGCCGGCCACCGCTTCTGCCCGCGCTTGGACGCGCCGGCCACGCCGGAGCGGGTGTTGGCGACGATCAACCGCCTGCGGGAGCGGGCCGGCGGCACGCCGTGACGGCGCTCTCCGCCATCCTGTCCGCCTGGCTGGCCGAGGGGCGGCCGGCGGTGCTGGTGACCGTGGCGGAGGCGCGCGGCTCCACCCCGCGGGAGGCGGGGGCGGCCATGCTGGTGTCGCGCGACGCCGCGGCCGGCACCGTCGGCGGCGGCCGGCTGGAGCTTGAGGCGATCGGCGCGGCGCGCGCGCTGCTGGACCGGGGCGGCCCGGCGGCGGCGCTGGACCTGCCGCTGGGGCCCGCCATCGGCCAGTGCTGCGGCGGCCACGTGGTGTTGCGCCTCGCCTTGGCGGACGGCGACACGGTCAATGCGCTGGCGGCGGCGGAGCGGGCGGCGGCCGCTTCGTTCCCTGCGGTCCTGCTGTTCGGCGCCGGCCATGTCGGCCGTGCGCTGGCCCGGGCGCTGGCGCCGCTGCCGCTCCGCCTCGCCTGGATCGACGGGCGCGCGCACGAGTTCCCCGCCGCCCTGCCGGACGGGGTGGAGCGGGTGGTGACCGACAGCCCGCTGGACCGGCTGGCCGGGGCGCCGGCGGGGGCGGGCTGCCTCATCCTCACCCATAGCCACCAGCTGGACTTCGAGCTGGCGGAGGCGGCGCTCCGGCGCGGCGACCTCTCCTATGCCGGCCTCATCGGCTCCGCCACCAAGCGGGCGCGGTTCGAGCGCTGGTACCGGGCCCGCGGCGGCGACCCTGCACGGCTGGCCTTCCTGGCCTGTCCCATCGGCGCCGGGATCGGCGCCACCACCGCGGACAAGCGGCCGGAGGTCATCGCGGCGCTGGCAGCGGCGGAACTGATGGTGGCGCTCACCCGCCGGAGGGCGGCGGGAGACGGGCCGCCGTGACGATCTACCTCGACCACATGGCCTCCACCCCGCTGGCGCCGGAGGTGCTGGCGGCGATGCTGCCCTGGATGGACCCGGCCGCCGCCGGCAACCCGCACGCCGCCCATGGGCCGGGCTGGCGGGCGCGCGAGGCGGTGGAGGCGGCGCGGGCGCAGGTGGCGGCCCTGGTCGGCGCCCGCCCCGGCGAGGTGGTCTTCACGTCCGGCGCCACCGAGGCCAACGCGCTGGCCCTGCTGGGCGTGGAGCCGCCGGGCGGGCGCGCCGCCGTCCCGGCGGTCGATCATGCCAGCGTGCTGTCATGCCTGCCGGTGCTGGCGGCACGCGGCGTCCACACCGAGCTGCTGCCGGTGGACGGGGCGGGCCGCGTCCTGTCGGGCGCGCTGGAGGAGTTCCTGGCGGCGGGGCCGGCCCTGGTCTCCGTCGCCGCGGCGGGCGGGGAGACGGGCACGGTGCAGCCGCTGGGGAAGATCGGTGCCTTGTGCGGTGAGCGCGGCGCGCTGCTCCACTGCGACGCGGCGCAGGCGCTGTCCACCCGCGCCATCGACATGCACGGGTCCGGCATCGCCCTGCTGACCCTGTCCGGGCACAAGCTCTACGGCCCTATGGGCATCGGCGCGCTGGTCGTGCGCGACGGGCTGCGCGTCGTCCCGCCCGCCCCCGGCGGCGGCCAGCAGGAGGGGCGCCGGCCGGGCACGCTGGCGACGCCCCTCTGCGTCGGGCTGGGGGAGGCGTGCCGCCTGGCGCTGGCCCGGCGCGAGGCGGACGCAGGCCGCCTGCTGGCCTTGCGGGAGCGGCTGTGGGCGGCGCTGTCGGCGGCCGTGCCCGGCATCCGGCGCAACACGCCGCCGGACGGGCTGGCGGGCTGCCTGCACGTCACCCTACCGGGGTTGGATGCGGCCGACCTGCTGCTGGACCTGCCGGACCTGGCGCTGGCCACCGGGTCCGCCTGCCATGCCGGCGACGGCCGCCCGTCGCCCGCGCTCACCGCCATGGGGATGGGGCCGGGGGAGGCGCACGGCAGCCTGCGCTTCGGTCTCGGCCGCGGCACGACGGAGGCGGAGATCGACCGCGCCGCGGCCCTGCTGGCGGACGCCGTGCGAATTCGCAGGTCGGGGAAGCCATGATGTTGCGCCGCAGCATGGCCGGGGCCAAAGGCGCCGCCCTCTCTCCCGTCATTCCGGCGAAAGCCGGAATCCAGGGGCCGCCTGCCGTTACGCCCGCGGACTCTGGACCCCGGCTTTCGCCGGGGTGACGTTCAAATGATACAATCGTTTAGAGCGCATTTCTGAGAATCACGTTCAACAAAACCCGCCCGAACGGGCGGCCGTGTCGAGGGGGTCGGGATGGAGCCGGTGGTCTGGGAATGGATCAACTTCATGGCGCGCTGGCTGCACGTCATCACCGCCGTGGCCTGGATCGGGTCGTCCTTCTACTTCATCCACCTGGACCTCTCGCTGAGGAAGGCGCCGCACCTGGAGCCGGGCGTCGCCGGCGAGGCGTGGCAGGTCCATGGCGGCGGCTTCTACAACATGCAGAAGTACCTGGTCGCCCCGGCCCGGCTGCCGGAGGAGCTGACCTGGTTCAAGTGGGAGTCCTACACGACTTGGATCAGCGGCTTCTTCCTGCTCTGCGTGCTCTACTACCGCGGCGCCGACCTGCTGCTGGTCGACCAGTCTGTCATGGAGCTGCTGCCCTGGCAGGCGGTCGCGATCAGCCTGGGGGCGCTGGCCGGGGGCTGGGTCGTCTACGACCTGCTCTGCCGCTCGCCGCTCGGGCGCAACGACGCGGCGCTGGCAGGGGCCGGCTTCATCGGGCTGGTGCTGGCGGCCTGGGGGCTGACGCACGTCTTCAGCGGGCGCGGCGCCATGCTGCAGATGGGGGCGCTGATCGGCACCATGATGTCGGCCAACGTCGCCATGGTCATCATCCCCAACCAGCGCAAGGCGGTCGCCGCCATGCTGCGGGGCGAGGCGCCGGACCCGATGCTGGGCAAGAACGCCAAACAGCGCTCGCTGCACAACAACTACCTGACCCTGCCGGTCGTGTTCCTGATGATCGGCAACCATTATCCGCTGGCCTACGCGACCCGGTACAACTGGGTCATCTTCGCCATCGTGCTGGTGGTCGGCGCCGCGGTCAGGCACTTCTTCAACAGCCGCCACGCCGGCAAGCCCACGCCGTGGTGGACCTGGGGCGTCGCCGCCGCCGGCATGCTGGCCGCGGCCTGGCTCAGCACGCTCGGCCCCGCCAACGCTTCCGCTGGGGCGGAGGGGAACGCCGCCGCCCCCGCCGCGGTTCAGTTCGCCCAGGTGGAGGAGATCGTGATGACCCGCTGCAGCATGTGCCACGCGGCCGAGCCGGTGTGGGACGGCATCCAGGCGCCCCCGCACGGCGTCGTGCTGGAGGACGCCGCCGGCATCCGCCGCCACGCCGAGGCGGTGCGCCTCCAGGCCGGCTTCTCCAGCGCCATGCCGCCCGGCAACGTCACCCTGATGACGCCGGAGGAGCGCGCCGTGCTGGCCGCCTGGCGGCCGGAGGCGGGGCGGTGAGGGGACAGGGGCCGA
>DASPKT010000176.1:0-4423 GCA_035627915.1 Azospirillaceae bacterium
ATCGCCACCTCGAAGCGGTCGCGGCAGGCGGACAGCACCTCCTGGATCAGCACGTCGGGGGCCGACGCGCCGGCGGTGATGCCGAGGGTGCGGATGCCCTCCAGCGCCGCCCAGTCGATCTCCGCGGCGCGCTGCACCAGCATGGAGCGCGGACAGCCGTGGTTGGCCGCCACCTCCACCAGCCGCATGGAGTTGGACGAGTTGGGCGCCCCCAGCACCAGCAGCGCGTCGCAGCGGGGCGCTATCGCCTTCACCGCCGCCTGCCGGTTGGTGGTGGCGTAGCAGATGTCCTCCTTGCGGGGACCGGCGATGGTGGGGAAGCGCTCGCGGAGGGCCGCCACGATCTGGGCGGTGTCGTCCACCGAGAGGGTGGTCTGGGTGACGAAGGCCAGATTGTCGGGGTCGGCCACCATCAGCCGGGCCACGTCCGACACCGTCTCCACCAGCAGAACGGCGCCGTCGGGCAGCTGGCCCATGGTGCCCTCCACCTCGGGATGGCCGGCATGGCCGATCAGCACGATCTGGCGCCCGCCCTCGAAATGCCGCTCGGCCTCGCGGTGGACCTTGCTGACCAGGGGGCAGGTGGCGTCGACATAGAGCAGCCGGCGCCGCTCCGCCTCGGCCGGGACCGACTTCGGCACGCCGTGGGCGGAGAAGACGACGGGGCGGCCGTCCGGCACCTCGTCCAGCTCGTCCACGAAGATGGCGCCCTTGGCCTCCAGCCCCTCCACCACGAAGCGGTTGTGCACGATCTCGTGCCGGACGTAGACGGGCGCGCCGTACTTCTCCAGCGCCACCTCGACGATCTGGATGGCGCGGTCGACGCCGGCGCAGAAACCGCGCGGGGCGGCGAGCAGGACGGTCAGGGCGGGCTTGGTCATGGGCATGGCCGGGTGCGGAATCCCTGGGGGAGGAGCGGGGGCGGAGCGGCGGTCGGCGCGGGCTTGTGCCCGCTGGGCCGCTTCACTATTGTCGCGGGGCCGCCGACGGCGGCAGGCAAATCCTGAGTTTCCTCGAGAGCCCCGCCCCTATGACGACCCGCACGGACCATAATATAGGAACGCCAGCCTGCAAAGCCGCCCCCCGGATGAGGGGAGGGAAGGCTGCCATGCTCGCGGGCGTAGCCCTTCTGGCGCTGGCGGGCTGCAAGGACCTCGACGGCTTCCGCCCGGGCTGCCCCAACGTGGCGGTCGTGCGCGACGCCGGCACCGCCTACGTGGCCGGCGCCGACGGGCAGCTGGCGCACAAGGCCACGCTGACCGGCTTCGGCGGCACGTGCGAGTACGACGAGTCCGGCGTCACCATCGAGGCCGACCTCACCATCCGCGCCCAGAGCGGCCCGGCCTTCGCCGGCGGTACCGCCCACTACGAGTACTTCGTCGCCGTCACCGACGCCGACCGCAACGTGCTGGCCAAGCAGGTCTTCGGCGCCGACGTGAACCTGTCCGGCGGCACCGGCGTGGTGCAGGAGCGGCTGGTCCAGTTCATCCCCCTGCCCCCGACCGTGGACGGCCGCTACTACGAGGTGCTCGCCGGCTTCCAGCTCACGCCCGAGCAGGTCGAGGCCAACCGCCGCATGAACGAGGCGCCGCGGCAGTAGCGGCGGCGTGCCCTGGGGTGCGGGTGCGGCTGTGAAGTGCTGCGTGCTTCGACAAGCTCAGCATGAGGGGCGGGGGAAGCCAGGCCAAGCGTAGCCCTGAGCAGCAACCGCCCTTGGGAGCAGCAAAACGTTCCTCAGCCTGAGCCTGTCGAAGGCCGCACCCCGCCAACGCTGCTCTCCCCGGGGAGCATCCAAACGCTCCTCAGCCTGAGCCTGTCGAAGGCCGCACGCCGCAACCGCTGCCGGCCGTCCCCGCGTCGCATTGCGCCTGCGGCTTCATGCGCCCTACGCCCCCGGCGCCGCGGCGTCCAGGCGGTCGGGCGGCAGTTCCATCAGGAACGGCCCGTCGGTCCACAGCAGCACGCAGCGCACCGCGCGGCCCGGGTAGACGCTGGAGAGCGCCGCGCGGTAGGCGGCCATCTGCGCGACGTAGATGCCGGGCACGTCCTCCACCCGGCGGGGCGGCGGGCGGTTGGTCTTGAAGTCGACGATCCAGACGGCCCCGTCCGTCACCAGCAGCCGGTCGATCTGGCCGGACAGGGTGCGGGCCCCCACGGTGCCGACGATGGGCACCTCCGGCCGGCTGCCGGGACCGAACAGGGCGGAGAAGGTCGGGTCGTCCAGGACCCGCAGCGTCTCCGCCAGGATCTCCGCCTGCTCCTCCTCGGTGAGGCCGTGGCCGGGCCGCGACAGCCAGCGCCCGGCGGCGAGCGCGCGGCGGGCCGGCTCCACCTCGGGCAGCACCTGCAGCAGCTTGTGGATCAGCGTGCCGCGGCGGAAGCGGCGCCCGTCGTCGAGGCCGAGGGGCGATCGCACCGCCGGCTCCTCCCCCTCCGGCCTGGACGGCGTCAGGGGGCGGGTCGGCGTCGGCTCCTCCGGCGGCGGGCGGCGGGCCCAGTCCGGGACCTCGGCGGCGGCAGCGGCGGTCTCCTCCCCCAGCGCGTCGGGCCGGGCGGGGACGGTCTGCGGCTCCCGCAGCACCAGCCCCTTGCCGGTCCAGCCCTGGGGGGAGATGCGGGTGAAGTCGTACTCCTGCTCGTCGGCGATGCCGGCCAGCGCCGCCTCGGCCAGCCGGTACCAGCTGCCCTCGCCCGACTTGCGGGTCCCCTCCCAGCCGCAGATGTGGAGACGGTCCTCCGCGCGCGTCAGGGCGACGTAGAGCAGGCGGCGGTACTCCTGGTCGCGCTTGGCGTCCGCGGCGGCACGGGCGGCCTTGCAGGCGCCGTCCTCCAGCGCGCGGCGCGGCGCGAACAGCGGCACCGTGCGACGCCTGTCCTGGGCGTCCGGCCAGAGGATGCGCGGACCCTTGTCCGGCACGCTCATGGTGTCGGGCAGGATGACCACGGGGGCCTGGAGGCCCTTGGAGCCGTGCACCGTCATGATGCGGACCTGCCCGCCGGCGGGGCCGCCGCCGGTGTCCAGCTCGCGCTTCACCTCCGCCTCGCCGGCCTCCAGCCAGTGCAGGAACCCCTCCAGCGAGGGCACGTGCGCCCGCTCGAAGCCGAGGCAGGCGGACAGGAACTCGTCCAGCGGGTCGATCGCCTCGGAGCCCAGCCGGCCCAGCACGGCGCGCCGCCCGCTGACCGGGTCGCCCGGGCAGGGCCGCGCCAGCGCGCCGGCGAACAGCTCGTAGGGTGCCCGGTAATCCACCTCGGCCAGCAGGCCGGCCAGCCAGTCGCGCGCCAGCGCAAGCGCGGGATCCTCCTCCGCTTTCGCCCGCAAGGCCGGCCACAGCCGGCCGCGGCGGCCGTGGGCGACGGCGAAGAGCTGCTCCTCGGTCAGTCCGACCATCGGGCTCTTCAGCACCACCGCGAGCGTCAGGTCGTCCTCGGGCAGCAGCAGGAAGCGGCCGAGCGCCATCAGGTCCATGACCGCCAGCTGCTCGGTCAGCACCATGCGGTCGACGCCGGCGACCGGCACCCGCCGGTCCTTCAGCGCCCGCACCAGGTGCTGCACGAAGGCGTTGCGCCGGCGCACCAGCACCATGACGTCGCCCGGCACCAGCCTGCGCCCGCGCGCCTCCAGCACCTCGCCCGACTCCAGCCAATGGGCGATCTGGTCGGCGACGACGGTGGCGAGGCGGGACAGCGGCTGGTCCGCGGACTCCCGGTTCAGCGGCGGCGACCAGGGCTCCGGCTCCGCCTTGTCGCCGGGGGTGACGGGCGGCCACAGCTCCACCCGGCCGGCCATGCCGCGGCGGAAGGGGATGTGGCGGATGACCGTGCCCTGGTCGGTGACGACGCCGTCGCGCGCCGCCTCCATCGCGAAGACCTCGTCCACCGCGCGCAGCACCGCGCCGACGGAGCGGAAGGAAACCTCCAGGTCGATGCCGGCCCAGCGCCCCTGCGCCGCCGTCACCCGCGTCTCGAAGTGCCGGCGCATGCGGGCGAACTCGGCGGGGTCGGCGCGCTGGAAGCTGAAGATGGACTGCTTGTCGTCGCCGACCACGAACAGGGTGCGGACGCAGCCCTCCCCCTTCACCCCCTCGCCGGCGAAGAACTCCTCGGCGATGGCGGTGACGACCTGCCACTGCTCCGGGTTGGTGTCCTGCGCCTCGTCGATCAACACGTGGTCGAGGCCGCCGTCCAGCTTGTACAGCACCCAGGCGCAGGCGCCCCGCCGCGCCTCGTCCGACAAAAGCCGCCCGGCCGACAGGATGAGGTCGTCGAAGTCCAGCAGGGCGCGCCCGTCCTTCAGGCGCTGGTAGGTCCCCAGCAGCGCGTCGGCCAGGGTCAGCAGCGCCGCCGTGCCGGCCGCCACGCCGACGCACTTCAGCCGCTCCATCACCTGGATCAGCCGCTCCGCCTCGCGCTGGAGCGCCTC
>DASPKT010000177.1:0-8021 GCA_035627915.1 Azospirillaceae bacterium
TCGGCATCCGCCCGGTGGAAGTGATGCAGCACGATCCGCCCCAGCGGCCCAAGGTTCAGCAGCGTCCAGCGGGTGAGATAGGGGCTACCGTCAGCCCCGTGAAAGGTGCGCTTCTTCATGGCTCCCTCCGGTTCGTTTCAGCGGCGGGCGAATGTGACAATAAGGGAGCAGAGGGTGATGCCTGCGCTCGCGCCGGCGAAGAATGATGTCCAGTCCATCGCGCTCTCCTTCGGTTAGGCGTCGAGCGGGTGACGGGGCAGCGGCATCCAATGCGTCGGCCGCCAGGTCGCGCCCGTGCGCGGGTTCAGGTAGTCGGGGCTGCCCGGCTCCGTCCGCCAGCAGACGTGCATGACGCGGGCGGCGTTGTCCTTGTGCGTGACCAGCACGGCCCGCTGGTCCTGCGGCGCCGTCTCGATGGGCCGCCAAGTCTCCGCCGGTGCCCCGGCGCGCAGGCGCTCTATCTCGTCCAGCAGGCCATGCATGATGTTGCCCGGCCCCCGCAGCATGGTCAGGGCATCCGCCATGCTGCGCAGGTCGGAAATGGGCAGGCTGACGGCGTTCTCGCGGGTGATTTCCACGGCGGTTCTCCTTCGTTTCAGCGTGTTGCGCGGCGGTAGGCCCATTGATGGGGCCACGGCCAATCGGACAGCCTCTCGGCCAGCCAGTGCGCCCCCGCGAGGGGCAGCATCACTGCCAAGTAGGGCGGTAGGGTCACGGCCCATATCAGCCAGTAGATCGCGCGCATCACGGTTCCCTTCGGTTATGCGGCGGCCTGGGCGGGTTCGCGCCCGCGCAGCCGGAGGGTGGTGCGCAGCTCGCGGACGCGGGCAATCAGCGTCTCCCAATCGGCCGGCATGTTGTCCTCATCGAAGCACCCCAGCACTTCGGACAGGTCGCAGCGCCGGTCGAAGTCTTCCATCTCCATCTGCCCGACCCGCATCTGCGCTTCGTCCCGCTCGTCGGCGCGGGCGCGGCAGGCAGCGTAGGCGTTGCGGATTTGCTCGCGGGCGCGGCTCAGCTTGCGCATGGCGCGTTCTCCTTGGTCAGAGTGACGGCGCGGTGAGCGCGCCAAGGGCGTTTTCCGCAGCGGCCAGGGCGGCGTCGAAGTGATACGGCTCGTGGCCCTCCACCTTCCCCTCGGCCAGCGTCTCCTCGCCCCGTGTGATCGACCAGCGGGACCAGTCGCCATCCGCGTCCACCACACGGACCTTCAGGCCGGCGGCTTCGTAGTCGGCTGTCTCCCCCCATGCGTGCTCTTTGAACTTCCACTTCAGCGGCATCGCGCTCTCCTTGGTCTAGTTGTCGCCGAAGCGGGTTGGGTCGCGCCTGTCGTGCTCGCACCCGCCGATCTCGCACCAGATGCTGCCGTGTTCGGAGGTGCAGGCGAGCCCGCTGGCCGGGCAGACCAGCACCTCGGCCGGCGGGGCGAACGGGTCTTCAGCCTCGGCGACTTCCTCTCGCGGGTAGCGGCGCATCGCGGACTCCTTCGTTATGCGACGGGGGCTGAAAGCGCTGCTGCGAGGGCGGCGTATTCGGCGGCTATGTGCAGGGGACGCGGTCCCGGCCGGTGAAGACCGAGGCGGACATCAACGACAATCTCGGCGGCCTCGCGGGCGGATAGGTCCAGGCTCGCCACGAGCGACAGACCGTCCGCCACCTCCTCGCTATCCGGTTCCATCGTCACAGCTCCGTTCGATTGTCAGAGGCGGGTGGCTAGGCCGTTCTTCTCGCTCGTGGCGTTGAACTTCCGACGCACCGCCGCGCCCAGGTCGATGCCAGCCTTGCAGGCGAGGTTCATCGCGCAGATCACGACATCACCCAGCTCGTCCGCGAGGTCGTCCAGGCTGGCCCGGCTGCCGACCGCGCCCAGGCGCTCGCGCTCCAGCTTCTTCACGACGTTGAGGCATTCGCCCACTTCGCCGCCCAGCTCCACGGCGCGGAACATCAGGTCGGGTTCGCTGGTCAGGTGCCATTCCTTCTGCCGCTCGACGGCGGCGTCTCGAAAGGCGGCGAAGGTCAGGTCGGTCATGGTGTCGCTCTCCAACTTCCTGTCCGTAGCTGGACGGTATTGCCGTAAATCAATCCGGAATGGCCGCTGGATCAGCGGCTTACGAGGCGGTGACAGGCGGTACGGGGCGGGAGCGGCGGGGGAGGCCCGTCACTCACGCAATCGGGCGGATCAGGCGGCCATGTCCGCGTACCAGTCCCGCGTGAACTCCGCCTCGGTGCGGTCGAAGCCGCGGCTCCAGGCGGCGGCCTTGGCCGGGTTGCGGTACGGGTTGCGCACGTTAGCGGGCTGGCTCTTCGTCCCGCGTAGCGCGTCAGCCACCCGGGCGGAAATGCGCTGGAACGCCGCCTCGCCGGCCGCCTCCGCCGCACGCTCATCCTCGGAAATCAGGAACGGGAAGCGCTCCAGCAGCTGCTCCAGCGGCACGCCGAGCGCGCTGTGGTCGAAGCCACCGCGCCGGATCAGCTCCGCCGCATAGTCCAGCGTCAGCATGAAGCAGGGGAAACGGCGCGCGTCCTGCCGGGCGTAGGGGTTGAAGACGGTCCAGTCGCCCTGGTCCGGGTCGCGGGCGATGCGGATATCCTCCGGCGCGGAGACGTGCATGGCGAAGCTGCTGGCGTCGGCGTTCCGGACGTGGAAGCGCAGGGCGGCGGTGCTGGACATAGGCGAGCCTCCTTTCAGGGCTGGAATACGGGCGATTGCCTACCGCGGCGCCGACTCGGCCATCAGGGCGTGGATGCGCCCGATCAGCAGCTGGTCGGTGTTGCGGGGGAGGCCGGCGGCGGCGCGGGCGGATTCGCGGCGGGCGCGGCTGCGGGGGTCGTCGCCCTTGGGCAGCAGGCCCTGCTGCTCCAGCTCGTGCAGGCGGATGGCGGCGGGGTCCCAGAGGCGCCGGGGATAGCCCGGCACCGGCGGGGGGAAGCCCTGCGCCTCCAGCTGGCGCCGCTTCGCGTAGAAGGTGTCGACGTGGATCTTCAGGTGCTTCGCCACGTCGGCGGCGGTCCACAGGTCGGTGTCGAGGCGGGGCTGCAGCATGGCGCTCATCCGAACAAATCGGGGTGGTCGGCCGGGGCGGCGTCGCCGCGGGCGTAGGTGGGGACGTCCACGCCGGGGAGGCCGGCGGTCTGCCAGTCCGGGAAGGGGCGCTCGGCGGCGCGGGACCACCAGCGCTCCCGCCAGCCGGGGAAGCCGGGGACCGTCTCGCCGATGGTGCAGGCGACGGCGCGGGCGGAGCGGACCAAGCCCCAGCTGCCGCCCTGCATCGGGACCAGACGCGCGAGCGGCGCCCAGCCGCGCAGCAGGCCGTGGGCGGCGATGTAGACGCGCTCTTCCGGCACGATGGGCGGGCGCACGCTGCGGAGGATGAAGGCGTGCTCCTTGCCCGACGGCGCCTCGCCGGCGAGGTCGCCCTCGGCCAGCCAGGCGTGCCAGAGGTCGCGGGGCACGGTCACGACGATGTCGGCCATCACGCCATCCCCCCGACGGCGGCAGCCAGCAGCAGGGCCGCGGCGGCGGTGCAGGTCCAGCCGGCGGGCGTGAGCTGGCGGGCCAGGGTGGCGAGCGGGCGCTGGAGCGCGCGGCGGATGGGGCGGGGCATCGGGTGGCCTCCGGTACGGGTTTTCTCGACGCCGCGAGCCCCACCCGGCGGTCAGGCCGGGTAAGGGGCTGGTGGGGGTGCCCGCCCGGCCGAGGGGTAGCGGCCGGGCGGGCGGGTCGGGCGGGGCTGAGGGGAGGCAAGGCCGCGTCCCCGCCCGATGGGGTCAGGTGCGCGCCGGCGTGGGGTCGCCGCCGTTGGGCCGGCCGGAGTAGAGGGGGCAGCCCGTCTCCTTCGCGACGCGGGCGGCGACCTGCTCCACCGCGCGGCGGATGTGCTGGCGGTTGTTCACCAGCTTGACCGCCCAGACGATGCCGGCGCCGGTCTTACGGTAGTAGAGGCGGGCGGGGATCAGCACCGACGGCTCCCCGTCGAACAGCGGGATGTCCAACAGGAACATCTCGGGCACCTTGACCTTGGCGCCCTTCACCTCCGTCTCCTGGCTGTCCTCGAACACGAGGGTGCGGGCGCCGCCGTGCAGGTCGATCTTCTGCGCGGTGCGGCTGTCGACCCGGACGGTCATCTCCTGGGACAGGGTGAGGATCTGCTGCTGGCTGCCGAACTTGATCTCCGCCAGCTTCTGGCGGCGGGTCCGGTAGCCGGCCGGCAGCTCCTGGTCCCGGCGGTGCTCCTCCAGCTCCTCGTCGGTGTGCATGCGGTCGGTGCCGGGCACGAAGTCGTCGCGCAGGTTCAGCAGCTCGCACACCCCGTCCACCAACAGGTAGGGGACGTAGCCCCAATCCACCGGCGCGTTGGTGATGTCGTTCAGCCGCTCCTCCAGGAACCACGCGAACTCGTTCATCGGGGTGAAGCCCTTGGCCTCGAAGGCGCGCCAGGCCTTCAGCTCGTCGGAGAGGGGGAAGAGGTAGGCGGCGGTGTGCCGCAGGTGGGACGGCAGGGCCGCCCGGTCCTCCTCCCCGTCGACGCGGGTGCCGGACGCGGTGCCGGCGTGGTAGTCGAGGTAGGCGGTGATGCCCGGCGCGGCCGGGTCGACGGTCACGAACAGCGCCGTCTCCGCGGTGCGGAACCGGTTCACGTAGTCGACCAGGCTGGCGCTGGTGTAGAGGCGGGCCTTCTCCGCCAGCGCGCGGGGGCGCGGCAGGTACTTGTCGGCGAGGGCGGTCAGGTCGACCACCTCCTTGCCGGTCGGCACGGCCGCCAGATGAAGCCCGATCGACTGGTCGGTGTAGGGGACGGACACGCTGGTCGGCAAAAGCTCGACCTTCGCCTGGTCCAGCACCAGGCCGAGCACGTCCTTCAGGTCGTTCACTTGGGTCATCGCAGTATTCCCGCTGTTTCTTCTGGGGGTCTGGGGGACGGCGGGCGGGTCAGCCGGCCGTGGTCTGGCCGGTGTGGCTCATGGCCTTGCCGCCGAACATCTCCCGCTGGTGCGGGTTCTTGGTGGTCAGCGTGTCGCCCGTCTCGGTCACGAAGTAGCTGGACTTGGCTGGCTGCTTCTTCGGGACCTTGGTGACGTGGGTGATGGCGACGTCCACGCCCTTGGCGTGGCCCTGGAAGGCCAGGGTGACGGTCAGGGAGCCGACGGCCTTGGTGCCGCCCTGGGCGGCCTCGGTGACCTTCGACAGGACCTCGCGCAGGTCCGTGTTGATCTCCTCCAGCTTGTCGCCGTCGTCGTGGATTTCGAGCAGCCGGTGCAGGCTGCGGACCTCGTAGGCCGCGTTGCTCAAGGCGTTCCTCCTTCTCTGTGCTGGGCCAGCGGCGCCGGCCGGTTGGGGTGCGGGTCGCCTGGGGCGGCGTCAGTGCAGCGGCGGCGGCAGGGCGCGCACGAGGCTGTCGTGGGTGCTCAGCGCGCAGCGCTCGGCGGCCTCGTTGCGGGCGTTGACGGCGATGACGCCGAGGTGGCGCAGGCTGTCCTCCACCAGCCGCCGGTCGCCGGACGCCAGGGCGGCGCGGCCGGCCTGGGCGGTGGTCCACAGGTTGTGGGCGACGATCTCCAGGCGGGTCATGCGGCCTCCGTCGCGGGGTCCCGCGGGGACAGGCCGGCGCGGGCCAGGGCGGCGTCGTAGTGCGCGGCGATCTCCGCATCGGTGAGACCGGTGCCGCGCAGGTCGTCCCGCAGGACGCGGCCGCCGTTGCGGGCGGCGCTGTCGCGGATGGCCGGGACGAGGGCGGCGAGGACCGCCGCCGGCTTGCGGATCACGCGGCCGATGCGGGCCGGACGGCCGCCGGGGATGGCGGCAAGGGCGGCGCGGGCGATGTTCAGCCGCTCCGCCTTGGGAAGGCGCCCGTCGTAGCGGGCCTCCGGGTCGTCGATGTGCATCTCGGCTCCCCCTCCAGGGAAGAGGGGGCCGCCGCATCTGCTCATCCGGCGGCCCCGAGGTTCGGGAGGAATCGCCGGAAGGTGGTACGGACCGCGCTTCCGGCGTACCTATCTACGCCGAAAGCGTAACTCACTGTCAACAGGATTTTACGCTGTGGGAGTAACGCCGGTCACGGGTCCGACATCGCGCCGATCACGACATGGATCGCCGCGATGTCCGCCGAGGGAAGATCGTACTCCTTGGCGGGGTTGTACTGCGCGACTCGGACGTTCGCGCCGACACGTCGGACCAGGCGCTTGACGAGCGCCCGGTTGTCCTTGAGCTGGATGACGACGTGGTTGCCGGGCCGGGCCGGCCGGTGCGGGTTCACCAGCAGCAGGTCGCCCTGCTCATACCGCGGCTCCATGCTGTCGTTGACCACGTAGACACCGTACGCGTCCTTCACGTTGGCGAGCGCTTCGGGTCGATCGATCCAGTCAATGGGGTTTGCTTCGATTACCATGCCTTCGGGCCCTGCCTGTGCCGACGCGTAGATCGGCAGCTTGTTGCCGCGGTCCATCGTGATCGGCCGGAGCGACGATAGATCGACGGCTGTCCCCTCACCCGAAATTGTAACCTCAGCCTGTAGTGGTTCGACAAGAGCTAATATAGATGCCCTATCGATGCCACGGGCCACAAGGATAGGCAGGATTTTATTTATAAATTCGTAGGGAAGATACGGCTTGTTCCAGCGCGTTTCATAGTTCTGGTAGGTCGTGTAGGCCATCCCCACCAGCCGCGCGAACTCCGCACGGTCAAAGCCGGCCTGCTCGCGCAAGGCGCGCAGGGTCTTGGCGACATCTGTCGGTTCGTTCGCGGTCATGCCGCCTACATACGCCGATGGCGTAAGGGTCGCATCCAAAACCATGCCGCCTTCTCCCTTCGCGCGGTAAGGCTGTTGCCGGAATGACGTTGACGGCGTAACGCTCAAGGCGTAACTCTAAGCCGGTCGTTACTCCGTTGGCGTAGGGCCATGAACCAAGCGAGCCACATCATCGACAAGTTCGGGGGCATCACGCCTCTGGCGCGGCGTCTGAACAAGCCGATCACGACGGTGCAGAAGTGGAAGACTTCCGGATTCATCCCCGCCAGGCACCAGCAGGACGTGCTGGACGCTGCCCGTGAAGACGGGCTCAGCCTGACGCCTGCCGACTTCTTCGACATTCCGGCACCTGCCGCCGATTGCGCCGGGGCAGGCTGAGCCATGGCCGTCCTCTTCCCCCGCCGCTGCGATTTCTGCCCGACCCCCAAGGCCTGTCGCGCGCAGCTCGGCGGCGATGGCGCGCAGGCGGGCGGCGGCATCCGGCGCGAGCGCGTCGGACAGGGTGTCGGCCAGGGCGCGGAGTGCTGCGGCGGCCAGGGCGGGAGCGGGGATCGTGATTGCCATGGCTGGAAACAACCACACGCCGGGAGGGCATAGCTATGTCGGCGCGCGTCATCAGATTGCATCCGCCGGCCGCTGGCGCCGGGTCCGGGGCGCAGGCCGCGGCGGACTTCGCGGAGGGGGCGGCGGCGCGGCTGGCGGCCTTCATCCGGGAGATGCCGGTCAAGGAGCTGGCGCTGTTGGTCGGCGCCGACCCGCGGACGGCGCGCAGCTGGCGGACGCAGCCGCCGGGCTGGCGGCACTTCTGCGCCATGGTCGACGTGTTCGGGGCGCGCTTCGTGGAATTCGTGTTCGGGCCCGCCCTGGGGGCGGAGGACCCGATGGACATCATCGCGCGGGCGCAGGCGGACCTGGCCCGCGCCATGCGCTTACTCGAGGAGGACCGGCATGACGCGCTTCGGCTTTCTGGGGCGGACCCGGCGGGCGCTGGCGGAGGCGGCCGCGCACTGGATGGCGCGGCGGTCGGCCGCCCTGGCCGCCCGGTCCGCCGCGCTCGCCTTGCGCGTCAGGCGCTGGCGCGAGGAGCGGGTGCCGCCCTGGCGATCCTGGTCACGGTGATGGGCGTGGTCGGCGACGACGACCAGTCGGCGCTGCGGGCCCGGCACGGGCGCGGCGGCCGGCCGGGGGTGACCCGAGTCGTGGGCAAGGGGGTGGTGTGATGGCCTGGGTCAAGGGAGAGGTGGTGGAGCTGGTCTATGCCGTGGTGGCGCGGGC
>DASPKT010000178.1:0-5051 GCA_035627915.1 Azospirillaceae bacterium
CCGCCCGGGAAGGACGCCCAGCAGCAGCAGGGCCAGGAGGGGGATCAGGCGATTGCCCGGCAATTCCGCGCTCCCGCAGGGTTCTACTTACCCTGGCGGAACGGGTGCCTCTCGACCGCTGTTCCGCCGGCCCGGCGGAGTAGGGATTCAGGATGAGGGGGCGGAACCCCCGGCGGACGGTCCCCCGGCGGATGGCCCGTTTATCGCCGGTTCCGCCCTCAGCCGCTCCACCGCGAAATCGACGAAGGCGCGCACCCGGGCGGACGCCCGCCGCCCCTCCTGGTGGACTAGGTGGATCGGCAGCGGCGGAGGCTCGTGGTCCTCCATGAGGACGCGCAGCCGCCCCGCCGCCAAGTCGGGCGCCACCATGTAGGACAGCAGCCGCGCCACCCCGCGCCCGGCCAGCACGGCGGCGATGGCGACGTCGGCGGCGTGCGCCGTCAGCTTCGGGACCAGGGTCACGGCGCGCGGGCCGTCCGGCCCGTGCAGCACCCATTCAGGCGTGGGGTTGACGGCGGTCTGCACGATGGTGTCGTGCGCCGCGAGGTCGGCCGGCACGCGCGGCTCGCCCCGCCGCTCCAGGTAATCCGGTGCCGCGCACAGGATGCGGCGGACGTGACCCACCCGCACCGCGGTCAGGCTGCTGTCGGGCAGGGCGCCGATGCGCACGCCGACGTCCATCCCCTCCTCCACCAGGTTGAGGATGCGGTCGAGGAACAGGGTGCGGACCTGCACGCGCGGGAACGCCTCCATGAAGTCCAGCAGCAGCGGCGTGACGTGCATGCGGCCGAACAGGACGGGGGCGGTGACGTGCAGCTCCCCCTGCGGCTCCCCGTGCGCGCCGGCGGCCGCCGCCTCGGCCTCGGCCAGTTCCTTCAGCAGGCGCTTGGCGTCCAGGTGGAAGCGGGCGCCGGCCTCGGTCAGGCGGACGCTGCGGGTGGTGCGGACCAGCAGGCGGGCGCCCACCCGCTCCTCCAGCGCCGCCACCGCGCGGGTGACGGCCGGCGGCGACAGGCCCAGCCGGCGCGCCGCGGGGGCGAAGCCGCCGGCGTCGGCCACCGCGACGAACACCTGCATCTCGTGGAACCGGTCCATGGCCCGCATGGCGCCACGGCGGCCGCCCCGGTGTCAACGCCGGCGCGACGGGTGCGCCGCCGGCCTGTTGAGGGGCGATCCGCGAGGGAGGACAACCATGCGACACATCACCAGACCCGCACTCGCCGCCGCGATCCTGCTGGCCCTGGGCGCCTGCGCCGCCGGCCCGGGCGGGGGCGGACAGTCCGGACAATCGGCACAGGCCGGCCAGCAGGCGGCGGCGCGCTCCGCCGACGGCGTGTTCCGGCAGAAGGGCGAGGCCTCCTTCTTCCGCGCCGGCGAAGGGGGCAACACCGTCACCGCCAGCGGCGACCCGGTCGACCCGCAGGGGCTGACGGCGGCCCACCGGACCCTGCCGTTCGGCACCATCGCGACCGTCACCAGCCCGGCGACGGGCAAGTCGGTGCAGGTGCGCATCAACGACCGCGGGCCGGAGCGCACCGACCGCGTCATCGACATCTCCGAGCGGGCCGCCGCCGAGCTCGGCATCGAGGCGCTGGGCGTCGCCCCCGTGGTGGTCGAGGCCGACCCCGACAAGCAGAAGGACCCCGGCGTCCGCCAGGCGCTCGCGGCGCTTTCGGGCGAAGGCTGAGGGATAATCGGCGCGCGCCGGGTCACCGGGCGCGTTGACGCCGGGCCGGGGCTTCCTACCTCTAGTCGGACGCAACGCCCCCGGGAACCCTGCCCATGTGCGACCGCCACGGCCCCCTGTCCCTCACCCGCCGCCATTCGCTGCGCCTGCTGCTGGGGGCGGCGACGGCGCCGGTGCTCGCGGGGTGCGACCAGCTGCCGGTCGACCTCGTCCCGGACGGGGTGGTGGAGCAGATGGGGCTGGAGGGCTGGCAGCGCATCCGCCAGCAGGTGCCGCTGTCGCAGGACAGCAGCCTCCAGTCCGCCCTCCAGCGGATCGGGGAGCAGCTCCTGGCGGCGGCGGGGGAGGACCCGGCCCGGTGGGAGATGCGGGTCTTCGCCAGCCCCGACATCAACGCCTTCGCCCTGCCCGGCGGCAAGATCGGCGTGTTCGAGGGCATGTTCCGCGTCGCCGCCAACGAGCACCAGCTGGCCGCCGTCGTCGGCCACGAGATCGGCCACAACCAGGCGGAGCACGCCAAGGCGCGCATGACCGCCAGCGTCGCCAAGGACTGGGGCCTGCGCCTCATCTCCATCGTGCTGCAGCTGGGCGACGTGGAGTACGCGGCGGAGATCGCCGCGGCGCTCGGCATCGGGGCGGAGTACGGCCTGTTCCTGCCCTATTCCCGCCGGCAGGAGCTGGAGGCCGACCGGCTCGGCCTGTTCACCATGGCGCGCTCCGGCTTCGACCCGCGCGAGGCGGTGTCGCTGTGGCGCCGCATGGACCAGTCCGGCGGCTCCCGCCTGCCCGAGTTCCTCGGCACCCACCCCGCGCCCGAGGCCCGCATCGAGGCGATCGAGGCCATGCTGCCGGAGGTGCTGGGCCGGGCGTGAGGCGGGCTTGGGGCGCTGCGGTCTAGGGGCAGCGGGGGCGTCGTGCGGCCTTCGACAGGCTCAGGCTGAGGGGCGTGTTGCTGCTCCCTATGGTAGTTGCTGCTTCCTATGGTGGTTGCTGCTCCCTATGGTGGTTGCTGCTCCCCATGTCCGCGCCGGGCCTGGCATCCACCCTCCCTCAGGCTGAGCCTGTCGAAGCCCGCACAGCCTCTCAGCCGCACCAAGCCGCCGCCCCCCGCCGCTACTCCGCCGCCAGCGCCACCCCGCCCGCCTCCACCACGGACACCGTGCTGCGCCCGCCCCCCAGCGGGACGACCCGGACCTGGGCGCCGATGCGGTCGACCAGGCCGGGGACGTGGCTGATGACGCCGACCTGCCGGCCGGTGGTCTGCAATGCCTCCAGGCAGGTCAGGGCCAGCTCCAGGCTGTCGGGGTCCAGCGTGCCGAACCCCTCGTCGATGAACAGGGTGCCGATCCCGGCCCCGGCGCCCGACATGGAGGAGAGCCCCAGCGCCAGGGCCAGCGACACCAGGAACATCTCGCCGCCGGACAGGCTGTGGACGCCGCGCACCTCGTCCGCCATCTCGCGGTCGATCACCTGTATCTCCAGGTCGGCGCCGGGCACGCGCTGGAGCCGGTAGCGCCGCGCCAGCTCCTCCAGGTAGCGGTTGGCGTGGTCCAGCAGCAGGTCCAGGCTGAGGCTCTGGGCGAAGTTGCGCAGCTTCTGCCCCGATGCCGAGCCGATCAGCTGGTCCAGCGCCGCCCACACCTCCAGCACGCGCTTCTGCGCCTCCCACTCCGCCACGATGGCGGCCAGGCGCTGCCGCGCCTCGGCGTCGGCGCGCAGCCGGGCGCGCGTCTCGGCGAGGGCCGCCCGCGCCGCCTCCGCCGCCGCCTGCGTGGCCTCCAGCCGCGCCCGGGCGGCGTCGGCGTCGCCCTCCGGAGCGCCGCTCCGCCGGTGCTCCTCCAGCCGCCGCGCCCGGTCGGCGGCGACGGCGCCGGCCTCGCGCAGGGCCGCGTCCAGGGCGGAGAGCGCCGCCTCCTCCGCCTGGAGCCAGGATTCGTCCCGGGCCAGCCGGGCCTTCGCCTCCTCCACCGACAGGCCGAGCCGCCCGGCCGCGTCCGCCAGCGCCGCCGCGGCGGCCCCGGCGTCGCGGCGGGCGGCCTCCAGCGCCTCCGTCCGCGTCGCCAGCTCGCGCTCGCACGCCAACAGGGAGGAGGACGCGGCTTGGTGCTCCGTCGCGGCGAGGTCGAGGGTGGCGCGGGCCCGCTGCATCACCGCGGCCAGCTCCGCCTTCACCTCCGCCACGGAACGCCCGCCCAGCAGCCCGGCCCGCCGCGCCGCGACCTCGGCCAGCCGCGCGCGCAAGCCCTCGGCCCGGCGCCGGCAGCCGCGCTCGGCCTCCTCCGCCTCCTCCAGCGCCGCGGCGCGGCCGGCGCGCGCGGCCCGCTGCGCGTCGGCCTCGCGGGAAAGCTGGGCCGCCCGCTCCTGGCGCGACCGGAAGTCGGCCGCCCGGGCGCCCAGGCGGGCGGGGAAGCCGTCGGGATCGCGGGCCAGGTCGGCGCGCCAGCCGGGCAGGCCGGCGAGCGGCTCCGCCAGTTCCGCCAGCGCCGCCGCCAGCTCCGCCTCCGCCCGGGCGAGGTCGGAGCGCGCCTGCGTGGCGGCATGCTGGCATGCCTCCATGGCTGAGCGGCAGCGCGCCAGTGCCTCCTGCGCCCCGGCCAGCGCGGTTTCCGCCGTGCGACGCCCGGTATCGGCCTCCTCCAGCCGGCGGGCGTGGTCCAGCGCCAGCGCCTCCTCCGCCCGCACCACGGCCAGCGCCGCCTCGGCCGCCGCCGCCCGGTCCGCCAGCACAGGGCCTGCCTCCGCGGCGTCGCCGGGCAGGTCCAGCCCCGCGGAGGCGGCTTCCCAGCGCGCGGCGGCGGCGGTGCGGCGCGCGGCGATGGCGGCGGCCGACGCCTCCAGCTCCGCCGCCCGCGCCGACGCGGCGGCCGCGGCGGACGCGTGCCCCGCGCGGCGGGACAGCAGCGCCTCGTGCTCGCCCCGCAGCGCGGCGACCCGCTCCTCCTGCTCGCCGGCCATCCGCTTCAGCGGCTCCGATGCCCAGGGATGCTCGGCGCCGCCGCAGACCGGGCAGGGCTCTCCCGGGACCAGGCGGCGGCGAAGATCCTCCACGTCCTCCCGCCCGGCCAGGTGCAGCCGGCGCAGGGTCTCCTCAGCCTCGGCCAGCACGGCCCCCGCCCGGTCCAGCGCCGCCGCGGCGTCCGCCGCCGCCTGCGCCTCTTCCCCCGCCTTGGCCCGGCAGCGGGCCAGCTCGGCCCCGGCCGCCTCAGCCTCGCCCGCCAGGCGGACGGCCTCCTCCGACAGGCGCAGCAGCGGCGCCAGCGCCTCGCGCGCGGCCTCCGCCTCCGCCCGGCGCCGGCCGACCTCGGCCACGCCCGGCACCGTCTCCGCCCGCAGGGCCTGCCAGGCGGAAGCCGCCGCCTCGGCC
>DASPKT010000179.1:0-7795 GCA_035627915.1 Azospirillaceae bacterium
ACCTGGCGGGCAAGGACCTGACGCTGGCGGCGGGCTCGGCGGCGATCGACCGCGGGCGCGTGCTGCCCGGCATCACCGCCGACTTCGACGGCACCGCGCGCCTCCTCGGCGCCGCACCCGACATCGGCGCGCATGAGGCGGACCCCTGAACGGCGCCTCTCAGCCGTTGCGCAGCCACTGGCTGACGCGGCGGGCCGGCGCGCTGGCGAGGAGCCGGGCCGCCAGGCCGCCGAAGGCCCCGTCGAGAAGGGGGTCGGGCAGGCAGAAGCGGGCGCGCGGCAGCAGGACCAGCGTCCCGCCGAAGCCCGTCTTGAACCGGTTCGGGCTGTCCGGGAAGCCGTCGGGCGGCTCCTGCCGCCCCAGCAGGGCCTCGCCGGCGGTCCGGTCGAAGCCGCCGAAATCGTAGGTCTCGGCCCCCTCCCGGCGGGCCCACAGCAGTGCCGCCCACTGCACCGCCTCGTTGGCGTGGGCCGGCACCGGCAGCCGCGCGTCCCAGCCCGCCAGCTTCGAGGTGACGGTGCCGCCGAACCGGGTCAGCCAGCGCCCCGCCACCGGGACCCCACGGTACCGCGCGACCAGCGCCGCGCAGCCCCCGACCGGGGCCAGCATGGCGTGCTGCGCCTCCAGGTTGGCCAGCGACACCGGCGAGAACCCCTGTCGGGCGGCCGTCGCCCGGTGCAGCCGGTGGAAGGTCTCGGGATCGCCCTCCTCCCGCACCTCGAAGCCCGCCAGGAGCCCCTTGCGGATGTTCTGGCGCCGCCGCCGGCTCATGCCCGCCAGCAGTTCCGCGTCGGTGCGCCGGACCGCCAGGCGGATCGTCGCCTCCGGGGCGATGGCGGGCCCGCCCGGCCGGAAGCCTTCCTCGGCGAGCGCCCGCTCGACCGCCGCCGCCCCCTCGGGCGGTTGGACGGCCAGGAGGCGGATGCCGAGCCGGCGGGCCATGAGCCGCAGCCCGCGGACGACGGCGGCCGTGCCGGCCCCGCCGCCGAACACCAGGGGCCCCCGGGGGACGCTGGCGATCCAGCAGCCGGGCAGCAGGCGCGTCGCGTAGACCATGCAGCCGCCGACCATCTGCCCGTCGGGCCCGGCGACGACCAGCCGCCACGCCCGGAAGCCCAGCCGGACGCGGGAGGCGGCCCAGCGGGTCGACTGGACCAGGTCTCCGCCCGGCAGCGCCCCGACCAGCGCGTCCCAGCCGGCGTCCGGCCCGGCCCAGGTCCAGGCGGCGGTGTAGGGCACGGCCGCCAGCTCGAACCCCAGCCGGCCGGCCCCGCTCCCGCCGGGCAGGCTCCCGTCCGGCAGGATCTGGGCAAGGGTGGCCGGTTCCGGCGCCGCCAGCGGGGTCATCATGGGCTCTCGAAGACCGCGAACTCGGTCCCCCCCACCAGGTACTCGCCGGTCAGGCGCAGGCCGTCGGCGCGCTCGGCGACGGCCTTGTGGACGGGGATGTGGTAGATCAGCCAGACCTTCCGCGGCGCCCGCGCCAGCGATGCCGCCAGGTTGGCGAGGAACGCGGCCAGCACCACGTCGTCGAAGGCGTTGTAGATGTAGTAGACCGTCTCCTCCTCGCCGATGGGGTAGTCGACCACGTCGCACTCGACCACCTGGATCTCCGAGCGCAGGCCCCGGCGCCGCGCGACCCGGGCGACGTTGTCGCGGGCGACGGCGCAGAGGTCGGGCGAGAACTCGATCCCCACGACCTTGCTGAAGCCCATCGCGTCGGCGATCAGCAGGACCTTGCCCTTGCCGCAGCCGACGTCGACGAAGACGCCCCGCCGCGGCAGGTCGAGCCGCCGCATCAGCTTCACGAAGGGGCGGGTCTTGGTCGCCTGGTAGTGCACGCTGTGCCGCAGGTTGGCGCTGTCGGTGCGGATCGACGAGGTCGGGATGCGCCCGGCCGTGGAGGTGCCGTTGCGGAGGTCGAACCACCAGTCCGTGGCAAGGCTGAGCGCGAAGTCGCCGACGCCCAGCACGCCCTTGCGCCGCAGGTTGCGGCCAAGCCAGCCCATGACGAAGCGCGGGGACAGTGCCCCGGACGCCGCCCCGCCGGTGTCCGCCCCGCCAGTACCCGCCCCTCGGGCCCGGCTCATGCCCCGATCACCAGGTCCGACCGCTTCAGCCGGTTCCTCGTGTCGACGACCAGGCGTGCATGCTCGGCGATGGCGGTCCAGGACACGGCGTCGTGGTCGGTGACGATCACCACCGCGTCGTACCCGGCCAGCCCCGCGGGGTCGAGCGGGACGGAGCGGCGGCCGGCCAGGCCCGGGTGTGCGCGGACCGGCGGGATGGCGGGGACCAGCGGGTCGTGGTAGCTGACCGCGGCGCCGCGCGCCTCCAGCAGCTCGATGATCGCCAGGGCCGGGCTCTCCCTGGTGTCGTCGACGTTCTTCTTGTAGGCGAGGCCCACCACCAGCAGCCGGGCGCCATTCAGCCCCCGGCCGCAGGCGCGGTCCAGCGCCTGGGCGGTGCGCGCGACCACGTAGTGCGGCATGGCCGTGTTGATCTCGCCCGCCAGTTCGATGAAGCGGGTGCTGATCTCGTGCTCCCGCGCCTTCCAGGTCAGGTAGAAGGGGTCGATCGGGATGCAGTGCCCGCCCAGCCCCGGCCCGGGATAGAAGGGCATGTAGCCGAACGGCTTGGTCTTCGCCGCGTCGATGACCTCGAAGATGTCGATGTCCATGGCGTGGAAGACCATCTTCAGCTCGTTGACCAGGGCGATGTTGACGGCGCGGAAGATGTTCTCGGTCAGCTTCACCGCCTCCGCCGTGTCGACCGACGACACCGGCACCGTGCGGACGACGAACTGGTCGTAGAGCGCCTGCACCAGGCGGAGCGCGTCCGGCCCGTCGCCGGCCACGACCTTGGCGATCCCGGACGTGGCGAAGTCGGCGTTCCCGGGGTCCTCGCGCTCGGGCGAGTAGCCCAGGTAGAAGTCGGTGCCCGAGCGCAGGCCCGTCGCCTCCAGGATCGGCTTCAGCACCTCCCGGGTGGTGCCGGGGAACGAGGTGGACTCCAGCACCACGAGCTGGCCGCGGCGCAAGTGCGCCGCGATGCTGCGGCCGGTGCTCTCGACGTAGGAGAGGTCCGGCTCCCGGTGGCGGCCGAGCGGGGTGGGGACGCACACCAGCAGCGCGTCCGCCTCCGGCAGGCGCGCGAAGTCGCCGGTCGCCTCGAACAGCCGGTCGCGCCGGACCGCGTGGACCCGGTCGTCGCCGATGTGGCGCAGCGGGCTGCGGCCGTCATTGAGCCCCGCCACCATCGCCTCGTTGATGTCGAAGCCGATGACCCGGAACCCAGCGCTGCAGGCGGCCAGGCTCAGGGGCAGGCCGACATAGCCCAGCCCGATGACGCCCAGCACGGCGCCGCGCGCCCTGATGCGCGCCTCCAGGGTCTGGGCGACGGTATCGATGCTCACGTCCGGCATGGTCAAGTACCCCCTTCAAGGCCGATGCGGCCGGCCGGCGCCGCGTTTACCCGGCGAAATATTCGCGGTTCTTCCCGTAGTACTGGGCGACGTCGCCGTAGCCGTAGAGCGCGTGCCGCCGGACATCGACCTGGGTGACCGCGGTGCCGACGACGGGGATGCGGCTGCGCAGCAGCACCTCCACCCCGTTGGCCGCCACCGCGCCGCTGGTCTTGTCCCACTGCACGACGAACAGCACCGCGTCGGCGAGCTGCGCCGCGATGCCGACGTCGCTGAACGCCAGGGTCGGCGGCGCGTCCAGGAAGACGAACTCGTAGCGCTGGCGCAGCTCGATCAGCAGGGCCCTCAGCGCCGGCGAGGCCAGCACGTCGGTCGGCCGGTCGGTGCGCCCCTTCACCGGCACGACGTGCAGCCTGCCCTCGCCCTCGTCGAGCAGGAGGATGTCGTCCAGCGCGCTGTCGCCGGCGACCAGCTCGATCAGCCCGGCCGAGGGCCGCTGGCCCATCTGGCGGGCGACGCTGGGATGCCGCAGGTCGAGGTCCACCACGACCGTGCTGCGGCCGGACTTGGCGACGCAGGCCGCCAAGCTCATCGCCAGCGTCGTCTTGCCCTCCCCCGGCAGGGTTGAGGTCACCAGGACGACGCGGCGCGCCATCCCGGGCTGGGAGAGCTGGACCCGCATGAGGATGGACTGGACCGCGTCGGCATAGGCCGATCCCGGCCGCTCCAGCAGGTAGCGGTGCGGCGCCTGCCGCGACCCGGTCACCTTGGGCACGAGCCCCAGGTTGGCGAGGCCGAGCGCCGCCTCCACCTGCCGGCCGGTCCTGAGGCCGCGGTCCAGCGCCTCCAGCAGGGCGGCCAGGGCCACGGCGGCGATCAGCGAGACCAGGATGCCGGCCGGGAGCATGATGCCCAGGCGGGGGAACTCCGGGCGGTCGGGCACGGCGGCGGGCGAGATGACCCGGGCGTCGGGCTCCGCCAGCGCGACCCTGTCCTGCAGCTCGGTGAAGCGGAGCAGGGCGGCCTCGTACACGCCTCGGCGGGAGGCCGCCTCGCGCTCCAGCTCGCGCAGCCGCAGCCCCGCCTGGCCGGCGACCGTGGAGCGCTCCATCGTCTCCTCGATCATGGCCGCCAGCTCCCGCTCGCGCGCCCGGGCCGTCGCCAGCTCCACCTCCAGCGTGCGGATGACGTCGCGGACCGCCGCCTCCATCTTGGCCGCGAGGCGCTGCCGCTTCCCCTTCGCCTCCTGCACCTGGGGGTGGCGGTCGCCCAGGGTCTCCGACAGCCGGGCCTCCTCGCGCAGCAGCTCGTCGTCGATCTGGATCAGGCTGGTGATGACGGGGGAGGCGGCGATCTCGGTGAGGGGACGGTAGCCGTCGCCCTTGCCGCGCAGCTCGGCGATCCGCCCCAGCCGGGCCTGCCGTTCCGCCGCCGTGGCCCGGGCGGCGTTCAGCTCCACGCGGAGGTTCGCCACCTCCTGCGCGCCCGGCACCTCGCCGCCGCCGTCGGTCAGGCGGTTCCCCGCCCGGTGGGCCTCGACGGCCGCCTCGGCCTCCGCCACCTGGCGGCGCAGGCGGTCGGCCTGGGAGGACAGCCACTGGCCGACCCGGTCCACCGCCTCCCGCTTGTCCTGCTGCTGCTTGGCCAGGTAGGCCTCGATGAGTCCGGTGACGATCCGCGCCGCCTTGCGCGGGTCGGTCGAGGTGAACCCGACCATGACGACGTCGCTTTCCCCGTCGCGGTGGACTTCCAGCCGGTCGGCGATGCGCCGGAACACGGACTCGCCGGCGGGCGCCGTCCCCGCGGCGTCCGGCAGCGCTTCGGCCGCAGGCTCCCCGAGCACCCATTGCCGCGCCTGCCGCACGAGGCGGCCGGGCAGCCCGAACCGGTCGGCGGTGAACTCGGGGTCCCGGCCCAAGCCCTGGGCGTCGACGACGGCGGCCAGCGTCTCCCGCGACCGCAGCACCTTGACCTGGTTGTCGACGAAGGCCTCCCCGGGGCCGCCGGCGCCGTCGCTGCCGTCGACGGTCGGCAGATCGGGCCCGCGCTGCTCGACCAGCAGGGCCGCGCGGGCCTGGTAGCGGGGCGGGATCAGCACGGTCGCCGCCACGGACAGGGCCGCGCCCACGGCGACGATGCCGGCGATCAGCCGCCCCCGCCGCCGGAGCGCGCCGATGACCGCGGCGATGTCCAGGCCGCCGTCCGGCGCCCCGCCGTCCTGTCGAATTGCATCCATTCCTGCCACCCACGGGCGCCGGTTCCGGCACCGCCTTGCCCCGGACAGTCGGCCCGGACAGGAACAGATCCCGCCGCGCCCGCCCCGGTCGTCAGCCAATAGGCAAGCCGATCCTCCGGGAAATGACAGCGCGCGCGATGGGTACCGCCAAGAATTCGACTAATACGCAATAAATCGCCGGCAATTTTGTCGCCGCCCCTGGATCGGGCCGCGGCGGATCGATCCGGCCGGGGTTCGCCCCACCGCTGCAACCGCTAATTCTTCTTCATTTCCCGTGACTTACCATGACTCTGCCACCCCCGGCAATGAACCCGTGCCGATGTTCACGTCTTCGCTGTGCCCGTGGGCATGATCTCTCCTGCTCTAGCGGGGTATATGCGACTTCCCCCACTACCTCGCACCATCATTCCTCAATTGCGTCTAATTGGCTGCGTCTGACATAATCCAACGCACCTTTACTGTCTGAAAGTGGTTCTCGGAAGATTTCAGTATTGCCAACACTCCTCATTCTGCGCTTTGGCGGTCGGGAAATTTACGAGGTTAAGGTCTCCTACCGGTCACAGCCGGAATAATGGCGTATGCCTCTTGGGGCTGGACATACGTAATATTTACGTCACTCAACGGAACCAATTGGGGGCAGGGCATGGCATCCGACAATGCCGGTGATGGTGGTTGTGGCCGACTGACGAGTATTGCCGGGGTCCGGAAGGGACTTCGCGTCGCCGTCGTCGGTTGCGGCTATTGGGGCTCCAAACACGTCCGGATCCTGAGCGCGCTGCCCGATATCCGGCAACTCTGCATCGTCGAACCCGATCCGCACACGCGGCGAGCGATCCTGGAACGCTTCCCCGGCGTGCGGGCCTATGCCGACCTGGCCACGGCCCTTCCCCAGGTGGACGCCGTCGTCGTGGCGACCCCGCCGCGCACGCATTTCGACCTGGCGCTGCTGGCGCTGCGGCACGGCAAGCACGTCCTGGTGGAGAAGCCGCTCGCCACGTCGGTGACGGAGGCGCAGATCCTGGTCCAGGAAGCCCGGCAGGCCGACCTCACCCTGATGGTCGGGCACACCTTCCTGTACGTGCCGGCGGTCAAGGAGCTGCGCCGGCGGATGACGCTGGGGGAGCTGGGCCGCATCCGCTACATCCATTCGGCGCGGCTGAACCTCGGCCTCTACCAGCCCGACGTGAACGTCATCTGGGACCTGGCGCCCCACGACATCACGATCATGAACTACCTGCTGCACGCGACCCCCACCTCGGTCAGCGCCTGGGGATCGTCGCTGGCCTGCAGCTCCGTCGAGGACGTCGCCTACATCCGGCTCGACTACCGGGAGCTCGGCATCTCCGGCTATTGCCACCTGTCCTGGCTCGACCCGCGGAAGAACCGGACGATCACCGTCGTCGGCCGGCAGAAGATGGCGATCTACGACGACCTCGCGGAAGAGCGGCTGCGCATCTACGACCGGGGCGTGAAGACGCTGGACGACGAGACCGCCCCCTACGAACGGCCGCAGAGCTACCGGTACGGCGACATCACCTCCCCCTATATCGGGGCGGGCGAGCCGCTGGCCCTGGAGGACGCCCACTTCATCGACTGCGTGCTGCGCTCCGAGGTGCCCGACACGCCCGGCACCGATGGCATGGTGACCGTCGCCGTGCTGGAGGCGCTGGACCGCGCGGTCCAGGAGGGCGGGACGGTGGAGGTCCGCTACCCTGCCGAGCTGGAACCGGCTACCGCCGCCACACTCGGCCAGCAGGCGGGGTGACGGCGATGGTGACGCCCTTCCTAGACCTCACCGGGCTGCACGCCGACCTTCCCGCACCGAACACCGAGCGATGGGTTACTCGGCGCAAGGCCGTTGTAGTGGCCGCGGTCAGAGGCGGTCTCCTCACGATCGAGGAGGCCTGTGCGCGATACACCTTATCGGTCGAGGAATATCTTGCCTGGCAGAGGGCGGTCGATCGGCACGGTCTACCTGGACTGCGCACGACGAAAATCCAGAAGTATCGCGAGGATTTCGGGGCGCTATCCTACCATGCCGAGTGAACCGCGTGGCATTTGTCCACCCAAAAGCCGATGCAGTATGCGGGTGCAGCCACGAATCTCGGCGTCCGAAATTGAGACCATCCACGGGT
>DASPKT010000180.1:0-7583 GCA_035627915.1 Azospirillaceae bacterium
GAAGGCGTCGAAGCCGTGGCCGAGCGGCACGATGTCGCCGGGGTTGGCGCCGCCGCCGGTGGTCTCGCCGACGATGATGGCGCGCTTCAGCTCCTTGAGGTTGTTGGCGAACTCCTCGGCGCCGGAGAAGGTGTAGCGGGCGGTCAGCACGTACACCGGCTTGCCGGCGAAGCTGGCGGCCCCGCCGCGCGGTTCGGCCCAGAATTCCTCCGTGTCGCCGGTCGTGCGGCCGGGATGGCGGGTGAAGATGTCGTTGAGGTGGGTGCGCTCGGCCACCAGGTAGCCGGAGAGGTAGGCGACCATTTCCGGGCTGCCGCCGCCGTTCTCCCTGAGGTCGACCACCAGCGCGTCGGCGCCGGCGAGCGTCGCCATGGCGGCGTCGATCGCGGCGCGCGCGGGCGCGGTCGGCGCCAGGAACCCGTCCAGCTTCAGGTACCCGACATTGCCGGCCAGCACGTCCGCCCGCGCCACGCCGTAATTGTACGCCGCCGGGTCGGCCCGCAGCGACGGAGTGGCACGCGGCGGGCGCGACGCCGGGTGGCGGACGCGCAGGTGCCGGTCGTCGGCCAGCGGCATGACGAGGCCGGTGAGGCCGTCGGCGAACGCCGCCGCGGTCGGATGCCGGTCGAAGTCGCCGGCCGCCAGCCTGGCCTCCAGCCCGGCGGCGACCTTCTCCCCCACCTCGGGGAAGACGTAGCGTTCGCGCAGCGCTGCGGCCAGGGCACGCACCACCTCGGCCCGCTGCCCCGCCTCCACGGCGATGGCGGCCGGGGCCGGCGGTGCCTCCGCCCGGGCCGGCACCGCCGCCAGCACGGCCCCCAGCAGCAGCGCGCCGCCGGCCAGCAAGAGCGGCAGCGGCGACGGGGCGGGAACGGCGCGGGCAAGGGCTGCGGTCCGGACTCGGGCGGCGGGTCGGCGCATGGGCGTCTCCTGGAAAACCGGTACGGCCCAACGATACGACGCCGCGCAACCGGCTCAAGAGGCGTTACGCCGGCTTTACACCTATTTACGATCCTGCAACGGACCGGCCCTCAGGTGACCTTCGCCTTGGCGATGAAGCCGGCATAGACGCCGGGCAGGAAGCGCTTCAGCGCCACGGCGAAGCGTTCCCGCGGGCCGGCGATCAGCACCTCGTCCCGGCCCGCGGCGATGTCGGGCAGCAGGCGGCGGGCGAAGTCGTCGGGCGCCATGCCGGCCGCCACCGCGTCGTCCGACGGACCCTGCGGCGTGCCGTCGGCGGTCAGCGCGTTGGCCGAGACGGCGGTGCGCACGAAGCCGGGCATGACCAGCGTCACGCCGATCCCTGTCCCCGCCAGCTCCGCCCGCAGGCTGTCGAAGAAGCCGTGCAGCGCGTGCTTGCTGGCGGCGTACGAGCTGCGCATGGGCGTGCCCAGCTTGCCCACCACGCTGGTGATGGTGACGATGCGGCCCTGGCGGCGGGCCAGCAGATGCGGCAGCAGCGCCTTGGTCACCGCGACCGTGCCCAGGTAGTTGACCTCCATGATCCGCCGGTCGACCTCCAGCGCGGCGTCCCTGGCGAGGCTGCGCTGGCTGATGCCGCCGTTGTTGACCAGCAGGTCGACCTGTCCGAAGGCGGCCACCGCCTCCGCCGCGCGGCCCGGGACGGAAGCGTGGTCGGCGAGGTCCAGCGGGACGACGGCGACTCGGCCGCCCCCGCCGCAGGCCTGGCGGACCCGCTCCAGCTCCTCCACCCGGCGGGCGGAGAGGACGACCCGGGCGCCGGCGTCCGCGAAAGCCTTCGCCAGCGCCTCGCCGATGCCGGAGGAGGCACCGGTGATCCAGACGACCTTGTCCCTGAACGCGCTCATTCCGGTGCCTTTCCTTCGCCGGCCGGCGCCGGTCCGTCTCCCGCCGGGGCGGGTAGCTGGTGGCGCATCAGGACCGGGATCTGCGCCGCGCTGAACAGCAGGGTCAGCGGCAGGATGCCGAAGACCTTGAAGTTGACCCAGGCGTCGGTGGAGAGCGACCGCCACACCACCTCGTTCAGCGCCGCCAGCACCAGGAAGAAGACGGCCCAGCGCAGGGTCAGGATGCGCCAGCCCTCCTCGGTCAGCTCGAACACGCCGCCGAAGGCGAGGCGCAGCAGGTTTCGGCGCAGGGCCATCCCGGCGAACAGGGCGGCGGCGAACAGGAGGTTCACCACGGTCGGCTTGACCTTGATGAAGATCTCGTCCTCCTGCCACAGGGTCAGGCCGCCGAAGACCATCACGAAGAAGCAGCCGACGACGGGCATGACCGGCACCTTGCGCTCCAGCCGCCAGGAGACCACCAGGGCGATGGCGACCGCGGCCATGAAGACGGCGGTGCCGGCCATGATGCCGGCCGTCCAGTTGGCGGTGAAAAAGGCCAGCAGGGGCCCGAACTCGAGAAGTAGCCGTTGATTCTGGGTCATGGTTCGGAGTTCTTAGCGGCAAACACCGCCGGAGGGAACGGCCAGGATGCGCCCTCCCCTTTCCGGCCGAGAGGGAGAGCGCCTTGACCACTGCCGTGACCACGTCCAGAACCGTCCACCGCCGCCTCGCCCGCCTGCTGGGCGGTGCCGCGGTCGCCACCGTGCTGATGCTCCAGCCGGGCCCGGCCTCCGCCCAGGGCCAGCCGCAGAAGCCCCCCACCGTGGAGGAGGCCGCCGCCTTCGTGGAGGCCGCGGAGAAGGAGCTGGCGGAGCTGGGCATCCGCGCCGCCCGCGCCGCCTGGGTCCGCGCCACCTACATCACCCACGACACCAACCTGATGGCGGCGGAGACCGACCTCGCCCTGCAGTCCAGGGTGGTGGAGCTGATCGAGGCGTCCAAGCGCTTCAACGGGCTGAAGCTGACCGGCGACACCGCCCGCAAGATGGAGAAGCTGAAGCTGCTCTCCGTCCTGCCGCCCCCGGGCGATCCGAAGCTGGCGGAGGAGCTGTCGCGGGTCACGACCGAGCTGCAGACGCTCTACGACACCGGCAAGGTCTGCGATGCCGCCGGCACCTGCCAGCGCCTGGACGACCTGGAGGAGGTGCTGCGCACCTCGCGCGACCCGAAGGAGATGCTGGCGGCCTGGACCGGCTGGCACGCCATCGCGCCGGCGATGAAGCCGCTCTACGCCCGCGAGGTGGAGATCGCCAACCAGGGTGCGCGCGAGATCGGCTTCAAGGATCTGGGGGCGCTGTGGCGCTCCAACTACGACATGGCGCCCGACGCCTTCGCCGCGGAGACCGACCGGCTGTGGGGCCAGGTGAAGCCGCTGTACGAGGCGCTGCACTGCCACGTCCGCGCCAAGCTGGTGGAGAAGTACGGCGACGCCGCCAAGCGCCCCGACGGCAAGATCCCGGCCCACCTGCTGGGCAACATGTGGGCGCAGGAGTGGAGCAACGTCTACGACCTGGTCGCCCCCGGCAGCGCCGACCCCGGCTACGACCTGACGGAGATCCTGCGCACCAAGGGCTACGACCCCGTGAAGATGACCCGGACGGCGGAGAACTTCTTCACCAGCCTGGGCTTCCAGCCGATGCCGCAGACCTTCTGGGAGCGCTCGATGCTGACGCGGCCCAAGGACCGCGAGGTGACCTGCCACGCCAGCGCCTGGGACATCGACGACAAGGAGGACATCCGCATCAAGATGTGCACCCAGGTGACCGACACGGACTTCCAGACCGTGCATCACGAGATGGGGCACAACATCTACCAGCGCGCCTACAAGGAGCAGCCCTACCTCTACCGCGGCGGCGCCAACGACGGCTTCCACGAAGCGATCGGCGACTTCGTCGCCCTGTCCATCACGCCCAAGTACCTGGTCGACCTGGGCCTGCTGGAGAAGCAGCCGGCCGCCGACAAGGATTTGGGCCTGCTGATGAAGGAGGCGCTGCGCGGCGTCGCCTTCCTGCCCTTCGGGCTGCTGGTGGACAAGTGGCGCTGGCAGGTCTTCTCCGGAGAGACGGCGCCCGGCGCCTACAACGCCGCCTGGTGGGACCTGCGCGGCCGCTACCAGGGCGTGGCCCCGCCGGTGGAGCGCACCGAGGCCGACTTCGACCCCGGCGCCAAGAGCCACATCCCGGGCAACACGCCCTACATGCGCTACTTCCTGGCCCGCATCCTGCAGTTCCAGTTCCACCAGGCCGCCTGCCAGCAGGCCGGCGACAAGGGGCCGCTGCACCGCTGCTCGGTCTACGGCAACAAGGAGGTGGGCAAGCGCTTCAACGCCATGATGGAGATGGGCCAGAGCCGGCCCTGGCCGGAGGCGCTGGAGGCCTTCACCGGCACCCCGCGCATGGACGGCACCGCCATGCTGGCCTACTTCAAGCCGCTGAAGGACTGGCTGGACCAGCAGAACAAGGGCCGCCAGTGCGGCTGGCAGTGAGTTAGGACCCTTGCGGGAGGTGCCTGGCGGCCATCGCCTGGTACCTCCCAAACTGGGGAGATGCCCATGCCCGACCTCAAGGAAGTTGGTGTCCTGATTGATCAGGCGAGGAGCCTGGCGAAGCGGTATCGACAAATTACCGGCAAGCCTCTCGGCATCACCGGAGAGGTCGCGGAGTATGAGGCGGCGCGCCTCCTCGGATTGACCCTCACCGGAGCCAGGATGCCTGGATATGACGCGCTTCGGGGGACTGAACGTATCCAGATCAAGGGCCGCGTGATCGGCCCCGAGGCGAAACACGGCCAGCGCTTGGGAAACATCAAGCTGGATCACGCCTGGGATACGGTAGCGTTCGTCGTGTTGGACGAGGACTTGTGCGCGACGGAGATATGGGAGGCCGACCGCCTTACAATCGAAGCGGAACTGCGCAAACCCGGATCAAAAGCCCGCGAGCGTGGGGCGATATCGGCCCATCGATTCAAGAAGATGGGCAAGAGAACTTGGCCAGTTGAACTTGGCGGCAGCCTGACACTTGGTGATGAATAGGCTGCTTCTGCGCAATGTTTCCCTAGCGGACAGAACCGATTGATCGGGAGAGCATCGAAAATATTTTCGACAGAAGCGAGAATGGGTGTCGAGGAGCAGCCTCACCCACCCTCCCAAAGCTTGAGTTCCTCTTCCGGCAGCGGGTCCCAGAAACGCTCGTCGAAGGTGATGAGACCCTTCAGCTGCCCCGGTTTCCGCCGCTTCCTCGGCGTCTCCGCCGCGGCCCCGGCCTCCCGCGCCACCGGCACCAGCCGCGCCACCGGGGTGCCGCCGCGGGCGATCACGATCTCTTCGCCGGCCTCGACCCGGGCGATCAGCCGGGACAGGTGGGTCTTGGCGTCGTGGATGGTGACGGGCTTGCTGTCGTCCGGCATCGCGGCCTCGCGGGCGGGTTGGCCAACAGCTTAGCCAACCCCGCCCGGAGCCTCAAGTTCCCCTGCCGGCCAGCTCCCTTACAGGCCGGTTCCCCTACTGGAACGCGGCCTCGGCGAAGCTGCGCAGCTTGCGGCTGTGCAGGCGCTCGATGCCGTTCTCACGCATCAGCTCCATCGCCAGCATGCCGATGAACAGGTGCTGGTCGACCCGGGCGCGGTAGAAGTGGTTGGCCATGCCGGGCAGCTTCAGCTCGCCGTGCAGCGGCTTGTCCGACACGCAGAGCAGCGTGCCGTAGGGGACGCGGAAGCGGAAGCCGTTGGCGGCGATGGTCGCCGACTCCATGTCCAGCGCGATGGCGCGGCTCTGGCTGAAGCGCTGCACCGGCTCCCGGTGGTCGCGCAGCTCCCAGTTCCGGTTGTCGATGGTGGCGACGGTGCCGGTGCGCATCAGGCTCTTCAGCTCCCAGCCCGACAGGCCGGTCACCTTCTCCACCGCCTTCTCCAGCGCCACCTGCACCTCGGCCAGGGGCGGCACCGGGACCCAGGTCGGCAGGTCGGCGTCCAGCACCTTGTCCTCGCGGACGTAGCCATGCGCCAGCACGTAGTCGCCCAGGCGCTGCGTCTCGCGCAGGCCGGCGCAGTGGCCCAGCATCAGCCAGACGTGCGGGCGCAGCACCGCGATATGGTCGGTGATGGTCTTGGCGTTGGACGGGCCGACGCCGATGTTGACGATGGTGATGCCGTTCCCGTCCGCCCGCATCAGGTGGTAGGCCGGCATCTGCGGCAGCCGCTTCACCCGCTCGCCCTCCGGCGCGCGGCCGGGATGGACCGCCTGGTTCCAGGTGATGTGCTCGCCCGGCTCCACGAAGGCGACGTACTGGCGCCGGTACTCCGCGACCTCGGGGTCGTCGGACGGCTCCATCATCTCCAGCCCGCGGCGGACGAACTCGTCGATGTAGAACTGGTAGTTGGTGAACAGGACGTAGTTCTGGAACTGGTCCGGCCGCGTCGCGGTGTAGTGCTTCAGCCGGTGCAGGCTGTAGTCCACCCGCGGCGCGGTGAACAGCGCCAGCGGCTCCGGCGTGCCCGGCGGGCAGATGTGGGTCCCGTTGACGATGCTGTCGTCCATGTAGGCGAGGTCGGGCAGGTCGAACACCTCGCGCAGCTGGTACAGCCGCTCCGGCGCCAGGTCGCCCTCGACGTGCATGCCCTCGGGGAAGGCGAACTGGATCGGGATGGGGGTGTCGCTGACCCCGACCTCGATCACGGTGGTGTGGTTGCGCAGCAGCAGGACCAGCTGCTCGCGGAAATAATGGTCGAACAGGTCGGGGCGGGTCAGGGTGGCGCGGTAGGCGCCGGGGCCCGGCACGAAGCCGTAGGCGAGGCGGCTGTCGACGCGCGGCTCATGGTCGACCCGGACCTGGACGAAGGGGTAGCAGGCGCGCACCCGGCCCGGCATGTCGGCGCCGGTGGCGAAGGCCTTGAAGCGCTCCCTCAGGTGGCCGGTCGCGGTATCGTAGAGCTGCTGGACGCGGGCGAGCGCCGCGTCGGCGTCGTCGAAGGTCTCGACCGTCTGGGTCGCGGACAGCACGGTGCTGCTCATCTCTTTCCTCCATCTTTTCCGAGTATCATCGAACGAATAGCCTGTTGCCGTCAAATACGACCTCTCCCGGCGCCCCGCCTTTCCCTTCTCCGGGGAAGTAGCGGGCCACCGCCGCAGCCGCGTCAATTCGCGGGCGATGCCGAGGTCTTTTAAAAAAGCAAAAAGCCGCACCTCCCGGCGCGGCTCATCAAGGTCAGGACAGGGTTCGAGCCCCGTCTTTTCTACGCCGACCGGCTGCTGGTTTTGCATGCCGGTTGCACGTCTTCCATATTTACATGAACCAGCGCGCGCGGCTTGTCAAGCGCGATCGGATGGCGGGGGCCGGGGACGGGCGCGAGGGGGAGAGGCTGGGAGGGGTTGCGCGCTTCGACAGGCTCTGCGTGAGGGACGGGGGATGCCAAGCCCGGCGTAGGCTGGGAGCAGCAAGACATCCCTCAGCCTGAGCTCGGTCAGAAGGCCGCACATCCCCGCCGCTGCCGCCCCCTCAGGCCGGCACCGCGGCGGCGGCCAGCAGGCGGCGCAGGCCGTCGACCAGGGTGCGGGGCTGGAAGGGCTTGCGCAGGACGGGGACGCGGGCGTCCCAGTCGACCCGGTCGTAGCCCGTGGTGAACAGGAAGGGCACGCCGCGCTCGGTCAGCACCTCGGCGACGGCGTAGACGGTGCGGCCGCGCAGGTTCACGTCCAGCACCGCCGCGTCGATCTCG
>DASPKT010000181.1:0-18975 GCA_035627915.1 Azospirillaceae bacterium
CCCGCGCTTCTCGGCGGGGTCGCGCTGACGGCCACGATTGCCGCGGCCCAGACGAACGAAGGCACCGAAACCCCGGCGGCCGACGCTCCGGCGGCCGATGCACCTGCCGCCGAGGCCGCGGCGCCGGCCGCCGAAGCGCCGGCCGAGACCGCGGCCGAAGAGGCCGCCGCACCCGCCGCACCCGCCGAGACCGCCCAGGGTGGCGAGGCCGCGGCCGGCGAGGCCGTGAACCCCGACGAGATCGTGATCGATCCGGTCGAGCAGCCCTATGTCGTGATCGACGGCCAGGTCGACCCGCACACCTACAACGGCTTCCGCCGCTATCACAACTCGTGCCACGTCTGCCACGGCCCCGACGGCATGGGCAGCAGCTTCGCCCCCGCCCTGACGGAGTCCCTGAGGACGCTGGACTACACCGCCTTCGCCGAGGTCGTGGTGAACGGCCGCAAGAACGGCGACCGCGTGATGCCGAGCTTCGGCGCCGACGTGAACGTCATGGAGCACATGGACGACATCTACCGCTACCTGAAGGCCCGCTCCGACGGGAAGGTCGAGCGTGGCCGGCCCGAGCGCATCGCCTCGAAGTGACGGGGGCCGGCATGCGCATCAGGCCCGCCCGCCTCCTGGCCCTGGCCGCCGCCCTCGCGGCGGCCGGCCCGGCCCTCGCCGCGGTCGAGCGGACCGGCCGCGACACGCTGCGGGTCTGCGCCGATCCCAACACGCTGCCCTTCTCGCACGAGAACGGCCAGGGGTTCGAGAACAGGCTGGCCGAGATGATCGCGGCCGACCTGAAGGTGCCCGTGGCCTACACCTGGTGGCCGCAGACCATGGGCTTCGTCCGGCAGACGCTGGGGGCGCGCAAGTGCGACCTCGTCATGGGCACGGCCTCGGGCGAGCAGCTCATGCAGAACACCAACCCCTACTACCGCTCGGTCTACGCGCTGGTGTACCGGGCCTCCTCCGGGCCCGCCCCGGCGACGCTGGCGGACCCGGGGCTGAAGGGGGCGCGGATCGGGGTGGTGGCGCAGACGCCGGCGGTCGACCTGCTGCTGCGCAACGGCCTCACCAACATCGAACCCTACCAGCTGGCCGTCGACACCCGCACCAACCAGCCCGCGCGCGACGCGGTGGAGGACGTGGCGGCGGGCAAGACGGACGCGGCGGTGCTCTGGGGACCCCTCGCGGGCTACTGGGCGCGCGGCCACCAGGGCAAGCTGACGGTGGTGCCGCTGGTGGACGAGCCCGGTGCCGCGCGCCTCGCCTTCAACATCTCCATGGGCATCCGCCCGGACGAGCCGGAGTGGAAGCACTGGCTGAACGACTGGATCCGCACCAACCAGCCGCGCATCGACGCGCTTCTGGCCGAGTACGGCGTCCCGATCCTCGACCGCGAGGGGAAGCTGATAAAGTCCGCCGCGGTGCTGACCGGCGCCGGCGACAGCCCGCCCCGGCCGCCCGCCCCGCCGGAGCCGGCGGGCTACCGCATGGGCGACTACCGGTCGCCGGTGCCGGCCACCCTGGCCGGGGCCAGCGTCCTGGCGACGCCCGATGTCGCGGCGCTGGTGGACAAGGGCGGCGACGCGCTGCTGCTCGACGTGCTGCCGGCCGACGCGCCGCGGCCGGAGGGACGGACGGAAGGCTGGATCCCCCGCCCGCACGAGACGATCCCGGGCGCCGTCTGGCTGCCCGAGGTCGGGCACGGCGAGCTGTCCCCGGCGCGCGAGGCCTATTTCCGCCAGAGCCTGGAACGGCTGACCGGCGGCGACCGCGCGAAGCGGCTGGTGGTGTTCTGCAAGCGCGACTGCTGGATGAGCTGGAACGCCGCCAAGCGCGCCCTGGAATGGGGATACACGGATGTGTCCTGGTATCCCGACGGGGTCGACGGCTGGACCGGGCTGCGCCGCGCGCTGGCGCCGGCGGAGCCCTATGCCGGCGGCCCCAGCGGATGAGCGGCCGCCCCAACACTCTTTCCAGCCCCGACCCTCATTCCAGCCGGGCCGCCAGGGCCCGCGCCGCGGCGCCCAGGCGGCGCTCCAGCAGGACCGGGCTCTCGCACAGGGTCGGCAGCAGCCGGCGGCGCTCCTCCAGGACGCGGCGGTCCCAGGCCAGCGCGTCGGACACGGCCTGGCGCTCCGGATCGTCCGGCGCCATCGCCTCCAGCTTGGCCAGGTGCCCGTCGATGCGGTCCATCAGGCCGCGCTGGGAGCGGGCGAAGCGCCGGATCGCCTCGATGGCGGCGCCGCGCTCCTCCTGCACCGACTGGAACATGCCGGCGAAGAGCAGGGCCAGCCGGTCGTTCCGCTGCCCCGCGGGCGCGGCCTCCGCCAGCCGCTCCGCCTCCGCCACCAGGGCATCGGCGGCGACCGTGCGCTTCCTCGCCATCTCGGCCAGCCGCACCGCGTCCGGGTCGCCGCGCCAGGCGTCGGCCGGCAGCTCCTCGACCGGCGGGCCGCTCCAGATCTGCCCCGGCGACAGGGTGGGGACCAGCACCTGCACGCAGGGGAAATCAGGGTCGCGCGACGCCGCCGCCGCGCCGCCGCCGGCGAGGGTCAGGGCGGCGGCCAGCAGCAGCGCGGGGAGACGGGGATGAGAAGGCTTGCCGTGGCCGCCGTGGCCGCAACCCTCCTCGCCGCGCCGGCGGCCGACGCCGCCGAGCGGCGCGCCGCCGTGTTCGACGTGGAGCTGATGGACACCAGCGGGGAGGGTGAGGCGCCGGCGCACGCCGCCCGAATCGCCGCCGCGAGCGCCGAGCTGCGCGCGCTGGTGGACCGTTCCGGCGTCTACACTGTGCTCCCCACGGCCCCCGTCGCGACGCGGCTGGCGGAGCGGCTGCCGGTGCGCAGCTGCAACGGCTGCGAGCTGGACTTCGGGCGCGACCTGGGCGCCGACGTCACGGTCACCGCGACCGTCCACAAGATCAGCACCCTGATCCTCAGCATCCAGATCGTGATGCGCGCGGTGGAGGACGGCCGCGTCGTCGCCGCCGGCGCCGCCGACATCCGCGGCGACACCGACGCGGCCTGGCTGCACGGGGTGCGCTGGCTCGCCCGCAACCGGCTGGGCCTGGCGGGCTGAGCCGGTCACGGCTTCACCACCACGCCCCAGGGCGCGTCCCCGACGGGAAGGCTCTTCACCACCTTGCCGGCCGCGACGTCGATGACCGACATGTCGTTGCTGACGCCGTTGGTGGTGTAGAGCCGGCTCTGGTCCGGCGACAGGGCCAGGTTCCAGACGCGCTGCCCCACCAGGTGGTAGGCCTTCACCTCCAGGGTCTGCTGGTCGATCTCCGCGACGCGGTTGGACGGGCCCAGCGCCACGAAGGCGCGCCTGCCGTCGGCGGTCAGCTCGATGCCGACCGGCTGGATCGCCTCGCGCGGGACGCCGCGCACCTCGAAGCCGATCTTCTTCACGATCTGCTTGGTCTTCGCGTCGATCACCGACACCGTCCCGCCGATCTCGGAGGAGACCCAGACGCGGGCGCCGTCGTTGGTGAAGCGCGCCACCCGGGGCCGCGCGTCCAGCAGCACGTTGTCGGTGATCTGCAGCGTCTCGGTGTCGATGAAGTGCGCCATGTTGGTGGTCTCGGACGTGTTCACCAGCGTGCGCCCGTCCGGGCTGATGCCCATCCCCTCGGGCTCCACCCCCACCTGGATCTCGGCGACCACCCGGCGCTGCTCCACGTCGACGACGGAGACCATGTTGTCGTCCTCGTTGGCGACGTAGAGGATCGGCTTCTTCGGGTGCAGCACGAACAGCTCCGGGTCCGGGCCGGAGGGCAGGCTGTCCACGACCGTGCCGGTGGCCGTGTCCACCACGTCGATGCGGTCGTCGTCGCCGGCGCAGACGAACAGCCGGGAGAAGTCGTGGCTGAAGGTGATGCCGCGCGGGCGCCGCCCCACCGGGATGGTGCGCTCCACCTTCAGCGTCTCCGGCGAGACGACCACGACGGTGTTGGAGCGCTCGTTGGAGACGTAGACGGTGTAGGCCGCGGCCTCTCCCGCCGCCAGGACGGCCGCCAGCGCCAGCGCCGCCGTCAGGGTCTTGCCGTGGTGCATGCGCCTCTCCGTCGTTCCGGGTTCACTTGGTCAGGCTGCATTTGCTGTCCGCCTTGTCGTCGCCCAGCGTGTCGAGCGTGGAGACGGGGTGCAGGAAACCGTCCTGCGGCGACACCGACACCAGCATGCGGGGACCCGCCAGCAGGATCGGCTGGCGCAGCTGCCCGTCCCAGGGCCGGAACGACAGGGCCTGCCCCTTGAAGGCGGCCAGCGCGAAGTCCGGCCCGCGGATGAAGGCGGCCAGCGCCGCCGGGTCGGTGGAGCGGGTGCGGGTCGCCGCCTCGCCGACCGCGCGCACCGCCAGCCAGGCGGCGTGGTCGCGCATGGTCATCCAGCGTCCCGCCAGCTTCTCGAACCGGCTGTGCAGCTGGGTGGCGCCCCACTGCTCGTGCACCCGGTCCCAGCCGGTGGGGACCAGCCCCTGGGTCCCGGCCACGGGGCGCGGGTGCCAGGTGCGGTACGCTAGGTACTCCCCGAAGATGTCGCGCTCGTCGGCCACGACCAGCACGTGGTGCTCGGGGCCTTGCGTCGCGGTCGGCACCAGCGACTGGACCGTGACGTGGCCGCTGTCGGAGCGCCGGTTGCCCTCCTCGAAGGTCCAGGACTTCTCCTCCACGATGCGGGCGCCGAACTTCTTCGCGGCGCGGCGCACCGCCTCGGCGAAGGCCTGGTCCTCCGGGTATTTCCCGGCCACCAGCATCCAGCGGTCCCAGCGCTTCCACACCAGGTACTGGGCGAGGCCGTCGGCCAGCATGCGGCGGCTCGGCACCGTGTGCAGCAGGTTGGCCCGGCACCCCTCGTTGCGCAGGCCGTCGTCGGTGGCGCGGGCGTTCAGCACCAGCATGCCGGCCGCGGCCGGCTGCGCCATGACCCGGGCGAGGCGGTCAGCCGGCAGGTCGGCGACCAGCAGGCGCACGCCGCGCGCGGCCAGCGCGTCGAGCGGGGCCGCCACCGCGTCGCCGGCGCCGCGCGGCAGCACCGCCTCCACCAGTTCGAAGCGCTGGTTCAGGAAGCGGCCGGTCGTGTTGTTGTCGGCGATGCCGAGGCGGGCGCCCTGCACCCCCTCGTCGCGCAGCTCCGGGCGGAGGAAGGTCAGCGGCGTGCGCGGCTCCTCCTCCTGGCCGAGATAACCGACCAGGACGGCCTGGGTGCCCTGCTGCGCGCCCGGGGCGGGCTGCTGCGGCTGGGCGCCAGCGCGATGGGACAGGAGCATGGCGCCGAAGAGGACGGCGGCGACCAGCGCCGCGGTGCCCGCGCGGACCCGACCCATTCTGCCTCCCTATCCGCGGGGCCGGCGGGCCGCTTGGCGCGGCCGCTTCCTGCAACCCCTTGCTTTCCCAACTTAGACCGAACTCCGCCACCGCCAAGAGGGCTTTCCGCACCCTCCCCTGCCGCCCCCGGCTTGAGGACTACCCCGTTCGTGGCGTTCCCGGCGGCTAGGGGTAGCGGTTCCTGCCCCGGCCGGGCAGGGGCAGGCCGCGGGGCGCGGGTGTAGGATCGGAGGGCCGGCCGGTCCGCCCCCATCCCGGAGCCGCCATGCGCTCGCCCAGGCACCTCCAGTCCGTCCTGCTGCTGCTCCTGCTCGCCGCGGCGCCTGTATCCGCGGCCGACGCGCCCCTGGCGGTGACGGAGGTGGCGCCGGGCGTCTTCCTGCACCAGGGCGCGCAGGAGGGGGCGGGGCCGGACAACGGCGGCGACATCGCCAACATCGGCTTCGTCGTCGGCGCCGACGCCGTGGCGGTGATCGACACCGGCGGCACGGTGGAGATCGGGCGGCGCCTGCTGGCCGCGGTGCGGGCGCGCACGGCGCTGCCGATCCGCTACGTCGTCAATACCCACATGCACCCCGACCACGTGCTGGGCAACGCCGCCTTCACAGGCGAGCGCCCGGTCTTCGTCGGCCACGCCCGGCTGGAGGCGGCGCTCGCCTCCCGGTTCGAGACCTACCGGGGACGCCTGCCGCCCGGTTCCGGGGCGCCGGTGCGGGTACCCACCGGCTTGGCGGTAGAGGGCATGCGCGAGATCGACCTGGGCGGGCGCGTTCTGAGGCTCCAGGCGCATCCCACGGCGCACACCGACAACGACCTGACGGTGCTGGACGCGGCGACCGGGACGCTGTGGACCGGCGACCTGCTGTTCGTGGACCGCCACCCCTCGCTCGACGGCAGCGTGCTGGGCTGGTTGCGGGCGCTGGACGCGCTGGCGGCGGTGCCGGCGCGCCTCGCGGTGCCGGGCCATGGGCCGCCGGTCGCCGACTGGCCGGCCGGGCTGGAGCGCCAGCGCCGCTACCTGGCGCAGGTGGTGGCCGAGGTCCGGGCGCTCCAGCGCCGCGGCGGCGGCATCGCCGAGGCGGTGCGCAGCGTGGCAAGCGACGAGCGGGCCGGCTGGCTGTTGCACGAGACGTATCATCCGCAGCTGGTGACGGCCACCTTCGCCGAGCTGGAATGGGAGTGACTTCCATGTCCCCGAACGTGCGTATCCGCACCCTCCTGCTGGCGGCCCTGCTCGCCGCCCCGGCGGCCCTGGCGGAACCGGCGACCGATCCTCAGTCTGAGGCGGACGCCAGGCGCTGGGCCGAGCTGGTGGAGACCTACTTCCCGGGCCGCACGACGGAGCCGGCCGGCGACCGGCTGCGGCTGGAGGCGCCCGCGCGCGCGGCCGACGCGGCCCTGGTGCCGGTCGCGGTGCACCTGGCCCCCGGCGGCGACCCGGTCCGGCGGCTGCACCTCATCGTCGACGACAACCCGGTGCCGCGGGCGCTGGTGGCGGAGATCGGCCCGCGCGGCGCCCAGGCGGGCATCGAGACGCGGGTGCGGGTGGACGAGTACACCCACGTGCACGCGGTGGCGGAGACGGAAGGCGGCCGGCTGCTGGAGGCCGGGACCTTCGTGAAGGCGTCGGGCGGCTGCTCCGCCCCGGCGCTGAAGGACCCGGCGCAGGCGGCGGCCAGGCTCGGCCGCATGAAGCTGAACCTGCCCCCGGAAATCCGCCCGGGCGAGCCGGCGCGCGCCCAGCTGCTGGTCAGCCATCCCAACAGCAGCGGCCTGCAGTTCGACCAGGTCAGCCGGACCTACATCTCGCCCCACTACGTCCAGCGGATCAGCGTCCGCTACAACGGCGAAAGCGTGGCCGAGTTCGAGACGGACATCGCGCTCAGCGAGGACCCCAGCATCCACTTCGCCTTCCTGCCCGAGGCGGCGGGCACCATCCAGGTGGAGGTGACGGACAGCAAGGGCGCGGTGTTCAGCCAGGAATGGCCCGTCGCCGCCAATCCGGCGTGAACGCGCCGGTCAGGGCGTGGCGGTACGGGCGAAGCATTCCAGGTCGGCGGCGACCTGGGCCTGCCGGAACCGGTCCAGCAGGTCCTTGATCCAGCCGGCGTCGCGCATCATGGACCCGCGGTCGCCCGGCATGTTCTGCATCGCCATGGCCGTCTCGACAGCGGTGTAGTCGGCGTAACTGATCTCACCGGCGATGAAGTCGATGCTGCAGGAGCATTTGCGCACCGCCTCCCGCGTGTTGCCGTTCGTCGCCATGCAGCCGAGCACGTAGTCCACCCGCGCCTGGGTCGGGTAGTCGTTGGCGACCGGGGCGGCGGGCGCCTGCGCCGCGGCGGGCGCGGCCAGGGCAAGCGCGAGGGCGAGCGCCGGGGCGGCGAAGGGGGCGCCGGAGACCAGGAAGGGGGGGCGGGTCATTGCGCGTCTCCTGTCTATCGTGGGCCATCGGGGGTGCCCCGTTCACGATGCCGCCGCTCCTCAGGAGTAAACCGCTCCCTGGCGGCGGAAATGGTGGCATTCTTCTTGCGGCCGGACCGGCGGGCGGTACCAATTACCGATTAGGCGCAATAGCGGCGGCACGGTCAACGCCGCATTCAGGCACGAATACGATAGGCGTTTTCGATTGCCGCACGGCGCTGCTTTGTTGAATGGCCCGGACTTTTCATGGGACGGTGCCGGGCAATGGTTGCATTTGGGCCGGGGACACGGCCGGAACGGGCGGCGCGCGGCGCCGCGAGGCGCTAGGGAGGAAAAACCATGAAGACGCGTGCCGCGGTGGCCGTTGCCGCCGGCAAGGAGCTGGAGATCGCCGAGGTGGAGGTCGCCGGCCCCCGCATGGGCGAGGTGCTGGTGGAGATCAAGGCGACCGGCATTTGCCACACCGACGCCTTCACCCTGTCGGGCGCCGACCCGGAAGGCATCTTCCCCGCCATCCTGGGGCATGAGGGCGCCGGCGTGGTGGTGGAGGTCGGGCCGGGCGTCACCACGCTGAAGCCGGGCGACCACGTCATCCCGCTCTACACGCCGGAATGCCGGCAGTGCAAGTCCTGCCTCAGCGGCAGGACCAACCTGTGCACCGCCATCCGGGCCACCCAGGGCAAGGGCGTGATGCCCGACGGCACCAGCCGCTTCTCCCTGAACGGCCAGCCGGTGTTCCACTACATGGGCTGCTCGACCTTCGCCAACCACACGGTCCTGCCGGAGATCGCGCTGGCGAAGATCCGCCCCGACGCGCCGTTCGAGAAGGTCTGCTACATCGGCTGCGGCGTCACCACGGGCGTCGGCGCCGTCATCAACACCGCCAAGGTCCAGGCCGGCGACAACGTCGCGGTGTTCGGGCTGGGCGGCATCGGCCTCAACGTCATCCAGGCCGCGCGCATGGTCGGCGCCGACAAGATCATCGGCGTCGACATCAACCCCGCGCGCGAGGCGATGGCGCGGCAGTTCGGCATGACCGACTTCGTGAACCCCGACGTGGTCGGGCGCGACAAGGTGGTGCAGGCCATCGTCGACCTCACCGACGGCGGCGTCGAGCACAGCTTCGAGTGCATCGGCAACGTCCACATCATGCGCCAGGCGCTGGAGTGCTGCCACCGCGGCTGGGGCCAGTCGATCATCATCGGCGTCGCCGGCGCCGGGCAGGAGATCTCCACCCGCCCGTTCCAGCTGGTCACGGGCCGCGTCTGGAAGGGCACGGCCTTCGGCGGCGCCAAGGGACGGCGCGACGTGCCGAAGATCGTGGACTGGTACATGCAGGGCAAGATCGACATCGACAGCCTGATCACCCACGTCATGCCGCTGGACAAGATCAACCACGCCTTCGACCTGATGCACGAGGGCAAGTCGATCCGCAGCGTCGTGACGTTCTGAGGAGGAACGCGCCGATGGAGACCATCTCGCGCCACCGGACCTACGGCGGCTGGACCGGCTACTACAGCCACGCGTCGGAGGCCACGGGCACGACGATGAAATTCGGCGTGTTCGAGCCGCCGCAGGCGGGGACCGGGCCGGTCCCCGTGCTGCTGTACCTGGCCGGCCTCACCTGCGACGAGACCACCTTCCTGATCAAGGCGGGGGCGCAGCGGCTGGCGGCAGAGCTGGGGCTGATGCTGGTGGCACCGGACACCAGCCCGCGCGGGCTGGACCTGCCCGGCATCCGCGAGAGCTGGGACTTCGGCGAGGCGGCCGGCTTCTACCTGGACGCCACGGCGGCGCCCTGGGAGGCGAACTTCCGGATGGAGAGCTACGTCACCCAGGACCTGCTGGCGGCGGTGGCGGCCGGGTTCCCGGCCGCCGACCTGTCGCGGGTCGGGGTGATGGGCCATTCCATGGGCGGGCACGGGGCGCTGACGCTGGCGCTGCGTCACCCGGGCCTGTTCCGCTCCGTCTCCGCCTTCGCCCCCATCGTGGCCCCGGCGCAGGTGCCCTGGGGCCACAAGGCGTTCGGGAACTACCTGGGACCCGACCGCACTGCCTGGGAGGAGCACGACGCGGTGGCGCTGCTGCGCGCCGGCCGGCGCTTCCCCGGCCCGGTCCTGGTCGACCAGGGCCTGGCCGACAAGTTCCTGGAGGAGCAGCTGCGGCCCGAGCTGCTGGAGGCGGCGGCGGCGGAGACCGGCACCTCCCTGACGCTGAACCGGCACGAGGGGTACGACCACGGCTATTTCTTCATCCAGACCGTCATGGACGCCCACCTGCGCCACCATGCCGCCGCATTGTCGGCGCGACCCTGAGGCAGGCGGCCGGGCCGAATCCGGCTGCCCGGCGTTCACGCGGATGCGCACAAGCGGGAGGAGACCCCAATCATGAGCAGAGTCACGTTGTCGGCCGCGGTCGCGGCCCTGGTCGCCCTGGCGGCCGTGCCCGCCGCGGCCCAGGACGCCGCCAAGGGCGAGAAGGTCTTCGTCCGCTGCAAGGCCTGCCACACGGTCGAGGCGGGCGGGCCCAACAAGGTGGGGCCGAACCTGCACGGGCTGTTCGGGCGCAAGACCGCGTCGGTGGAGGGCTTCAAGTACTCCCCCGCCCTGGCCGCCGCCAACTTCGAGTGGACGCCGGAGAAGCTGGACGAGTGGCTGGCCAAGCCCAGCGCCTTCCTGCCGGGCAACCGCATGGCCTTCGCCGGCATCCCCAAGCCCGAGGACCGCGCCGACCTCATCGCCTACCTGCAGCAGGCGGCGAAGTAGCGCCGACCCCTCAGGCGTCCAAACCCTTAGGCGTCCAGGCGGGCGGCGGTCTGCTTGGCCTCGCTCAGCAGGGCCGCCACCAGGGGCGTCGTCGGCTCCCGGTTGGCCACGACCAGCCCGATCGTGTGCAGCGCGTCGGGGGCGACGATGGGGATGGCCCGCAGCATGTCGGTCAGCCCCAGCGTCGTCGCCAGCACCTCCGGCATGATGCTGGCCCAGCGGCCGGTACGGACGTGCGCGAACAGCACGATCATGGAGTTCGACTCCAGCATCGGCGCCGACTGCGCGCCGGCGAGGCGCAGCAGCTTGTCGATGATGCGGCGGTTCTGCATGTCCGGGGTCAGCAGGCAGAGCGGGATGTCCGCGACCTCCGCCCAGGTCACCTTCTCCCGGTCGCCCAGCGGGTTGCCGGACGAGGTCACCAGGACGTAGCGCTCGCGGTAGAGCGGCACGGTGCGCACGCGCCCCAGCGGCTCGTTGTCGAGGTAGGTCAGCCCGGCGTCCACCTCCAGGTTCTCCAGCAGGCTCAGCACCTCGATGGAGGTCCGGGACAGGACGGTGAAGCGCACGCCCGGGTGCCGCTCCCGGTAGCCGGTCGTGATCTCCGGCACCATGGCGAGTGCCGTCGGGATGACGGCGATCTTCAGGTGCCCGGTCAGGCCGTGCCGCATCGCGTGGATGTCCTGCCGCATCGCCCGCGCGTCGCCGACGATCCGGCGCGACCATTCCAGCACCCGCTCCCCCTCGGGGGTGAGGCCCAGGAAGCGCGAGCCGCGCTGGACCAGCAGCACGCCCAGTGTGTTCTCCAGCTGCCGAAGCCCCGCCGACAGGGTCGGCTGGGTCACGCCGCAGGCCTCCGCGGCGCGGCCGAAATGCTGTTCCTTCGCCAGGGTGATGAACAGTTCGAGCTTGTCGATCATGTCCCGGCCCCCGCCGCCGCGATGCCCCGGAACCGCGCGTGACCGGCGGGCCGATAGGATTCTTCTATCGTTGCACGGGGTCCCGGCACGATCAACGTCCCGTTCGGATAAGCCCGCATCCCTTGCCCCGCCTGGCACCGGGCCGCGGCGGCGACCTTGTCGGGACGCCACGGGCCATGGTCAAATCGATCCGGAACGCAGATCGGGGAGGGTCATGGGCGCCGGCACCGACAGCCTGGAGGTCGAGGGCATCCGATTCAGCTACGGGGGGGCGCGCGGGTTCGCGCTGGACGGCGTCGGCTTCACCGTCCCGGCCGGCGGGCTGACGGCGCTGCTGGGCGTCAACGGCGCCGGCAAGAGCACCCTGCTGGCCGTGCTGACCGGCCTGTTCCGCCCGACCGCGGGCGAGGTCCGCGTCTGCGGCCGCAGCCTGCGCCGGGAGCCGCTGGCGGCGCTGGCGGCCATGGGCGTGGTGTTCCAGCAGCCCACGCTCGACCTCGACCTCTCCGTCCGCCAGAACCTCGCCTACGCCGCCGGGCTGCGCGGCATGGCGGGCCGCGACGCCGGCCCCCGCATCGACGCGCTGCTGGAGCGGTTCGGCCTCGCCGACCGGGCCGGCGCCAAGGTGCGCCTGCTGAACGGCGGCCACCGGCGGCGGGTGGAGCTGGCCCGCGCCCTGCTGCACCGGCCGCGCCTGCTTGTCCTGGACGAGCCCACGGTGGGGCTGGACCTGCCGTCGCGCCGCGCCCTGCTGGAGCATGTCCACGCGCTCTGCCGGGAGGACGGCGTCGCCGCCCTGTGGGCGACCCACCTGTTCGACGAGGTGGCGCCCGGCGACCGCGCCGTCGTGATCGACCGCGGCCGCGTGGTGGCGGAGGGGCCGGTGGAGGGGCTGGTCGAGCGGGCCGGTGCCGACAGCCTGGAGCAGGCCTTCCGGGCCCTGACCGGGAGGGCGGCGGCATGAGCGCGCTGCTGTACGGCCGGGCCCTGAAGGCCGTGGTGTGGCGCGAGGTGCTGCGCTTCACAGGCCAGCGCGGGCGCTTCGTCGCCGCCCTGGTGCGCCCGCTGGTCTGGCTGCTGGTCTTCGCCGCCGGTTTCCGCGCGGCGCTGGGCGTCTCGGTCCAGCCGCCCTACGAGACCTACATCACCTACGAGACCTACATCGTGCCGGGGCTGCTGGCGATGGTGCTGCTGTTCAACGGCATGCAGAGCAGCCTGTCGATGGTCTACGACCGCGAGATGGGCAGCATGCGCCTGCTGCTGGTGAGCCCGGTGCGGCGGGAGTTCCTGCTGGCGGCCAAGCTGCTGGCCGGGGCGGCGGTGGGCATCCTGCAGTGCTTCGCCTTCCTGGCGGTGGCGGCGCTGACGGGGATCGAAGTGCCGCCCGCCGGCTGGCTGGCCGTCGTGCCGGCGCTGCTGCTGGCGGGGCTCATGCTGGGGGCGCTGGGGATGGTGCTGTCCTCCACCGTGCGGCAGCTGGAGAACTTCGCCGGCGTCATGAACTTCGTGATCTTCCCGACCTTCTTCCTGTCCTCCGCCCTCTACCCGCTGTGGAAGATGCGGGAGAGCAGTGAGATCCTGTGGACGATCTGCGCCGCCAACCCCTTCACCCATGCGGTGGAGCTGATCCGCTTTGCGCTGTACGGCCAGGTCGGGTGGGAGGCGCTGGGCTGGGTGTCGCTGGCGACGCTGGTCTTCCTCGGCCTGTCCTTCTGGGCCTACAACCCGGCCAAGGGGCTGATGGCGAGGAAGGCCGGCGCCGGCGAGGGGTGACCGCTCAGCCGATCGCGCGGAACACCGGTTCCGCCCGTTCCAGCAGGGAGCGGCGGAAGGCCTCGACCTGGCCCTCCGTCCGCTCCGACCGCCGGCCCGGCACCGCCACCTCGGCGACGACCCGGGCTGGAGAGGGGGAGAGGAACAGGATGCGGTCGGCCAGCTCGATCGCCTCGCGCAAATCGTGGGTGACCAGCAGTACCGCACAGGGCCGCTCCGCCAGCATCGAGGCCAGCAGCCGCCGCAGCCGCGCCGCGAGTGCGGCGTCCAGGGACACGAAGGGCTCGTCCAGCAGCAGCAGCTCCGGCTCCACCGCGAAGGCGCGGGCCAGCGCCGCGCGGCGCTGCATGCCGACGCTGACCGCGTCGGGATAGCGCCCCGCCGCCTCCGCCAGCCCCATCCGCTCCAGCCAGGCGGCCCCGGTCCCGGCGCCGCGCCGCGCCGGCGGCAATGCCAGCTCGACGTTCTGCTCCAGCGTGCGCCAGGGCAGCAGGCGCGGCTCCTGGAACACGCAGCCCAGCGCCGGGCCGTCGGGGGCGCCGGGGAAGTGGAGGCGCCCCTCGAACCGCGTATCCAGCCCGGCGACGATGTTCAGCGTCGTCGTCTTGCCGCAGCCGGACGGCCCGAACAGCGCGACGCTCTCGCCCGCCCCCACCTGGAAGGACAGGCCGCGGATGGCGACCACCTCGCCCGTCGCCGAGGCGAAGCGCTTCTCCGCGATCTCAAGCGTCAGAACGGGCGACGCGCCAGCGGCGGACATGGGTCTCCACGGGGGTCAGGACGGCCATCTCGATGAGCTGGGCGACGGCGACGAAGGCCAGCGTGTAGGCGAGCAGCCGGGTGATGTCGAACAGCTGGAAGAATAGGTGGATCTGGAAGCCCACGCCATCGCTGCGGCCCAGCAGCTCCACCACGAGCACGATCTTCCAGATCAGCGCCAGGCCCGAGCGCGAGGCCGCCAGCAGGTAGGGCTGGAGCTGCGGGAACAGCACGTGGCGCAGCGTCTCCCACCGGCCCATGCGGTAGGCCCTTGCCATCTGGAACAGCTTCTCGTCGGCGGCGCGGGCGCCCTCGCGCACCAGGACCACGACGTTGGGGATCTTGTTGATCGACACGGCTGTGATCGCCGCCGCCTCGGTCAGGCCCATCCAGACATAGGCCAGCACGATGACGACCAGCGCCGGGACGTTCAGCGTCAGCAGCAGCCAGGGCCCCAGCAGGTCGTCCACGGTGCGCGAGCGCCCCATCAGCACGCCGATGGCGGTGCCGATCGAGAGCGCCAGCGTGAAGGCGGCGGCCACCCGCAAGAGGGTGACGCCGAGATGGTGGGGAAGCTGGCCGGACGCGGTCTCGGCCGCCATCGCGGCGGCGACGGCGCCCGGACCCGGCAGGGTGGGGCTCGCCGCGACGTGCGCCGCCGCCGCCCACAGCGCCACCAGGAGCAGGACGGAGAGTGCGTAGCGCCCCCGGCTGCCCAGCGCCCTCATCCCCAGGACACCGGCCAGAAGGTGCCGCCGGGGATCTCCCGGGCGGCGCCCACCAGCTCCTCGCCGCCGAGGCGCGCCAGCAGGGCGAACAGCTCCGCCGCGTCGACCCGCTCCGCCTCGCCCCAGCGGGTGACGATCCCCTCGCGGAAGCGGTCGCGCAGCCGCGCGGCGGTGGCGTCGTCGGCCGCGCCCAGCAGGGGCCGGATGTCGCGCCAGACGGCGTCGTCGGTGCGCAGCACCTCCTTGGCGGCGCGCGATGCCCGGACGAAGGCGGCCAGCGCCTGCGGCTCGGCCTCCGCCCAGTCGTCGCGGAACACGTAGCCCAGGGTCGGCACCGCCGTCTCCAGCCCGAGGTGGCGGGTCAGGTCGGCGATGCCGACCAGCTGGCGCATGCCCCTGGCCTCCAGCCGCGCGGCGAAGTGCCAGTAGGTCAACGCCGCGTCCACGCCGCCGCTCTCCACCTGCTGGGAGAGCAGGGGCGGCGCCGCGTAGACGGGCTTGGCGGTCTTCTCCAGGTCCAGCCCGTGCGCCTTCTCCGCATAGGCCTTCAGCAGCAGCCAGCCCTTGTCCACGGGCCCGCCGGCGATGCCGATGCGGCGCCCCGCCAGGTCGGGCACCCCGCGGATGGGGGAGCCGGCCGGCACCACCACGGCGCCGACCGCGTTGGAATAGGGGACGAAGGACAGCCCGGCCCCGGAGGCGCGCTGGCGCGCCACCCACAGCCAGTCGCTGGCGATGACGTCCACCGCCCCGCCCTGCAGCGCCACCTGCGCCGCCTGGGGCGATGCCAGCTCCACCGTGCGCAGCTCCAGCCCCGCCTGGGCGTCCAGGCCGCGGCGGCGGATCACCTCCACCTCCCACTGCACCGTGCCGAAGGGCAGCACCCCCAGGCGCAGCGGCGCCGCGGCGCGGGCCCCCGCCAGCGGAAGCAGGCCGAGGGCCGCCCCCGTGCCGAGAAGGCGGCGGCGCGTGATCGTGCCGGCCATGCGTTCGACCTCCCGTTCCTGGGGCGCCCGCGGGAAAAGCGGCGGCGCCGTTTCCAGAGATAGTAGGACGCCCCGCGCGCCCCGGACATCAGACCAAGGACTTAAGCCTTTCAAGGGGTTGCGCCGGTGCCCCGTGACGGACCCGCGCGGGCGTGCCAGCCGGCCATGCAGGCGGCAGGGCCCAGCCAACGGCGCGCCGCATCGATTTGCGGCAACTTGTCATACCGATGCCCACGCAAGACGCCCTATCTATGCTGCATCGCAACAACGTAGAACTTGTCAAAAGGTTAAAGAAATGTGCTCCGCGATTATTGTGGCCGCCCTGGCCGCTTCCTTCCCGTTCGCCGCCGGCGCCGCGACGATCTCCGCCGGACAGGCCCATGTCGTCACGGTGGGCGAGCAGACCGCGGTCGTCTACTTCACCCGCGCCCAGTCCGGCTTCTCCGTCGTCACCACGCTGGCGGCCGAGGGCCGTCCCGCGACCCGCCTGGTGCACGAGCTGGCCGACGGCCAGACCGCCCTGCTCCAGGCCGAGGGTGCGGTCGGCGCCGCGCCCGCCACGGTGCGGCTGACCCGCGCCGGCGACGCGCTGAAGGTCGAGACGGCCGGCGGCAAGTCGGCCCGGGCCGACTGAACCGGCCCAGGCCGAACCGGCACGCCGGGGGGCCGGGCGCGGACGGACCCGCCCCGGCCCCCGCGGCCCTTCCTCACGCCGCCAGCACGCCCCTGCTCTTCGCCGTATGGGCGGCGATGGCGTCCATCAGCGGCGGCGACAGGCAGTCGTAGGGCTCCAGACCCAACTCCTTCAGCCGCGCGCGCACGGCCGGCATCCCCTCCGGCGGTGCGCCGGACTCGATGATCGAGGAGACGAAGGCGGCGAATTCCGGCGCGCTCCACCCCTCCTGGTCGGACAGCTCGGTGTGGACGAAGTCCAGCCCGTAGAAGGGATGGCCCTTGTTCTCGATGCGCCCGAACATGTGGACGCCGCAGTCGCGGCAGGCATGGCGCTGGATCGCCGCGGCCGGGTCCACGACCCGCAGCTTCCCGGCGTTGGCGGTGACCTCCACATTGTCGCGCGAGACGACGGCGATGAGGGAGAACAGGGCGCCCTCCGGCTTCCAGCACTTGGTGCAGCCGCAGACGTGGTTGTGCGCCGTGTTGCCCTTGATGCGGACCTCGACCGGGTTGCTCGCGCAGCGGCAGCGCAGCGTCCCGCCCGCGAAGCTGCCGGCCCCGGGCCTGATGCCCTGGTCGACGGCGGGGTGAATCCTGACGGCGCCTGTGTTCATGCTGGACATGGATGCCTCCCCCTTGCCCGGGCACCGCGGTTCGCCGCCGCGGCCGCACCGGCAAAGCCTGTTCGTTGGGATCGCGCCCTCGGGCGGGCACGGCTCGCCGAAGGTCCGATGCCGGGCCGGCCCGCGCTCCGCAGTAGAGGCGAAGACGTGGGCGCCGTCCGGGCGGCGTTCGGCGGAAGCCGGTCCGACTCTGGACCGGAGCGGCGAAGTCATTCAATGGGCCAGTATCGTGCGGCGATAGCTAATTACTATCGACTGCGCCTTCTTGATCCGTCGATGCCGCATGACGCCAAGTATTACTCCGAAAGGAGCGATCCTATGCCGGAATGGGAGGCGAACCGAAACCACCCCGGCGGCAAGATCACCGCGGGGCCGCCGCGGCGCGGCCGACGGACAGCGGGGGTCGCGATGCACAAGCTGCTGGTTCTCTACGGCCACCCGGCCGACCCCGACCATTTCCGGCGCTACTACACCGCAACCCATGCGCCCCTGGCGGAGCGGCTGCCGGGCCTGCGTGAGAGCCGCTACAGCTTCGATGTCCAGGGGCTGGGCGGGCCCTCGCCCTATTTCTGCGTGTTCGAGGGGCTGTTCGACGACGCGGCCGCCCTTGACGCGGCGCTGAAGTCGGAGACGGGCGCCAAGGTGGTCGCCGACGTGCCCAACTACGCCACGGGCGGCGTCACCATCGTGCATTTCGACGTGTAGAGCCTCAGAACGACGCCTTCACGCCGACCAGCACGGTGCGCGGCGCCCCGGGGGACAGGAAGCGCGGGTCCCCGAACCCCAGCTCCTCCGCCTCGCCGAAGATGCCGAAGGTCTCGTACTTGGCGCCGAACAGGTTGCCGACCCGGCCGAACAGCTCCGCCGGGCCGATGCGGTAGGACGCCTCCAGCCCGACCGTGACGAAGCCGCCGACCGGGTCGGTCAGGTTGGCCTCGTCGCCGCGCAGCGGCCGGCTGGAGCTGGCGGTGAGGTCCGCCCCCAGCCGCAGCGCGTCCGTCACCGCGACGCTGCCGCCCAGCTTCAGGGAATGCAGGGGCACGCCGGGGATGCGGTCGCCCGGCTCCACCGGGATCTCGCCGTCCTCGTCCGCCTCCGGGTTGTCGGGCGCCTGGATGGCGAAGGCCGACCGGAAGGTGGCGCGGACATGGGCGTAGGAGGCGTACCAGCCGACCCTACCGGCCTCGCCGGACACCGACAGTTCCACGCCCCGCCGCTCGGTGGCGCCGACATTGTCGAAATAGCCGGTCCCGATAATGGGGCCGGCGGAGATGAAGATGATGTCGTCGCTGTTGCGGGTGCGGAACGCCGCCAGCGACCAGCGCACCTCCATCCCGGCCGCCGCCGCCTCGCCGCGCAGGCCCGCCTCCAGCGTGCGCGCCTCCACGTCGTCCAGCGGCGGGTCGGCCAGGAAGGCGTTGGGGAAGCGGCAGGGCCGCTCCGGGTCCGCGCAGGACAGCTCCGCTGGCGTCGGCACCCGGTTGCTCTCGTTGTAGGCGGCGTAGAGCGTCAGGCCCGGGCCCGCGTTCCAGGTAGCGCCCACGCCCGGGTTCAGGCGGGAGTAGGAGTGGTCGCCGTCGAGCGCCGTGCCGATCCGGTCGCGCAGCTTCAGATCCGCCCCGTTCCAGCGCAGCGCGCCGGACAGGTGGAGGTCCGGCGTCACCGACCAGGTGTCGCTGGCATAGGCGCCCAGCAGCAGGCTGCGCGTCTTCAGCCCGACGTTGAAGGCGTCGTTGCCGATCCCGACGTCCAGGCTGGTCACGCCCCGGTCCTCCCCCAGCGTGCCCAGGCTGGAGCCGCTGGCGTAGCCGGTCCGCGCGTGGTCGGCGGTGCCGCCCAGGACCAGCACGTTCTCCCGCCCGGCCAGGCTGCCGGTCCACACCAGCTGGCCGCTGGCGCCCCAGGTCCGGGTGCGGGTGCGGGTGGTGTTGAAGACGGCGTCGGGCTCCTCCTCCAGGTCGAGGACGGGGGCGCCGGAGGGGTCCAGCAGAACCTC
>DASPKT010000182.1:0-2821 GCA_035627915.1 Azospirillaceae bacterium
ACGCTCCGCCTTCGTGACCCGGACCAGGGGCGTCAGCTCCACCTCCCAGCCGGCCGCCCGGCGGCGGTGGCTCCAGGTCGCGACCACGCGCCCCTGGCGCAGGACCACGGCGGAAATCCACCCGGCGGTGCGGTAGACGGCCGGCCGGTGGCGGGGCTGCACCGTCTGGGCGCTGTCGGCGTGGGCCAGCAGCCAGGGATCGAACAGGGGCAGCACGGCAACGTGGCCGGGCGGCGGCTCCGCCGTGCGCAGCGCCTCCTCGTCGCGGGCCAGGACGAAGGCGGCGCGCCCCTCCAGGTCCACCGGCACCAGCTCCTCCGCCAGATCCTCGAAGGCTTGGCGGGCGGGGGCGGCGTAGAGGCCGGTGAACTTGCGGAAGTCCGCCTGCCCGGCCGGCCCGTAGACGGCGAGGTAGCGGCGCAGCAGCGCCGCCATGGCGGCCCGCGGCTCCGGCGCCGGGGGCAGGGCGGCCCAGCCCGGCAGGTGGACGAACAGGGCCTCCCGCTCGCCCTCGCCGCCGTCCCGCGCCGGGCCGTGGCAGACATGGCCCAGCGCGCAGGCCAGCTTGATGATGCCGCCCCAGCTGTGCTCCAGCATGGGCCGCGCCCATTCCCCCAGCACGGGCACCAGGCGGCGCGACAGGTCCATGCGGCTGTGCGGCCCCGCGGCGACGGCGTCCGCGACGGCCCCGACCAGCGTCTCCACCTGCTCCGGCGACAGCCCCTCGCTGGCGTACCAGCTGTGGTACGAGCCCACCTGGAGCCGCCGCATCGCCAGCACCAGGCCCAGATCGTCCGTCGCCGTCATGTGCAGGGTGCCGCGCTGGGCCCAGAGCTTCACCAGGGAGCGGTCGCCGTAGAGGTGCCCGTCCACCCCGTCGGCGGGCCAGGCGGCGCTGCGGGCGCGCAGCTGCAGCACGCCGGCGGAATGCACCTGGGCCTGCGCGCCGATCAGGCTGCGCGCCGCCTCCAGCGGCCCCGCCGCGGGCTCGATCAGATGGTGCCGCGCCAGCCGGAAGGCGAGCGCCCGGTCAAGGTCGATCTTCAGGGATTCCAAGGCGCGACTCGGGAGGGCAGATTAGAACGGAACAGGTACAGACTGCCCCGAAAGCGTGCCGCGCGCAAGGGGTGGAAGGGGGGCGGTTGCGGCAGGCCGCGATCCGGTGGAGGCCGGCGGACGGGTGCGGGGCGGGTTGGCCGGGCGCGCAGGGGCGTGGGACGGAGACACGCGCTCCCCGCCCTTCCCGTCATCCCGGCGGAAGCCGGGATCCAGGGGTGCCGCGGGATGCGCCCGATGCGGCCCCCCAGCACACCCCGCAAGGTGCAACGGACCGCCTCATCGGCTGTGCATGGCGGCATCCCCTGGACCCCGGCTTTCGCCGGGGTGACGGTGGAGCAAGGGGGAGGACGGCGGGGCAGACGGGGCAGCCGGGGCTTTGCCCGGTCCCCTCACGCCTGGCGGCGGCCGATCTGCCGATCGATCACCCATGCGGCGAGTACTGCGTCGCCGAGGCCGATAGCGCCGGCGAGGGCGGGATGCCAGCCGAGGGCCAGCAGCACGATGCCGAAGGAGAGGATGCCGGCCGCGGCACCCAGGAAGGCGGGAAGCGACGCGCGGGTCATGGGCGGGCCCGGCGCCTGCGGATGAGGCCGGCCAGCCGGACCAGGCCGTAGAGACCGCCGACGGCCGCCATCGCGTGCAGAACCGTAATCTCCCCGGGCGTGTCGATCGCGATCCAGGCCATGGCTAGGCCGCCGATGGCGAACCCGAGCCCCCAGGCGATCCGCGTCTGACGTCCCGGCGCCATCGCCCTCACCCCTCCTGGACCAGGCCGGCCCCACCCCGCAGCTGGGCGGCGCAGCGCCAGGTGCCGTAAAGGCCGGCGGCCGCCATGACCGCGAAGATGCCGGCGGCCGCATGCTGCGGCGCCGACACGATCCACGTGCCGAGCACGAGGCCGCCGGCCAGCAGCAGCAGGCGGAGGATCAGGAAACGGTTCGTGGCGGCCATCGCGCGCTCCCCCAGGGAAACGCCTGCCAGTCTAACAACCGGGCGGCGGAGGGCAAGGGGGGCGCAGGCGGTGCCGGGCGGCTGCCGCCCGGCCCTCAGCCCTCCAGCATGCGCCGGAGCAGCTCCACGTCCTCGGAGAAGGCGGGGTCGGTGGCGCACAGCTCCTCCACCTTGCGCACGGCGTGCATCACGGTGGTGTGGTCGCGGTCGCCGAACTTGCGGCCGATCTCCGGCAGGGAGCGGGCGGTCAGCTGCTTGGCGAGGTACATCGCCACCTGACGCGGCCGGGCGACGGCGCGGGCGCGGCGGGCGGAGCCCATGTCGGACAGGCGGATGTTGTAGTGCTCCGCCACCTTCTTCTGGATTTCCTCGATGGTCACCCGGCGGTTGCTGGCGCGCAGCAGGTCGTGCAGCACCTCCTGGGTGCTCTCCAGCGTGATGGCGCGGCCCACCAGCTCGGCATGCGCGACGATGCGGTTCAGCGCCCCTTCCAGCTCGCGCACGTTGGCGGTGATCTTGTGGGCCAGGAACTCCAGCACCTTCTGCGGGATGGCGGCGCGCATCTGCTCCGCCTTGGACTGGAGGATGCCCAGGCGCAGCTCGTAGGTGGTGGGGTGCAGGTCGGCGACCAGGCCCCAGCCCAGGCGCGAGCGCAGCCGCTCCTCCATCCCCTCCAGGTCGCTCGGGCTCTTGTCCGCGGAGATGATGACCTGGCGGTTCTGGTCCACCAGCGCGTTGAAGGTGTGGAAGAACTCCTCCTGGGTGCTCTCCAGCGTGATGGCGCGGCCCACCAGCTCGGCATGCGCGACGA
>DASPKT010000183.1:0-9962 GCA_035627915.1 Azospirillaceae bacterium
CTGGCCCTCGACCAGCGGCACGCGCAGCTCGCCGAACAGCTCCTTCACGTTGAACGAGCCCTCGACGCCGATGGTCGGGCCGCCCTGGCCGGACAGGTCGCCGGTCGTGAAGGCCGAGTCGGTGCGCAGCTGCAGCTGCTCCTCGCGGTACTCGGCACCGAGCGCGATGCCGACGCCGCTGCTGGCGACCGGGCTCTGCAGGCCGTACTGGCCGAGGTCGCCCGAGAGCGAGCCCGAGGCGATGTACTGGCGGGTGTGGCCGCGCTGGAAGCCCGGCACCTGCAGGTAGTCGAGCGCGCCCTGGGTCACGCCGCCCGGCGAGAAGATGTTGTACGGCACGCAGTTCGGGTCGGAACCGTCGACGACCGAGGCGCAGACGATGTTGCCGCTGGCGTCGGTCACCGCGTTCAGCGCGCGGTTGCCGCGGGAGATGGAGAAGTCGTTCAGGTAGGTCTCGGCGAAGACCACCTCGGAACGCGCACCGTAGACGTCGTAGTTCCAGCCGCCGCCGATGTCGCCGCGGAAGCCGCCGACCATCCGGTAGGAGGTGTGCTGCAGGTCGTCCTGGCGGCCGCCGCCCTCGACGTTGCGCTTGCCGATGAAGACGTTGGCGAGGTCGGTCGGGCCGTAGCCCTGCTGGACGCAGAGGATGTCGCGCTGCTGGGCGGACAGGTACGGGTTGTCGCAGTTGACCTGGTAGACCGCGGCGAACAGGCCCGACGGGGCGATCTGGGCGATCGTGCGGTCGTCGTGGAACATCAGCTGGGCGTAGACATCAACGGCCTCGTTGATCTCGTAGTGGCCCATGGCGCCCATCGTGTACCGCTTGTCGGGGCGCTGGTAGTAGTTGTACGGCGCGAAGTTGAACGCGTCGGTCGCCGAGGAGTACGTGCGGAACCCGCCGCCGGCGGCCAGCGTGTAGCTCGGGCCGGTCGGGACGCCCGCCGGGGTGGCGGCGATGAACTGGGCCGGGGAGGTCGTGCCGGAGCCCGAGCAGGTCAGGCCGGTCGCGTTCACGCCGGTGGCGCAGGCGCTGAAGTCGCGCTCGGACTGGTTCAGGGCGTCCAGCTCGCGGTAGCCGGCGTAGAGCGTGATGTTGCCCTTGCCGTTCTCCGAGTTGGCGCCGAGGACCGCGGTGATGTCCTTGGTGAAGCCGTCGGTGACGTTCTTGTCCGGCAGCGCGAAGCCGCGCGCGCGGACCGTGTCGGCCAGCTTGTTGTCGTTCTCGTGCTGGTAGAAGCTGTACTGCGCATCGACGCGGACGCCCTCGAAGTCGTCCTGCATGATGAAGTTCACCACGCCGGCGACGGCGTCGGAGCCGTACACGGCCGACGCGCCGCCCGTCACCACCTCGACGCGCTCGATCAGCGCGGCCGGGATCTGGTTCAGGTCGGGAGCGGCGGACGAGTCGGTGCCGCCGGGGGTGCCGGCCGGCATGCGGCGGCCGTCGATCAGCACCAGGGTGCGGGTCGGACCGAGGTTGCGGAGGTTGACGGTCGCGGTGCCGGTGGCGCCGTTGGCGAGGTTGCCGCCCTGGTCGGCGAAGGCCTGCGGCAGGTTGTTGATGAGGTCCTCGACGCGGGTCGTGCCCTGCAGCTTAACCTCTTCGTTGCCGATCACCGTCACCGGGCTGGTCGACACCAGGTTCGCGCTGCGGATGCGCGAACCGGTAATAACGATCTCTTCAAGGCCGTCCTGAGCGACGGCCGGGGTCGTGAAGACCGCCAACAGGCCGGCGCTGGCCAGGAGCGCCCGGCGAATCGAACGCTCTTTGGTGTGAACCGTCATCATCTGCATCCGTTCCCTTTTCGTGAAGTCGGCTGCGGGCACCGGGCGTTGGTGTTTCGTATTCTTCGCCATCGGTACGCCGACCATCGGCAGCGCGCCGGCCCGTGGCCTCCCCCGGTTACCGACGCAAAACCTTGCGGGCGGAGATAGCAGAATTGCTTTCTTTCATGCAATCGCACCCGGCCGCCCACGCAAGCACCCGTTTCCGGATGTGACATTTTTGCAAATGACCCAGCGCCGCCACGCAGGGCGGAAGCCGGCCCCTCCTGCGGCCCCGCGGCCCGATGCTTGCAATCCTGTCGCCACCGCGCATGCAATTCTGCTAAGAATTCCGCGGCATTGCCCGCCGCCGCAGGAACCCCGCGCGGGCACCGGATCCGAGGGGGCCACTTGTCCGCGTCCGCAGCTGCACCGGCGTCCGCCGCCGACACCGCCGCCCTCGCCGGGAAGGCGGCGCAGGCCGCCAAGGCCGGCAATGCCGAGGAGGCGGCCCGCCTCTGGGCGGCGGTGCTGGAGCAGGACCCGAATCACCCCCAGGCCCTGCTGTTCCTGGCCGCGCGCGCGGTCGGCCGCGGCGACGCCGCCGGCGCCCGCCGGATGCTGGAGCGGGCGGTGGCGGCCAAGCCCGACGACCCGATGCTGTGGCTGAACCTCGCCGGCACCTGTGCCGCCGCCCGCGACGCCGAGGGCGAGTGGGCGGCGCTGGACCGGGCCCTGGCGCTGCAGCCGCGCTGGTACGTGCCGCTGCTGCGCCGCGGCATGCTGCTGGAGCGGATGGGCCGCCCGCGCGACGCGGCGCGCGCCTTCGACGCCGCCCTGGCGGTGGCGCCGCCCGGCGACGCCGTCGCCCCGCACGACCGCGCCGCCCTCCAGCACGCCGCCCAGGCGGTCGCGCGCGACCGCACGGAGAAGGAGGCGTTCCTGCGCGCCCGCATCGACGCCGCCCGCCGCGCGGTGCCCGACGGCGAGGCCAGGCGCTTCGACGAATGCCTGGACATCCTGACCGGCAAGGCCAAGGTCTACGTCCAGGAGCCCGTGCAGTTCCACTATCCCCGCCTGCCCGCAATCCCCTTCCTGGAGCGGTCCGGCTTCCCCTGGCTGGACGCGGTGGAGGCGGCTACCGGCGACATCCGGCGCGAGCTGATGGCGGTGCTGGCGGAGGACCAGGAGAAGCTGGTCCCCTACATCGACTATCCCGACAGCGTGCCGCTGGACCAGTGGCGGGAGCTGAACCACTCCGCCCGCTGGTCGGCCTTCCACCTGCTGAAGAACGGCCTGCCGGTGCCGGAGAACGCGGCCAGGTGCCCGAAGACGATGGCGGCGCTGGCCGGGGCGCCCGGCCCCGACGTGCCCGGCCGCACGCCGGTCGCCATGTTCTCCCTGCTGAAGCCGCGCACCCGCATCCCGCCGCACACCGGCGTCGCCAACACCCGGCTGGTGGTGCACCTGCCGCTGATCGTGCCGCCGGGCTGCGGCTTCCGCGTCGGCAACGAGGTCCGGCAGTGGGAGGTCGGCAAGGCCTGGGTGTTCGACGACACGATCGAGCACGAGGCCTGGAACGACAGCGACGAGCTGCGCGTCATCCTGATCTTCGACATCTGGCACCCGATGCTGAGCGAGGCGGAGCGGACGCTGGTCCGGTCCCTCATGCAGGGGATCGACGCCTACGAGGGCGTCGCCGCCGGCATGGAGCTCTGAGCCGGGCCGCCCTCCTCCTCCGCCGACCCGCGCCGGCCCTCCCCGTCGCGGAACAGCTCCTCCAGGGTCAGGCCGAGGATGCGGGCGTCGTTCGCCTCCACCTCGGCGAACAGGCAGGCCAGCCGGTCCTGCCACCCCGCCTCCAGCCGCCCGACCGAGCGCAGGTTGCCGCGCAGGCCCATGCCCAGCGACAGCTGCAGGTCGTAGAGGGTGGCGGCGTGCAGGTCGCGGCTGGCGACCCAGGCGCCCTTGGTGGTCCGCGCCACCCAGTGGGCGGCGCGCAGCTGCTCCAGCATGCCGTCGATGACGGTGGGGCCGACCGGGATGCGGTTGACCAGCGTCGCCCGCCGGATGCCCACCCCCAGCCGCGCCGCCGCGCGCAGCTCCTTCAGGATGGCGATGGCGACGACGATTCGCTGCGCCGACAGGAGCCCCTCCGGCCCGACCTGGGTGATGCGGCCCGACCGCCATTCCGGCAGCGTCGCCGTCAGCTCCGCCCCCAGCAGCGCGATGGACCACACGAGATAGAGCCAGACCAGGAAGATCGGGATGACCGAGAGCGCGCCGTAGATCGTCTCGTAGGTCGGGAACAGGGTGATGTAGAGCCCGAATCCGACCTTCGACAGCTCCAGCAGCACCGCCGCCGTCACGCCGCCGACCAGCGCGTCCTTCCACAGCACCACCCGGTTCGGGATGCTGAGGTACATGAGCGTCAGCGCCGCCGCCTCCGCCAGGCCCGGCAGGATGAAGCGGAACCACTCCACCGCCTGGCCCGTCGCCTGGAAGTCGGCCAGCATGCTGGAGGACAGCGACATGGAGGTCCCGAACAGCAGCGGCGCCACCGTCAGCACCGCCCAGAAGGACAGCAGCCGGACCACCAGCGGCCGCGGCTCCGACGCCCGCCAGATGGCGTTGAAGGAGCCCTCGATGGTGAAGAACAGCAGGATGGTGGTCACCGTCAGGCCGATGACGCCGAAGCCGGTCATGGCGGCGGCGTTGTCCATGAAGCGGTCCAGGTTGGAGCGCACCACGTCGCTCACCGTCGGCACCAGGTTCTCGATCACCAGCCGCTCTGCGTCCTCGCGCACCTCCTCGAAGGCGGGGAAGGCGGAGAAGATGGCGAAGGTCACCGTCAGCATCGGCACGATCGCCAGCAGCGCCGTGTAGGTCAGCGACCCCGCCGCCTGGAAGCAGTTGTCCCGGCTGAACCGGGCCAGCGCGTGGCCCAGCACGCTGACCGCGTCCAGCAGCCCGCGCGGGAGGTGGCGGACCCGCTCCGCCCAGCCGCGCCGCGCCGTCATGCCGCCCTCACCCGGAAGGAGGAGGCCCGGCCATCCCCGCGCCGGCCATCCCTGCGTTTGACCCTCCCCGCCTTTCGTGTAGGATGCGCGCCATTTTCCGAGCCGTCGGAGCAAGTGGAATGACGACGAACACCCCGCTGATGGCGGGCAAGCGCGGCCTCATCATGGGCGTCGCCAACGACCGGTCGATCGCCTGGGGCATCGCCCAGGCCTGCGCCGCGCACGGCGCCGAGCTGGCCTTCACCTACCAGGGCGACGCCCTGCTGAAGCGCGTGAAGCCGCTGGCCGAGAGCATCGGCGCGCGCCACGTGCTGCCCTGCGACGTCACCGACGACGCCAGCATCGACGCCGTGTTCCGGACGCTGGAGCAGGACTGGGGCCGGCTGGACTTCCTGGTGCATGCGATCGCCTTCTCCGACAAGAACGAGCTGGACGGCCTGTACCTGAACACCACGCGCGCCAATTTCGCGCGCACGATGGACATCTCCTGCTACTCCTTCACCGCGGTGGCGCAGCGCGCCGTGCCGCTGATGACGGAGGGCGGCAGCCTGGTCACGCTCAGCTACTATGGCGCGGAGCGGGTGATGCCGCACTACAACGTCATGGGCGTCGCCAAGGCGGCGCTGGAGGCGAGCGTGCGCTACCTCGCCACCGACCTGGGCCCGCAGGGCATCCGCGTCAACGCCATCTCCGCCGGCCCGATCAAGACGCTGGCCGCCAGCGGCATCGGCGACTTCCGCTACATCCTGAAGTGGAACGAGCTGAACGCGCCGCTGAAGCGCAACGTCAGCATCCAGGAGGTCGGCAACTCCGCCCTCTACCTGCTGAGCGACCTCGGCAGCGGCGTCACCGGCGAGGTGCACCACGTCGACGCCGGCTACCACACGGTCGGCATGGTCGCGGTGGACAACGCGGCGGAGACGGCCCAGCTGCTGGGCGGGCTCGCCGGCAGCGGCCAGGGCTGACGGGCATGGCCGGGAACGGCTTCGGGACGCTGTTCCGCTTCACCACCTTCGGCGAGAGCCACGGGCCGGCCATCGGCTGCGTGGTCGACGGCGTGCCGCCGCTGCTGGAGCTGGACGAAGCCTACGTCCAGCGCTTCCTCGACCGCCGCAAGCCCGGCCAGTCCCGCTTCACCACCCAGCGCCGCGAACCGGACGAGGTCAAGATCCTGTCCGGCGTGTTCGAGGGGAAGACCACGGGCACGCCCGTCGCCCTCGTCATCGAGAACCAGGACCAGCGGTCCAAGGACTACGGCGACATCAAGGACAAGTTCCGCCCCGGCCACGCCGACTACGCCTACCAGGCCAAGTACGGCATCCGCGACTACCGCGGCGGCGGCCGCTCCTCGGCGCGCGAGACGGCAAGCCGGGTGGCCGCCGGCGCGGTCGCCCACCGGGCGCTGGAATGGCTGTCCGGGGGTGCCGTCTCCATCCGCGGCGCGCTGGTGCAGGTCGGGCCCCACAAGGTGGACCGCGGCCGCTGGGATTGGGCGGAGGTGGACAACAACCCCTTCTTCTGCCCCGACGCCAAGGCGGCGGAGCAGTGGGCCGACTATCTCGACGGCATCCGCAAGTCCGGCTCCTCCATCGGCGCCGTGATCGAGGTGGTGGCGTCCGGCATCCCCGCGGGCCTGGGCGAGCCGATTTACGACAAGCTGGACGGCGACCTCGCCCGCGCCATGATGACCATCAACGCCGTCAAGGGCGTGGAGGTCGGCGCCGGCTTCGCCGCGGCGGAGCTGACCGGCGAGGAGAACGCCGACGAGATGCGCGCCGGCCCGGACGGCAGGCCGGTCTTCCTCTCCAACCAGGCCGGCGGCATCCTGGGCGGCATCTCCACCGGGCAGGACGTGGTGGTGCGCTTCGCGGTGAAGCCCACCAGCTCCATCCTCACCCCCCGCCGCACCGTCGACGTGCACGGCAACGAGACCGACATCCTGACCAAGGGCCGCCACGACCCCTGCGTCGGCATCCGCGCCGTGCCCGTGGGCGAGGCCATGATGGCGCTGGTCCTCGCCGACCACTGGCTGCGCTGGAAGGCCTTCGCCCGGTAGGCCGTCATCGACGGGCCGCTGCCCCGCGACGGCCTCCCGCCGCCCCGCCGGCGCCATCAGGAAATTGCAATAGTCCGCGGCCGACACCAACGGTGAGTACGAACCAGCGTGGATTCGCGCATGGTGAGTTGACGGTGTATGCTCCATGTCGCCTCTTGGGGACGCTGGAGGGAGCGCCGCTATGCAAAACATGCTTGTATTGGGCTATACGTACCTCACATCCAACCCTTTCCATACTCTTGTAGTCTTGCTGACCGCCTTGATCGGAATGGGAATTCTTTACCTGCGGCAGGCAAAAGACAGTGACCAAAGTGAACTTCTTGTCCTCCTCAACAGGTACAATCTCCACAGGACGCGTTGCGGACGCATATTTCTGAATCCAGAATTCATCAATAGTTCGCGCTTCAATGATAACAGCTCTCAAATTAAACCGGCCGATATTCTCGTCCCCGATTACCTAAAGAAGAAGCTCCTGCTTTCATTCGTCCTATGCATGCTGATCGTGTCGCTGCTCGGAGCATTCATCCTGACTGCGGCGACAGTGAGGGACGGGACGGCGGAGCAGCCGCAGGCATCCGCCGGCACGCCACAGGCAACGACACCGCCGGCGAACACAGCCGCACCTGCTGCCAATGGAGGAACAGGACCGGCATCCGGCCCGGCCAACGAGACGTCGTCCGCGAAGGGCCCGTCGTCACCCGCTCAACAGGCCTACGATACCCGGCCAGTTCCTGACCGGAACCTGAACTCGTTCCTGATGACCGCGCCGTACCACGTGTTCTCGAAGCACCCGGACGGCTTGGTATCGGCATATTTCCAGACGCTCTATGTCCTCACCTTCGCCTACCTGGGAGCGTACTGCTTCTCTATCGGCCAGATATTCAGGCGGATGATCACCCGGGATGTGACCGCTTACGCCTTTCATGCGATCAGCGTGCGGTTCGTGACGGCGTGCATCCTGGCCGTCACGTTCCTCTACCTGTTTCAGGACAGTTCCGTCTGGGAGGGGACGGGATGCTCCGGCGCGGCGTGCCCGGGCGGGAACACTGGCGGCAGCGCATCGGCAACGGAGGGCCAGGGCGCGGCCCCGGGGGATTTCTCTCTCGACCTGATCGCCCTGGTCGCCTTTTCCGCCGGCTTCATCCCGGAAACCTTGAGCAAGTACATATTGCGACGGGCGAAGAGTTTCCTCGGCGAGCCCCGGAGTTCCGACGTCCTGAACCTTGAAATGATCGAGGGCATCGATCCCTACATCCGGACGCGCCTGGAAGAGGCCGACATCAACGACGCCCAGCACCTGGCGACGGCGAACCCGATCGGTCTCGCCATCAGCACGCCGTATGGTCTGCACCAGGTCCTGGACTGGATCGGTCAGGCGCAGTTGTTCGTGTTGCTGAAGACCGAGAGGTTCGCCAACGTCCGGGACGAGGGCGTTAGAACGAGCTTCCAGGTGCTGGACCTGAAGCTGAAGGGACCGAGAGTCGCCGATGGCCAAGCCGACCTGTCCCCTGCCGCGCCGGATGCCTCCTGGTACCATCTTCTCAATCGGGATCCGTCGGTGTGTCGGAGCTATGAGGTTTACCTAAAGCTGCAATGCGGCAAGCAGGACTGCTGCACCGACACTCCGGGGAGACCAGGGCCAGGGGCCGCGCAGGGGCCGGGGGCCACGCAGGGGCCGGGGACCGCGCAGGGGCCAGGGGCGGATCAAGCCCCCGGAACCGGACAGGCGCCCGGGGACGGACAGGGCCCCCCTCCGCCGGTCGTTCCGTGACCCGCCTCAACCCTTCGCGTCGGCCGCGGCGACGTCGAGCACCTGGCGGATCGACAGCGCGCTGGTGAGGAACACCTCCGTCGCGCGCCGCAGGTCGGCGACATCAAGGCTGCGCTCCACGGCGCCGCGGGTGCGGATGATCTCCGCGCGCATGGTGCCGGGGAGCACGCCGTCGGACAGGGGCGGGGTGACAAGGGTCCCGTCCACGACGGCGAAGAGGTTGGCGGCGGTCGCCTCGGCGACGCGGCCGGCGGTGTTCAGCAGCACCGCGTCGTCGGCGCCGCGCGCCTTCGCCTCCTCGCGCGCCAGCACGCCGTCCAGGTAGTTCAGGCTCTTCACCCGCGACAGGGGCGAGTGCTCGTTGCGGCGGGTGACGGCGGCGATGACCAGCCGCGCCGGGCCGGGCGGCGGCGGCAGGGGGGCCGCCGCCAGCATCAGGGTCGGGCGGCAGGGATCGGGCCGGAGCAGCCCGCGCGGCCCCGCACCCGCCGTCAGGGTCAGCCGCACCGCGGCGTCCGCCAGCCCGTTCGCCCGCACCACCGCGGCCACGGCGTCGGCCAGCGCCTCGTCCGTCCGCGGCACCGGCAGCCCCAGCAGGCGCGCCCCCTCGCGCAGCCGGCGCAGGTGCGCCTCCAGCCGCAGCGGCGCCCCCGCCTCCACCCGCATCGTCTCGAACAGCCCGTCGCCCAGCAGCAGCCCGCGGTCCGCCGGGTCGATCCGCGCGTCCGCGGCAGGCACCAGCGCCCCGTCGAGCCACAGCACGGTCATGCGCGCCTCCGGCCGGGGGGCTCTGCGCGGTGAACCCTGCCGCGCCCTCTCCCCTTGCGGGAGAGGGAGGGACCCAAGCCGTCAGGCTTGGGAGGGTGAGGGGTGTGACCCGGGACGCTGGGCGCTGAGCCCGGGTGCGGCTGAAAGGCTGTGCGTGCTTCGACAGGCTCAGCATGAGGGACGGGGGAAGCCAGGCCCGGCGTAGCCAGGAGACGGTTGAACGAAGCCCCGAGCGGGAGCAGCACGACGCCCCTCAGCCTGAGCCCGTCGAAGGCCGCACGACACCCCCGCTGCCGGCGCGGCACCACCTCACCCTCCCACCGCCTGCGGCGGCGGGTCCCTCCCTCTCCCTTGAGGGGAGAGGGCGCGGGAGGATCTCCCGCGAGGGGAGAGGGCGTGGGCGGCGCACCGGCGGTGAGGTCGGCCGCCCTCCTCATGCCGCCTCGCTCTCCGCCAGCGGCACCGGCGGCCAGGCCATGGCGGGGTCCAGCGCGGTCAGCAGGGCGCGGGCCTTGACCAAGCTCTCCTCGTACTCCGCCGCGGGCTCGCTGTCGGCGACGATGCCGCCGCCGGCCTGGGC
>DASPKT010000184.1:0-13716 GCA_035627915.1 Azospirillaceae bacterium
TCACCATCACCTTCAAGGGGGAAACCCGCCCCTGCCGCGCCTCGTCCATGAGATCCTCCTCGCCTCCGTCCGCGATGCCCCCGCCCGTCGAAGGGGCCCAACCGTCAGAGCGGCTTGTCGTTCGTGAAGGGGGGCGCGCCGGCGTTGCCGGCCTTCATGCGCTGCTGGTCGTCCCTGTACTGGTTGTAGTGGACGCGCAGCTCCGGCGCCGGCTGCACGCCGCCCGGCAGGCGGCCGCCCGCCTCGACTTCCGCAGGCAGGCGCTTGCGGATGACGAATTCGATGCCGCACTCGCCGACCGGCGTCAGGGTCTGGTCGAAGCGGGGCAGGGAGTAGCGGTGGGTCGAGTTCAGCAGCTCGATCTTCAGCACCTCCGCGCCGGCCCCCAGCGACTGGACCAGCTCGACGAGGTTGATCGACTTCTCGCTCCAGGACCGGGGCTTGAAGATGCTGAAGGTCCACTTGTGGTCGCGGTTGAAGCTGCTGGGGAAGACACCCTGCTCGTAGAGGTCCTCGTCCGGCACGATGATGACGAGATGGCCGCCCGGCTTCACCACGCGCAGCCAGTTCTTCAGCCCCTCCACCGGGTCGACGATGTGCTCCAGGCAATGGCTGCTGTGCACGAAGTCGAACGTGTCGTCCGCCACCCCCGCCATGTATTGGGCGTCGCCGTCCTCGCGGTCCCAGATGCGCACGCCCTCGACCAGCGGGAACAGCTCCGCGTAGAGCGACAGCGGGTCGGGGGCGCCGCCAATGTCCACGCCGCGGCCGCGGAAATAGCGGGTCGCGAAGTTGGGATCGCGGAGGCGCCGCGGGATGGACTTGCTGCATTCCTTCATGGGAGGAGGCCTTGGCTGTCACGTGTCGAATGGGGCGGAATACCCTTTTCCGCCCCCGGGCTCAAGCGCCGGGACCGACCGGCTGACCCGCGCCGCCGCTAAAGGGTACCCCGGCCGTGGTTCCCCCGGCCGCCGCTCGCCGGCCATGCCCGGACCCTGTGCAGGAATTTCTTGACGCAGGCGCGCTGCTCGCATCCTCTCGCACGTCAGCGTTGCCGCGACCCCGGGTCCGGCGCGATAACATCCATGCGTCCCGGCGCGGCAACGCGCCGGCAGGGCTCCCGCCGATCGGACAGAAGATCTTGAAGCCGCTCGAGACCCAGGCCTCCTTTCAGGTCGAATCGCTCCTGGTTGAGCACCCCATCCTGTTCGCGACGCCGGAACGGCTGACCGACATCGGCAGCTGGCACCTGCACATCCCCTTCGCCTACTGGTGCATCGCGGCCCTGCGCCCCCGCGTCTTCGTCGAGCTGGGCACCCACAAGGGCGACAGCTACTCCGCCTTCTGCCAGGCGGTCGACCAGGTGCGGACCGAGACGCTGTGCTACGCGGTCGACACCTGGGCCGGCGACGAGCACGCGGGCGCCTACGGGTCGGAGGTGCTGGACGACCTGCGCGCCCACCACGACCCGCGCTACGGCCGCTTCTCCACCCTGGTGCAGGCGACCTTCGACGAGGCGCTGGGGCACTTCGCCGACGGCTCCATCGACCTGCTGCACATCGACGGGCTGCACACCTACGAGGCGGTGCGCCACGATTTCGAGACCTGGCTGCCGAAGATGAGCCCGCGCGGCGTGGTGCTGTTCCACGACGCCAACGTGCGCGAGCGGGACTTCGGCGTCTGGCAGCTCTGGGAGGAGGTGTCGGCGCGCTATCCCGGCCTCTTCTTCCCCTACGGCCACGGGCTGGGCGTCCTCGCCGTCGGCGCCGAGGTGCCGGAGCCGCTGCGCACCCTCATCGCCCTGCCGGCCGAGGAGCGGCGCCGGGTCGCCATGATGTTCTACCGGCTGGGCAAGCCGGTGCAGCTGACCGGCGAGCGCCTGCGGCTGCTGGCGGAGCGGGACGAGCTGCGCGGCACCATCGTGCGCTACACCGAGGAGCTGAACGCGCTGCGCGACCGCGTCGGCGCCATGGCCGGCGGCGTCGCCGAGCGCGACGCCCGCATCGTCGAGCTGACCACCGAGCTGGTCGCCGCCCGCGAGCGGCTGGGCCGGATCGAGCCGGCCGTGGCGGAGCGCGACGCCCGCATCGTGGAGCTGTCCGCCGATTTGTCCCGCCTGGTGGAGCGCACGGCGACCCTGCAGCACGCGCTCGACGAGCGCGAGCGGCGCATCGGCGCGATCGAGGGCGGCGTGCTGGAGCGCGACGCCCGCATCATCGAGCTGACCAACGCGCTGGCCGGCCTGACCGACCGCACCGGCGCGCTGGAAGGCGGCATCGCCGACCGCGACCGCTTCATCCTCGACCTCCAGGAGACCCTGGCCGCCCTCAGGGAGAAGCTGGGCGCCGCCGAGGGCGGGGCGGCCGGGCGCGACCTGGAGATCGCCCGCCTGCAGGGCGAGATCGAGCGGCTGCGCGCCGCCGCCCCGGAGGCGGCGGAGATCCGGGCCGACCGCGACGCCTGGATCGCCGAGCTGCGCCGGCGGGAGCGCGAGTGGGAGCTGACCGCCCACCAGGCGGCGTCCGAGATCGAGCGGCTGAACCGCGAGGTGACGGTGCGCGAGCAGCGCATCGCCTCCCTCTACGCCTCCGCCAGCTGGCGCCTGGGCGCGCCGGTGCGTCTCGCCGGCCGGATGGCGCGCGCCACGCTGCGCGGCAGCCGCGTGCTGCTGCGGGCGGTCCTGCGGCCGCTGTTCCTGGCGATCCCGGTGCCGGCCCGCACCAAGCACCGCATCAAGTTCGCGATCTACCACCGCCTGCCCATGCTGGCGCCGCCGGGCACCGGCCCCGGCGACTGGCAGGCGGCGGAGCAGCGGGTGGCGCTGATGATGCCGCCGCCGGTGGTGGACACCGCGGTGGACGCGTCGCCCTCGGCGCCGCGCACGGTCCCGGTCCTGCCGGAACCGCCGGCGAACCCGACCGCGTCAATCATCATCCCGGTCTACAACCAGATCGACTACACGCTGCGCTGCCTGGAGAGCATCGCCCAGACGCCGACGAAGGTCTCCTTCGAGGTGATCGTGGCCGACGACTGCTCCACCGACGAGACGGGCACGCTGCTGGCCGACCGGCCCGGCATCCGCCTGCTGCGCAACCCGGAGAACCTGGGCTTCCTGCGCAGCTGCAACCGCGCCGCCGGCTTCGCCCGCGGCCGCTACCTCGTGCTGCTGAACAACGACACGGTCGTCCACCCCGGCTGGCTGGACGAGCTGGCCGGCACCTTCGCCGCGGTGCCGGAGGCGGGGCTGGTCGGCTCCAAGCTGGTCTACCCGGACGGGCGCCTGCAGGAGGCCGGCGGCATCATCTGGCGCGACGGGTCCGGCTGGAACTACGGCCGCTTCGACGACCCCAAGAAGCCCGAGTACAACTACCTGCGGGAGGTCGACTACTGCTCCGGCGCCTCCATCGCCGTGCCCCGCGACCTGTGGGAGGAGCTGGGCGGCTTCGACGACGCCTACGCCCCTGCCTACGGGGAGGACAGCGACCTCGCCTTCCGCGTCCGCCGCGCCGGGCGCCGGGTGCTGTACCAGCCGCTCTCCTGCGTGACCCATTTCGAGGGCATCTCGCACGGCACCGACGTGACCCAGGGCGGCAAGGCCTACCAGGTCGCCAACGCCAAGCGGCTGTTCGAGCGCTGGCGCGACGACCTCGCCGGCCACGGCGAGTCCGGCGTGCGGCCGATGGCGGAGAAGGACCGCGGCGTCACCCGCCGGGCACTGTTCATCGACGCCTGCACGCCGACGCCGGACCAGGACGCCGGCTCGGTCACGGCGCTGGGGCTGATGCGCGCCTTCCAGGGGGCGGGCTACAAGGTCACCTTCATCCCCGAGGACAACTTCCTCTACATGCCGAAGTACACGACCGACCTCCAGCGGCTGGGGATCGAGTGCCTGTACTATCCCTACTGCAGCTCGGTCACCGAGCACCTGGAGCAGGCGGGCGACCTCTATGACGTGGTCTTCATCTTCCGCATGGTCCCGGCGGAGAAGCACCTGGACGCCGTGCGCCGGCTGGCGCCGCGGGCCAAGGTCGTCTTCCACACCAGCGACCTGCACTTCCTGCGCGAGGAGCGGCAGGCGGCGCTGGTCGGCGACGCCGGCATGGCCAGGCAGGCGGCGCTGACCAAGGAGCGGGAGCTGGGCATCATCGAGGCGGTGGACTGCACGGTCGTGCACAGCGTGTTCGAGCAGGAGCTGCTGAACGGGCTGGTGCCGCGCGCCAACGTCTACGTCTTCCCCTGGATCTTGGACGTGGAGGGCACGGACGTGCCCTTCGCCGAGCGCGACGGCGTGATGTTCCTGGGCGGCTACGGCCACCCGCCCAACGTGGACGCGGTGGAGTTCTTCGTGCGCGAGGTGCTGCCGCTGGTCCACCGCGAGCTGCCTGGCCTGGTCTTCTACGCGGTCGGCGCCAACCCGCCGGAGAGCCTGCGCTCGCTCGCCTCCGACACGGTGGTGGTGACGGGGCTGGTGCCGGAGCTGAAGCCCTGGTTCGACCGCTGCCGCGTCTCGGTGGCGCCTCTGCGCTACGGCGCCGGCATCAAGGGCAAGGTCGCCGTCGCCATGACCCACGGCTCGCCCATGGTCGCCACCCGGGTGGCGTCGGAGGGCATGCAGCTGGTGGACGGGGAGCACCTGCTGGTCGCCGACGCGCCGCAGGAGATGGCCGACGCCATCGTCCGCCTCTACCGGGACGAGGCGCTGTGGAACCGCCTGTCGGCGGCCGGCATTGCCTTCATTGAGGACAACTACTCCTGGGCGGCGGGCCTGCGCCACGTGCGGCGCATCCTGGACAGCGTCGGCGTCGCCGACGCCCGCCTCGCCGCCGAATGACCGCCACGGGGACCCGACCGGCATGCACACCAGTTCGCTGAACCACATGGCCGACCTGGTCGGGCGCTACCTCGACCCGGCGCGGCCGCTCTCGGTGCTGGACATCGGCTCCTACGACGTCAACGGCAGCTACCGCCCGCTGTTCGAGAAGCCGGGCTGGCACTACCGCGGCTGCGACCAGTCGGCCGGGCCCAACGTGGACTTCGTGCTGACCGACCCGTACCGGCTGCCCTTGCCGCCGGGCAGCCTGGACCTGGTCGTCTCCGGCCAGGCGTTCGAGCACGTCGAGTTCTTCTGGATATCCTTCCTGGAGATGACCCGGGTGCTGAAGCCCGGCGGGATGATCTTCCTGATCGCGCCGTCGCGCGGGCCGGAGCACCGCTATCCCGTGGACTGCTGGCGCTTCTATCCCGACGCCTACCGGGCGCTGGCCCGCTACGGCGGGCTGGAGCTGCTGGAGGTCACCACCGACTGGGAGCCGCACCCGGACCCCGACAGCGGGCCCTGGGGCGATACGGTCGGCGTCTTCCGCAAGCCGGAGACCGCCCCCGCCGGCGGCCGCGGGCGGCTGGTCATCGACCTCGACGCCGGGACGCTGGAGGAGGTCCCGGCGGAGCCCGGCGCCGGCGTCGCCCGCACCCTCGACCTCTACTCCCGCGAGGCGGGGGAGCGGATCGGGGAGCTGCTGACCAAGGTCTACTGGAAGGCCTGATCCGGCCCGCCGTGGTGGCGCCGGGAATCCTCCGGCGCCTCCTCCCGCTCCGCCATGCCGTAGTCGCGCAGCACCGCGGCCACGCGCAGCCGGTAGCTCTCGAACACCCCGCCGCGGCCCGCCTCCTGGGCGCGGCGGTGCTGCTCCAGCGTGCGCCAGCGCGCCACCGCCTCCTCGTCCCGCCAGAAGGAGAGCGACAGGATCTTGCGCTCGTCCGACAGGCTCTGGAACCGCTCGATGGAGATAAAGCCATCAATGCCGGCCAGCAGCGGCTTCAGCTCCGCCGCCAGGTCCAGGTAGGCGGCGCGCCCCTCGGCGCTGGGCACGACCTCGAAGATGACGGCGATCATGGCGCGGTCCTTTCCGCAGGGGAGGGTGGGGGGCTCACGGGCCCTGGATCCAGCCGGCCTCGCGCACGGCCAGCAGGAAGGTGCGGCTGACCGGCACCCGCAGGCCGCCCTTCAAGGCCAGGACCAGCCGGGCGCCGTCGCGCTCCGCCCGCTCCACGGCGCCGCGCGCCACCCAGTGGGAGCGGTGGACCTGCACGCCGGCCCCCGCCGGCAGCTCCGCCATGGCGTCGGCGAGGCGGCAGAGGATCAGCGCGTTGCCCTTGGCGGTGTGGACGCGGAGGTAATGGTCCTCGGCCGTGATGGCGACCAGCTCCGTCCCCAGCTCCGGCGGCAGGCGGTCGAAGAAGGCGGGCCGGTCGGGAGCGGGCGCTTCGGGCGGCGGAGGGGCGGGGGGTGCCGCCGGCTCCGCGGCCGGCCGGGGCTGCGGGATGTCGGGCGGCGCGGCGGGCGGGGTGGCGCGCGCGGGGAACAGCAGGTGGCCGCGCACCATCTCGGTCGGCAGCGCCAGGGCCACCGTCAGGGTGGCGACGTCGCCGTAGAGCCGCAGCATCATCAGCGGCGGGGGGGTGCGGATCTCCCGGATGAAGGTCTCCGCCCAGGCGACCGCGAAGGTGGTCGGCACCGCCGCCAGCAGGGCCGCCAGCCCCGCCCGCGGCACCGGGTGCAGCCGCGTCAGCGCGCCGGCCTGGGCGAAGGCGGCGAGGATGACCGCCACGATCAGCCAGTTGAAGCCGGTCAGCCCGATCCAATAGGCGTAGCGGGGCAGGGAGGCGAAGTCCTGCGCCGTGTCGAAGGGGCCGATGCGCCCCAGCAGGATGCCCACCGAAAGGACCAGCAGCAGGTTCCGCGCCGGCGACGGCCGCTCGAGGAATGCCAGAATCGTGGATGTCACGCCGTGCCACTCGCGAAATCGCTCCTGCGATCCACGCAGCCGGCCTTGCGGGGCCGGCCGCGGGTCCGCTTCCTGGCGGCCATCCTACATTGGTTTGGCGCGGAGGCTCCATGGCGTACCGGATGACCGTGAACGGCGAGACGAGGGAGGCGGACGTCGCCGCCGACACGCCCCTGCTCTGGGTGCTGCGGGACGAGTTGGGGCTGACCGGTACCAAGTTCGGCTGCGGCGCCGGCCAGTGCGGCGCCTGCACGGTGCATGTCGACGGCCAGCCCGTCCGCTCCTGCTCCCTGCCCGTGGAGGCGGCGGAGGGCGCCGCTGTGACCACCATCGAGGGGCTGTCGCCGGATCGGTCGCACGCCCTGCAGAAGGCCTGGATCGCCGAGCAGGTGCCGCAGTGCGGCTATTGCCAGTCCGGCATGTTGATGGCCGCCGCGGCGCTCCTGAAGGAGAAGCCGCAGCCGTCCGATGCCGACATCGACGCCGCCATGACGAACATCTGCCGCTGCGGCACCTATGTCCGGGTCCGCCGCGCGATCAAGCGCGCCGCCGGCGTGGCCTGAGGGAGGAACCGCACATGGCATCCACGGTCACCCTCAGCCGCCGTTCCCTCCTGAAGGGCGGTGCCGCCTCCGTCGGCGGGCTTGTCCTGGGCTTCCGCGTCGGCGGCGCCCTGGCGCAGGCCCAGCAGGCCGCGCCGAAAGTGCCGCCGCCCAACGCCTGGCTGCGCATCGCGCCGGACGGCACCACCACGGTCGTGTCCAACACGACCGAGCTGGGCCAGGGCACCATGAGCGCCATCCCCCAGATCCTCGCCGATGAGCTGGACCTGCCCTGGGAACAGGTGCGGGTGGAGATGGGCGAGCTGGTGATGGCGCTGTCGCACCCGATGTTCATCGGGCTGCTGCCGGGCGTGGTCGGCATGGGCACCGGCGGCAGCGCCGGCGTCGCCGGGCAGTTCGACTATATCCGCCGCATCGGCGCCGCCGCGCGCGAGATGCTGGTGGCGGAGGCCGCCCGCCGCTGGGGCGTGCCGGCCGCGGAGTGCGCGGTCGCCGACGGGCGGGTCCTGCATGGGACGAGCGGCCGCGCGGCCGGCTACGGCGAGCTGGCGGAGGCCGCCATGGCCCTGCCCGTCCCGGCCGACCCGAAGCCCAAGCCGAAGGAGCAATGGCGCTACATCGGCAAGCCGGTGCCGCGGCTGGACCTGCCGGCCAAGGTGGACGGCTCCGCCGTGTACGGCGTCGACGTGAAGGTCCCCGGCATGCTGGTGGCGACGCTGATGCACTGCCCGGTGCCCGGCGGCCGGCTGGTCGCGGTGGACGAGGCGCCGGCGATGGCGGTCAAGGGGGTGAAGGCGGTGGTGCGGCTGCCGGCCGCGGTCGCCGTGGTCGCCGCCGGCTACTGGCAGGCGCGCCAGGGGCTGGAGCGCCTCTCCCCCGACTGGGACCTGGGGCCGAACGCGAAGCTGGACCAGGGCACCATCGCCCGCACCCTGGCCGAGGGGCTGGACCGCGCCGCGGTGCCGGCCGAGATCACCGGCAACGCCGCGCCGAAGTTCCGCGGCGCCGCCCGGGTGGTGCAGGCCACATACGGCGTGCCCTACGTGGCGCACGCCTGCATGGAGCCGATGAACGCCACCGTCCACGTCCGCGACGACGGGGTGGAGGTCTGGGCGCCGGTGCAGGCGCCGGGCCTGATCCCGCGCGACCTGGCGAAGCTGCTGGGCGTTCCGGCCGATAAGGTCGCCGTCCACACCACCTTCTGCGGCGGCGGATTCGGCCGGCGCGCGCTGGCGGACTATGTCGAGCAGGCGGCGCTGGTTTCCCGCGCGGTCAAGGCGCCGGTGAAGCTGGTCTGGAGCCGGGAGGAGGACATCCGCCACGACTTCCACCGCCCCGCCGCCGCCTGCCGCATGGCGCTGGCACTGGACGCCGCCGGCAAGCCGCTGGCCTTCGCCGCCCGCGTGTCCTGCCCCTCGCTGTCCAAGGCGCTGCCGTCGCCGCCGGCGCTGCCGATGAAGGACGGGCTGGACCGGCTGGGCGTCCAGGGGCTGACGCCGACCGCCTACGATCTGGGCGACCGGGAGGTGCTGTACCACGCCGCCGACATCGGCATCCGCATCGGCCCCTGGCGGTCGGTCGGCCATTCCCACAACAGTTTCTTCCTGGAGTGCTTCATCGACGAGGCGGCGGCCGCCGCCGGCGTCGACCCGGTGGAGTTCCGCCGCCGCCTGCTGGCGGCCCGCCCGCGCTACCTGAAGGTGCTGGAGACCGCCGCGGCGGCGGCCGGCTGGGGCGGGGCGCTTCCGCCCGGCCGCTTCCGCGGCATCGCCATCGCCGACAGCTTCCGCACCATCGTGGCCCAGGTGGCGGAGGTCTCGGTCACCGGCAGCCGCGTGCGGGTGCACCGGGTGACCTGCGCCGTCGACTGCGGCCTGGCGGTCGCCCCCGACAGCGTGCGGGCGCAGATGGAGGGCAGCGTCATGTGGGGCCTGGGCGCGGCGCTTCACGGCGAGATCACCATCGAGGGCGGCCGGGTGCGCGAGGGCAACTTCGACGGCTACCGGGTGCTCAGGATGGCGGAGGCGCCGGCGGTGGACGTCCACATCGTGGACTCCGGCGAGCGGATGGGCGGCATCGGCGAACCGGGCGTGCCCCCCGTGGCCCCCGCGGTCGCCAACGCCGTCTCCCTGGCGGTCGGGCGGCGCATCCGCAGCCTGCCGCTGGCGAAGGAGGGCTTCGTCTTCGCCTGACGGAAGGGGCAAGCGCGCCCCTATCCCTTTCGTCGGGGCTGGTCAGCCGGGCCGCGCGGCCCGACAATGGGCGCCACTCGCGCCACCAGCCCGGACGGAGCATGCAGCGGTCCCATCGCCGTCCCGGTCCCCGGGGCACCGCCCCGTGAGCGGACGGCATCCCGGCGTGCGCCAGGAGGCGGGCGGCCGGCGGCGGCTGGTGCTGGGGCTGGCGCTGCTCTGCGCCCTGGCGACGGGGCTGCCCCGGGCCTTCACCGCGGCGGCGGCCCAGTCCACCTTCCTGGACCGGGTCGGGCCGGAGCTGGTGCCGGTCACCTACCTCGCCATGGCGGCCTGCATGCCGCTGCTGGGCGCCGCCTATTCCAGGCTGGCGGAGCGGCTGCCGCTGCTGGCCCTGTCCGCCCTGCTGTCGGTGGCGGACGCTGCGGTGCTGGCCTGCCTGTGGGCCGGCCTCTCCTCGCCCCTGGCGGAAGCCGCGGCCTGGGGCACCGGCCTCTGGTACCAGCTGGAATGGGCGCTCACCAGCCTGGTGACCTGGATTCCGGCGGCGCGGCTGCTGACCCTGCGGGAGGGGCAGCGCTGGTTCGGCTGGATCGCCGCCGGCGGGCTGCTGGCGCAGGGGCTGGCCGGGCTGGCGGTGGGTCCGCTGCTGGGCAGGCTGGAGCCCGCCGACCTGCTGCTGCTGAGCGCCTGCGGGGCGCTGGCCGGCCTGCCCGTCCTGGCGCTGCTCTCCCGCCTGGGCGGCGATCCCGCGCCGCGGCAGGGCCCGGCGGCGGACCGGGGAGCGCCGGCCGAGGGGCTGGCGGCGGCGAGGCGGCTGTTCCCGCTGATGGCGGGCGGCTCCATCCTGGTCTACTTCCTGGCCGAGTACCTGTTCCTCAACACCCTGGCCCTGCACGTTACGGAGCCGGAACGGACCGCGGCTTTCCTGGGAAATTTCAGTGCGGCGGAGGGGTTTCTCTGCATCGCCGCCAGCCTGGCGGCGCCGCTGGTCATGCGCCGGGCCGGGCTGCCGGCGGCACTCGCCCTGCTGCCGGGCAGCCTAGTCCTGGGCGGGCTGGCGGCGGCCGGGGTGATGCTGGCCGCGGGGCCGCTGCACCCGGCGGCGCTGGCTGTGGCGACGGGGGCGCTGCTGGCGGACGCGGTGCTGCGCTACACCATCGACCGGCAGGCCGGGCTGGTGCTGCTGCAGCCCCTGCCGCCGCGCGAGCGCACGGCGCTCCAGGTCCGCATCGAGAGCATGGTGGAGCCCGCCGCCTGCGGCATCGCCGGGGCCGGGCTGCTGGCGCTCGCCTGGCTGGGCGGCGGGACGGGGGCGCTGGTGCCGGTGGCGCTGCTGGTGGCCGGTGCGGCGGCCTGGCGGTTCGGCCTGGGGGTGCGGGCGCACGCGCTGTTCCGCGTGCTGCTGGCCGAGGCGATCCGGCGGCGCGACCTGCCGGCGGCGGAGCTGCGCCTGGACGGCCCGGCGCTGGACCTGGCGGCGGACGGGCTGCGCGCCGCCCAGCCGGGGCGCATCCTCTACGCCCTGGCGCTGCTGCGCGAGCAGGCGCCGGAACGGCTGGAGCCGGCGCTGCCGGCGCTGCTGGCGCACGGGCAGGCGGAGGTGCGGGCGGCGGCGCTGGAGGCCTGCGCGGAGCAGCCCAGCCTCACTTTCGCGCCCGTCCTGGCGGCGCGGCTTGCGGCCGAGCCGGAGCCCGGCCTGGCGGTTGCCGCCGGCCGGCTGCTGGACCCGGCGGCGCTCCCGGCCGCCCTGGCGCCGCTGGTTCCCGTCGTGGCGGGCGGGGCGGCGCCCGAGGCGGCCGTGGCCGCCCTGCTGGCGCATGGCGGGGCGGCGGAGCGGGAGGCCGCGCGCGGTGCGCTGGAGGGCCTGGTCGCCGGTGCGCCGGAGGGTCGCCGCGCGGCGGTGCGGGTGGTGGCGGCGGTCGGCTGCGGCACGCTGGAACCGGTGGCAGCCCGGCTGCTGGACGACCCCGACCGGGAGGTGCGCCGTGCCGCCCTGGGCGCCGCCGCGGCGCTGGGCACGCCGGCGCTGGCCGCCCGGATCGTCGCCGAGATCGTCGCCGGCCGCGTCGGGCGCGACGCGCTGGACGAGCTGGCCGCCTTCGGCCCGGCCGCCGTGCCGCCCATCGCGCGGGCCCTGGCGGCGGGAGCCCCGCGCCCGGCGCTGCGGGTGCTGCTGGAGGGGCTGGCGGCGGTCGGCACGCCCGAGGCGCTGGCGCTGGCCGCGGCGCGGCTGGAGGGGGGACCCGTGGAGGAGCGGCGGCTGGCCGCGGCGGCGCTGGCGCGGGCCGGGCACCGGCATGCCGACCCGGGACGCCTCTGGCCCGTCATCCTGGAGGAGGCGGCGCTGTACCGGCGCGTAGGCGGCCGGGCCACCGCGGCGTCCGCCGTATCCGGGCTGGAGGCGCTGGCGGCGGCCCTGGCGGAGGAGGCGGAGGCGCAGCGCGGCCATGTGCTGGCCCTGCTGGGCCTCGCCACCGACCCCGCCCGCGCCGGCAGGGCCCGGCGCTCGCTGGCCGCGGGGACGGCGGAGGAGCGCGCCATCGCGGCCGAGCTGGTGGAGGGGCTGGTCCCCCGCCGCCATCGCCGAGGGGTCATGGAGGTGGTGGAGCCGGGCGCAGCGCCCACCTCCGCCACGCCCGCCGCCGGGGACCTGCTGGAGGCGATCCTGCGGGAACCGCCGGCGGAGACGCCGGACTGGCTGGCGGCGCTGGCGGCGCACATCGCGGGCGTGACAGGATGCGCCGGCGCCAGACTGGACGCCGGCCTGGATACCGCGGAGCGGCGCGGCGGCCACGTGGCGGCGTCCGTGCGGCGCGCCCGGCGCCGGATGGGGGCGGCGGGCGAGGGGCAGGAGGAGGGGGCTTTGCTGACGGTGGAGAAGGTCTTCCTGCTGCGCGCCGCGGAGATCTTCGCCGGCGTGCCGCAGGCGCAGCTGGCCGGCCTCGCCGACCATGCCGAGGCGGTGGACTTCCCCGCCGGCGCCCTGGTCTTCGCCGAGGGGGACCCGGGCGACGCGCTCTACGTCATCGCCGACGGGCGGGTGGCGGTGGAGCGCGGCGGCAGGGTCCTGGCCGAGCTGGGCCCGGCCGAGATGGTGGGGGAGATGGCGGCGCTGGACCCGGAGCCGCGCTCCGCCACCGTGCGCTGCCTGGAGCCGGCGCGGCTGCTGCGCATCGGCCACGGGCTGATGGGCCAGTTCATCGACGACTACCCCGACGTCGCCCGCTCGGTCATCCGGCTGCTGATCCGGCGCCTGCGCCGCGCCAACGCGATGGCGGTGGCGGCGCGCTGAGGCCTCAGCGCGGGCGTCCGCCGTACACCATGTCCTCCAGCACCTCCTGGGCCAGCGCGAAGGATTCCGGGACGCCGATGTCGATGAAGGGCCCGTCGGCGACCAGGGTCGCCGGCCGCAGCTCGGCCGCCCGCGCCTCCAGGAAGTCCTTCTCGAAGGAGAAGCGGGCCGGCACCGGGTGGCGGTCGAACAGGTCGCGCGGCAGCAGGTACACGCCCGCGTTGATGAGGCCGGGACCGGCCCCGCCGGCGGCGGCGAAGCCGCTCATCCGGCCGTCCTCCACCATGACCCGGCCGAACCGCTCCGCATCCTCCACCGGACGGAGCGCCACCGCGAAGGGGGCGCCGCCCGCCGCGTCCAGCGCCGCCGCCAGCTGGCCGTAGGGCAGGCCCAGGAAGGTGTCGCCGTTCAGCGCGAAGGCGGCGGGGCCGCGCACCCGCTCCAGCCCCAGGCGCAGCCCGCCGCCGGTGCCCAGCGGCTCCTCCTCCACGGCATAGTCGATCTCCAGACCGCCGTAGGAGGTGCCGAACCGCTCGACGATGGCCTCGCGCCGGTAACCCACGGACAGGATCGCGCGGCGGATGCCCTGGGCCGCCAGGTAGTCCAGCAAATAGTCCAGGAACGGCCGGCCGCGCACCGGGGCCAGCGGCTTCGGCAGGTCCGGCACGGCGGACCGCAGCCGCGTGCCGAGCCCGCCCGCGAGGATGACGGCCTCTTCGACTTCGTTGCCCATGGTCTCACCCCCTCCAGGCCGCGGCGCCGCCTTCGCTGAACTGGCAGAGCATCGCCGTGCCCTCGCAGGCGTTCAGGGCGCGCATCAGCTCCGGCCGCCGCACGGGGTCGACCAGGAACATGACGAAGCCGCCGCCGCCGGCGCCCGA
>DASPKT010000185.1:0-15625 GCA_035627915.1 Azospirillaceae bacterium
CGCCAAGATCGCCGCCCGCGTGATGGCGGGGGAGAAGCTCGCCTCCTTCAAGCTGAACGGCCCCTTCCCCCCGCACACCGCGGTGAAGGAGGCGGTGTTCCCCTTCAGCCGCTTCCCCGGCGTGGACATCATCCTGGGGCCGGAGATGCGCTCCACCGGCGAGGTGATGGGGCTGGACGAGGATTTCGGCCGCGCCTTCGCCAAGAGTCAGCTGGGCGCCGGCGTCAGCCTGCCGCGCGAGGGCACCGTCTTCGTCAGCGTGCGCGAGCGCGACAAGCCGGCCGTCATGCCGATCGCCCGCCGCCTGTCGGAGATGGGCTTCCGCCTGATCGCCACCTCGGGCACGGCGGAGTACCTGCGCCGGGCCGGCCTGCCCGCGGTGACGGTCAACAAGGTCGTCGAGGGGCAGCCCCACGTCGTCGACGCGATGATCAACGGCGAGGTCCAGCTGGTCTTCAACACGACCGAGGGAGCGACCGCCATCGCCGACAGCTTCAGCTTGCGCCGCACGGCGCTGGTCAATAACATCCCTTATTACACGACGGTGGCTGGGGCCAGGGCGGCGGTCGACGCCATCTCGGCACTGAGGTCGGGCAGCCTGGAAGTGGCTCCGCTCCAGTCTTACCTGAGCGGGACGTACTAGGGCTTAAGGGCCGGCGGCACGGTTCAGGCCGCGCCGAAGGAAATTCGTTTTCTGTTGGGACACTAGGTACGGGACAGCCGAGGACCATGGAAAAGATCCCGATGACGGCGACGGGCTACGCCCGCCTGACCGAGGAACTGAAGCACCTGAAGTCGGTGGAGCGGCCGAACGTGATCCGCGCCATCGCCGAGGCCCGCGAGCACGGCGACCTCTCGGAGAACGCGGAGTACCACGCCGCCCGGGAGCGCCAGAGCTTCATCGAGGGCCGCGTCATGGAGCTGGAGGACCGGATCAGCCGGGCCGAGGTCATCGACGTCTCCAAGCTGTCCGGCGACGCCGTGAAGTTCGGCGCCACGGTGACGCTGGCGGACGAGGACACCGACGAGGAGTCGGTCTACCAGATCGTCGGCGCCGACGAGAGCGACATCAAGAACGGCCTGCTCTCCATCACCAGCCCGCTGGCGCGCGCGCTGATCGGCAAGCATGTCGGCGACAACGTCGAGGTCACCACCCCCGGCGGCTCCAAGAGCTACGAGGTCGTGAAGATCGAGTTCCGCTGAGGCGCACCGCCCAGCGTGAAGAAAACGCGCCCGCCGGGGAGACCCGGCGGGCGTTTTCGTTTCCACGGCATCCTTGCCTCCGCGCCCGCCCGCGCCCACTCTCTCCTCCCCGCTTCCGGAGGGCCCCCGCCCATGCCCGAACCCGCCACCGACCCCGCCGCCCCGCGTCCGAGCCCCGGGGAGGCGCTGCTGTTCTGGCTGAAGCTGGGCTGCATCAATTTCGGCGGGCCGGCGGGGCAGATCGCGCTGATGCAGCACGAGCTGGTGGACCGGCGCGGCTGGATCGACCAGCGGCGGTTCCTGCACGGGCTGAACTTCTGCATGCTGCTGCCGGGGCCGGAGGCGCAGCAGCTGGCGACCTATGTCGGCTGGCGCCTGCACGGGGTTACGGGCGGGCTGGCCGCCGGGCTGCTGTTCATCCTGCCGGGCGCGCTCGCCATGCTGGGGCTGTCCTGGCTGGCGGCGGCGCATGGCGGGCTCGACTGGGTGGCCGCCCTGTTCCACGGGGTGAAGCCGGTCGTGCTCGCCATCATCGCCGCCGCGGTCTGGCGCATCGGGCGGCGCACGCTGAACGGCTGGCCGGCCCTGGCGCTGGCGGCCGCCGCCTTCATCGGCCTGTACTTCCTCGGCATCCCCTTCCCCGCCATTGTCGCGGGCGCGGCGCTGGTCGGCATCGCAACGGCGCGGGCGGGCCACGACGTCTTCGCCCCGGCCGGGCACGGGCCCGCCGACGACGCCCCGGTGGCGGAGGCGGCGCGCCCGCCCGGCGTCGGGCGGGTGCTGGCCCTGCTGGCGCTGTTCCTGGTCCTGTGGGCGGTGCCGGTGCTGGGCGTGCTGGCGCTGCTGGGGGAGGAGCCGTTCCGGGACGTGGCGTCCCTGTTCACCAAGGCGGCCTTCGTCACCTTCGGCGGCGCCTACGCGGTGCTGCCCTACATCGCCGACGCGGCCGTCAACCGCTACGGCTGGCTGTCGCCGGCCGACATGGTGAACGGGCTGGCGCTGGCGGAGAGCACGCCCGGCCCGCTGATCCTGGTGACGCAGTTCGTCGGCTTCTTCGCCGGCTGGAACCAGCCCGGCGCGCTGCCGCCCTTCCTGGCGGGCGCGGTGGCGAGCGTGCTGACGCTGCACGTCACCTTCCTGCCCTGCTTCCTCTTCATCTTCCTGGGCGCCCCCTACATCGAGGGGCTGATCCACAACCGCACGGCGGCGGCGGCGCTGGCCGCGGTGACGGCCGCGGTCGTGGGCGTCATCCTGAACCTGGGCGTCTTCCTCGGGACCCACGTGCTGGTGCCGCGGCCGGGGGAGGTCGACTGGTTCGCCGTGGTGCTGGCGCTGGCCGGGCTGGCGGCCCTGCTGCGCCTGAAGCTGGCCGTGCACTGGCTGGTGCTGGCGGGCGCGCTGGCGGGGCTGGGCTGGTGGTGGGCAGGGTTCCAGGGGGCCTGAGCGGGCGCCTGAACAGGCGCCGGCAGAGCGACGGGGCGCCTGAGCGGGCGCCCCGGGGAGGAGGAGCCGTTACTCCTCGTCCTCCTCGTCCTTCGTCTCCGGGCCGACGTCCACGTCGATCGGCACGCCGGGCGCGTATTTGGACTGGCGGATGGCCAGCGCCGACTTCACGTGGCTGACGTTGGGGGCTGCGGTCAGCTTGGTGGTGAGGAAGCGCTGGTAGCTGTCCCAGTCGGCCGCGACGATCTTCAGCAGGAAGTCGGTCTCGCCGGCCAGCATGTTGCACTCGCGCACTTCGGCCCAGCTATTGACCAGGTCCTCGAACTTCTTTAGGTCAGCCTCCGCCTGGGACGAGAGCCCCACCTGGGCGAAGACGGTGACGCCGAAGCCCAGCGCCTCCGGGTTGATGTCGGCATGGTAGCCGCGGATGAACCCGGCCTCCTCCAGCGCGCGCACCCGGCGCAGGCAGGGGGGCGCCGAAATGCCGGCCCGCCGCGCGAGTTCGACATTGGTCATTCGGCCGTCCGCCTGCAGGTCCCGCAGGATGCGCCGATCAATTCGGTCGAGTTTGACCCGCCGCATGGTGTTGTCTTCTGGCTCCGGGAGTTTGGGTTTGGAAACGATATTACACAAACTGGACCGCCGCGCCAGGGGAAGCTACCCGTTCCGGGTGGAACAGTCACTTTCGGGCGAGGCAGGGATATGAGGAAGCCCCTCTGCTGGGTGATGTCCGACGGCAAGGCGGGCATGGAGAACCAGTGCCTGGGCCTGGCGGAGGCGGTGGGGACGGAGCCCGTGGTGAAGCGCATCGCGCTGCGCAGCCCCTGGCGCCAGACCACGCCCTACCTGCCCGTCCTGCTGCCGGCCTCGCTGGCGCCCGAGTCGGACCCGCTGGAGGCCCCCTGGCCCGACCTGCTGATCACGTCCGGCCGGCAGGCGGTGGGCCTCGCCCTTGCGGTGAACCGCCGCAGCCGGGGCCGCACCTTCTGCGTCCACATCCAGAACCCCGGCGTGCCCTTCGGCCTGTTCGACCTGATCGTCATCCCCCGCCACGACCGCAAGCGCGGCCCAAACGTGCTGGCCACGCGCGGCGCCCTGCACCGGGTCACGCCGGCCCGGCTGGCGGAAGCCGCGGCGCGCTTCGCCCCCGCCCTCTCCCACCTGCCGCAGCCCCGGGTGGCGGTGCTGGTGGGGGGCTCCAACGGGGTCTACCGCCTGACCCCGCCCATCATGGGCGACGTGGCGGAGAAGCTGGCGGACCTGGCGCGCCGCCAGGGCGTCGGGCTGATGGTGACGCCGTCGCGGCGCACCGGCGCCGACAACGAGGCGATCCTGCGCGCGCGCCTGGCCGGGCTGCCGGCCGTGGTCTGGGACGGCACCGGGGAGAACCCCTACTTCGCCTATCTGGGCCTGGCCGACGCGGTCGTCTGCACCGCCGACAGCGTCTCCATGGTGACGGAGGCGGCCAGCACGGGGAAGCCGGTCTACGTCATCGAGCTGGAGGGCGGCGGCTCCAAGTTCGAGGCCTTCCACCGCGGCCTGCGCGAGGACGGCGTCACCCGGCCCTTCACCGGGACGCTGGAGAGCTGGACCTACCCGCTGCTGGACGACACCGCGCAGGTGGCCGCGGAGGTGCGGCGGCGCATGGCTGCCCGGCAGGGCTGAGGCGACGCGGCCATTGATGCGGGCGGCGGGAAGGACTACCTGCGGATGGACACGAATTCGGGTGCTGCGATGACGAGCATGCCTGCGCGCGCGGCCGACGCCGCCTCCCCGTCGGCCGGGGCCTCCACCATCGACCTGGACGCGTTCCGGGCGACGCCGCTGGCGTCCGACCCGTTCGACCACCTGATCGTCCCCGGCTTCGTCCGCGCCGAGGTGCGCGAGGCGGTGCACCGCGACTTCCCCGCCATCTCCAAGCCCGGCAGCTTCCCGGTGCGCGAACTCTCCTTCGGGCCCGTCTTCCGCCGCCTGCTGGAGGATATCCAGGGGCCGGAGATGACGGCGGCGTTCCAGGAGAAGTTCGGGATGGACCTCACCGGGCGCCCGACCATGGTGACGGTGCGCGGCAACGCCCGCGCCGCCGACGGGCAGGTCCACACGGACAGCCGGACCAAGCTCATCACCGTGCTGATCTACATGAACCCGTCCTGGGAGAGCCCGGACGGGCGGCTGCGCCTGCTGCGCTCCCCCGACGGGCTGGACCAGCCGGTGGTGGAGGTGCCGCCGCACGAGGGCACGCTGCTGGCCTTCCGCAACGGCCCCACCGCCTGGCACGGCCACACCTCGGTCCAGGGGCCGCGGCGCGCCATCCAGCTGAACTGGGTCACCGGCCAGGACGTGGTCCGGCGCGAGCAGTTCCGCCACTCCCTGTCGGCCAGGATCAAGCGCCTGAACCCCTTCGCCTGACGCGCCGCCTGACCTGGATCAACGCGCGGCCGGCGCGGGTCGGGCACTGACGGCCCGTTCCACGCATCCCGCCCCTCCCGAGACCGATATGCCCCTCAAGATCGACACCTTCAGCAACGTCACCGGCGGCAACAGCTACTTCAAGGCGATCGGCCACCCGCTGGCGGCACCGAAGGCGCGGGCGCTGGTGGCGGAACTGGAAGCGGCGGGGCGCGTGGCGGTCTACGACCCCCTGAACATGCTGGAGCCGTTCGACGAGATCTTCCACCTGGCCGGGGTGGAGGTCGCCGGCGTCTTCGTCCAGGACGTGGAGAAGATCGGGCGGTCCCTGATCGGCCGGCCGGGGGAGCCGGTGACGGCACTCTCGGAGACGCGGGCCGACGCGGTCTTCGTCGCCGCCTTCGACGCGGAGCGGCTGGTGGACCATATCCGCCACCTGGTCCCCGCCGGCGCCCGCGTCCTGACGCTGGACCCGCTGAAGCTGCCGGAGGAGATGCTGACCGACAGGCGCAACTACCTGGCGCCGCTGAACTTCGCCACCAACTTCGCCTTCTTCCGCGACGGCGGCGGCCACCACACCCGCATCGTCACCGCCGACTACTGGTCCGCCTACGGCGCCAAGGCGCCGCGCCTGTGGCTGCGCCTGTTCGGGGCGGACGGCGGGACGCTGGCGGAGTGGACGGAAGCGCTGCCCGGCGCCAACGGCACCGTCGTCGTCGACAGCGCCGAGGTGCGCGCCCGCTTCGGCCTGGGCCCGTTCGAGGGGCAGCTCTTCATCCACGTCGTCGGCGCCGCCGGGCACGACGTGGTGAAGTACGCGCTCGACACCTATGGCGACGCGCCCGGCGTGCTGTCCTGCACCCACGACGCCAACGCCTGGCCGGCCGACTTCTACGCCGGGCTGCCGGCGCCGAAGGCGGACGAGCGGGTGGTGCTGTGGGTGCAGAACAGCCACCCCTGCCCCATCCCGGCCGGCGCCGTCGGGCTGAACCTGATGGGAGACGACCGGGTCGCCTGGCTCAGGCGCGAGGTGCCGCCCTTCGGCAGCCTGGCGCTGGACGTGGCGGATCTGCTGCCCGACGCGCGCTGGCCCCGCCAGGTCGAGGTGCGCGCCGGCAAGCACTTCGTCCGCCCCCGCTACGAGGTGGTGCGGATGGACGGGACCCGCGAGGTCCGCCGCCGCATCGCCCACCCCAACGTGGAGCGGGTGGACCTGAAGCCGGACCCGAAGCTGCCGGAGCTGGCGGCGCTGATGGGCAAGGGCTTCATCCTGCCGGCCCCGATCTTCCCCGCCGGGCGCTTCCGCACGCTGGCCCTGCCGACGCCGATGGCGACGACGCAGATGCGCCTGCCGGTGGAAGCCATCGCGTTTGATGCCGACGGCACCGAGGTGGCGCGCCGGTCGCTGGGCGCCCTGCCGCGCGACCATGCGGTCGTCCTGGACGCGGGCGAGCTGCTGGGCGGCCGGACGCTCCCGTCGGGCTACGGGCACCTTGAGTTGGTCTACGACTTCACGGCCGGGCATGAGGCCGACGGCTGGCTGCACGCGCTGTTCCGCTACGAGGACGGGCTCAGCGGCCACGCCGCCGAGACCAGCTTCGGCGCGCACATGTTCAACACCGTCCTGACCTACCGGAACGAGCCGCAGAGCTACGCCGGCCGCGCCCCCGGCCTGTCGACCCGCCTGTTCCTCAGGGTCGGCGAGGGGCAGGGGCTCGACACGCTCTGCCACCTGATCTACCCGGCCAGCACGCCCTGGAAGGCGCAGAGCGACACCGCCCTCATCCTGACCCGCCGCGACGGCACCGAGGTGACGCGCCGGCAGGTCCGCATCGCCTGCTCCGGCAGCCTGCACTTCCGGGTGAACGAAACCTTCACGGAAGCGGAGCGGGCGGAGGCCGGCGCCCACGCCTACGTGCTGATCCGCGACACCGGCTGCCGCCTGTTCGGCTATCACGGGCTGGTGCGCGACGGCGCGGAGGGCGCCTTCAGCCTGGACCACATGTTCGGTTTCTGATCTGCAAACATCATCAACCGCATAGCCCTTCAAGGCGCATGGCCTTCGGTGTCATGAGCCGTTAATCTTCCTGCCCAACAGCCCGCCCCGCGCCGGGGCGGGCGAAAAGGACAGGTTGGAATATGGGAACGACCCTTAGCGGAACGAAACGCATCCTGGCGGCGGCCCTCCTGGCCACCAGCGCGCTCGCCGGCGGGGCCTTTGCCGCCGACAAGACCCCCATCACCGCCGACGGGCTGGTCGAGCACATCAAGGTGCTGGCCTCCGACGCGTTCGAGGGCCGCAAGCCCGGCACCGCGGGCGAGGAGAAGACCGTCGCCTACATCGCCGAGGAGTTCCGCAAGCTGGGCCTGAAGCCGGCCGGCGACAACGGCACCTATTTCCAGGACGTGCCGATGGTGGAGATCACCAACCGGCCCGACGGCCCCATGACCGTGACCGGCAAGGACGGCGCCAAGAGCTACGAGTACTTCACCCAGACCATGATCTGGAGCCGGCGGCGCACCGACCGCCCGGCGGTGAAGGACAGCGAGGTGGTGTTCGTCGGCTATGGCATCACCGAGCCGCAGCAGGACTGGGACGACTATGCCGGCATCGACGTGCGCGGCAAGACGGTGGTCATGCTGGTCAACGACCCCGGCTTCGCGACCGGCGACCCCAAGCTGTTCGACGGCGTGGCGATGACCTACCACGGCCGCTGGACCTACAAGTACGAGAACGCCGCCAAGCACGGCGCCGCCGCCGTGCTGATCGTGCACGAGACGCGGCCCGCGGGCTATCCCTGGGGCGTCGTCGCCAACAGCCACAGCGTGCCGCGCCTGGACCTGATGCCGCCCGACGGCGGCCAGGGCCGCGCCATGATCGAGGGCTGGGTGCAGCTGGACGTGGCGAAGGAGATGTTCGCCGCCGCCGGCCTGAACTTCGACGAGCTGAAGGACCGGGCATCCGACCGCGGCTTCAAGGCCGTGCCCATGGGCATCAAGGTGTCGATGGCGCTGAACAACAGCTTCCGGGACCTGAAGTCCCGCAACGTCGCCGCCGTCCTGCCCGGCGCCTCCAAGCCGGACGAGGTGGTGATGTACACCGCCCACTGGGACCATCTGGGCCGCGGCAACGCCGTGAAGGGCGACGACATCTACAACGGCGCCGTGGACAACGCGACCGGCACCGCCGGCCTGCTGGAGCTGGCCGAGGCCTTCGCCAAGGCCCCGACGAAGCCCGCCCGCAGCGTCGCCTTCGTCGCCTTCACCGCCGAGGAGCAGGGCCTGCTGGGCTCGGAGCACTATGCGCTGAACCCGCTGTTCCCGGTGGCGAAGACGGTCGGCGGCTACAACATGGACGGGCTGAACTATCTCGGCCCGACCCGCGACCTCATCATGATCGGCGCCGGCAAGTCGGAGATGGACGAGCCGGTGCTGGCCTGGGCGAAGGCCAACGGCAAGACCATCACGCCGGAGGTCTTCCCCGAGCGCGGCATCTACTACCGCTCCGACCATTTCAACCTGGCCAAGGTCGGCGTGCCGATGCTCTACACCAAGGCCGGCGTCGACAGCGTCGCGCACGGGGCGGAGTGGGGCAAGGCCAAGGCCGACGAGTTCACCCGCACCGACTACCACCAGCCCTCCGACGAGTGGAAGGAGGGCATGACCATGGAAGGCGGGGCCGAGGAGGTGCGCATGCTCTACGAGCTGGGCCGCGACCTCGCCGACAGCACGAAGTGGCCGGCCTGGAAGCCGGGCTCGGAGTTCAAGCCGATCCGCGAGAAGAGCCTGTCCGCCGCGCGCTGAGCGCACCGGACGGTCAATACGACGGGAGGGGCCGCGCCGAAGGGTGCGGCCCCTTTCCTATTCCGCGCCCCGGGCCGGATGCGGGAGCCGGCTCATTCGATCCGGGCCCCGCGGCGGCGCTCCTCGATCAGCTCGTCCGCCGGGGACCGGCCGTCGCCGCGCATGTAACGGCGCGCCTTCTCCTGCACCCGCCTCACCGCTGCCTCCACCGGTTCCAGCCGGACCTGCCCGTCCTCGACATGGACGATGAAGCGTCCGTCGGCTTCCATCCCGACGTGGTCTCCGGGCATGGGGCGGCTCCCGTCCAGGGTGGCTTCCATGATGGACATGGCGGCCGGCTTGCCACGCGGGCGGCCAGGATCAGCGGCGGCGCGTGCCTTGCCGCCCCTCACGACGCCACCAGGGTGAAGCCCTCGTCCAGCCAGCCGGTGACGCCGCCGATCATCTCCTTGACCGGCCGGCCGAGCCTGGCGAGGCGGATGGCGGCCTTGTGGACGCCGTTGCAGTGGGGCCCGGCGCAATAGACGACGAACAGCGTGTCCATCGGGTACTCCGCCAGCCGCTCCGCCGTCAGCTGGCGGTGCGGGATGTTCACGGCGCCCTCGACGTGGCCGGCGGCGTACAGTTCGGGCGAGCGCACGTCGACCAGCACGAAGCCGGGATCGTCCAGCCCCATCGCATAGTGGGTGTCCCAGCAGTCCGTCTCGAAGGCGAGGCGCCGCTCGAAATGCGCCAGCGCCTCCTGGGGCGGGGCGGCGGGGACGGGCTGCTTGAAGGTGACGGTGGCGGCCATGGATAGCTCCTCCGGCTCGGGGGTTTCTGGACGGCCGGACGATCCCTCTTCCGCGGGGTCTTGAACACTGGCACGAACGCCAATTACCATGCAGTTCATGCCAGACGCCCTGCCCGCCCCCGCCGTCTCCCACCGCGACGTCGCCCTGGTCGCCTATGACGGGCTCTGCACCTTCGAGTTCGGCATCGCGGTGGAGGTGTTCGGCCTACCGCGCCCGGAGATGGCGGACTGGTACCGGTTCCGGGTCTGCGGTGCCGAACCGGGGCCGCTGCGCGCGGTCGGCGGCATCCGGGTGGAGACCGACGGGGGTCTGGCCGACGTCGCCGCCGCCGGCACGGTCATCGTCCCCGGCTGGCGCGACCGGTTCGAACCGCCGCCGGAGCCCCTGCTGGAGGCGCTGCGCACCGCGCACGCGCGCGGCGCGCGGCTGGTGTCCATCTGCTCCGGCGTGTTCGTGCTGGCGGCGACGGGGCTGCTGCGCGGGCGGCGGGCCACCACCCACTGGCGCTACACCGACGACCTCTCCCGCGCCCATCCCGGCATCCGGGTGGAGCCCAACGTGCTCTACGTCGACGAGGGGGACCTGCTGACCTCGGCCGGCAGCGCCGCCGGGTTGGACCTCTGCCTGCACATCGTGCGCCGCGACTTCGGACCCCGCATCGCCAACCAGGTCGCCCGCCGCCTCGTCATCCCGCCGCACCGGGAGGGCGGTCAGACCCAGTTCGTCGACCGCCCGATCGGTGAGCCCGGGGCGCGGCTGGCCGGGCTGCTGGACTGGGCCCGGGAGAACCTGCGCGACGAGTTGGCGGTCCCCGACCTGGCGCGCCGCGCCGGGATGAGCGTGCGCACCCTCATCCGCCGGTTCGAGGAGACGACCGGCGACAGCCCGTCGCGCTGGCTGCTGAAGCAGCGCCTGGCCCGGGCCCGGGAGCTGCTGGAGGGGAGCGACCTGCCGGTGGAGCATGTCGCGACCGAGTGCGGGTTCGGCACCGCGGACACGCTGCGCCGGCAGTTCCGCGCCGAGCTGGGCACCAGCCCCGCCCGCTACCGCGCCGCCTTCAAGGGGCGGTAGCGGAGGGGCAGCCATGCGGCGCCCCATCATCCCTCCGTAACGCAACTGTGGCATCAGGTGCGGCAAGGCGCGCCCGACGCGCCGCACCTCATCAACGAACCCTAATGGTCGAACGACGATGACGAAGCTCCTCGCCACCGCCTTCTGCACCCTCGCCCTCACCGCGGCCGCGCCCGCCCTCGCCGACTGCCAGGCCGTGCAGGAGCCGGCCATCCCCGACGGCGGCGGCGCCAGCCCCGACGAGATGACCGCGGTCACGGAGGACGTGCGCCGGTACGTCACCGACATGAACGACTACGTGCAGTGCCTGAGCTTCGCCGCCAAGGAGGACCCCGCGGCGGCCCGCAAGGTCGAGGAGGCGATCGGCCGCGTCGAGGCCATCACCATCGAGTTCAACCGGCAGCTCCGGACGTTTAAATCCCGCGCCTGACGCGCGGCGGCAAGTCCCGCGTCTGACGCGCGGGGCTCGCCGGGACGGACCAGCCGGGAGGGCCGCTCAGCAGGCCATCCCGGCGACCCGGCGGCCCGGGGCCTTGACCCGGGCCCGCTGGGCCAGGTCGTCGCGGGTGCGGCGCACCGCCGTCTCCGGCACCTCCACCCAGGGGCCGACGAAGTCGCCCATCATGAAGTCGAAGGACGCCGTCTGGCCGGCCACGGAGGCGACGTCGGTGTTGACCTCGTCCAGGTAGGTCAGCAGGTGCATCTTGTGCGCCGCCGCGGTGAAGCGCGCCAGCTCGCCCAGGTGCCGCATCGGGTCGCCGTGGTGCGGCAGCTCCGCGCCCACGATCTTGATGCCGGCCGCGCCGAAGGAGGCCATGTCGCCGGTGGCGACGTCGGTGCGCGCCAGCACGGCGCGGCAGTGCGGCTTCAGTGCGTTCACGAACTCGATGAGGCGGCTGGCCGGCACGCCGGCGGGCAGGCAGTTCAGCTCGAACGCCAGGAAGTCGGAGAGCTGCTTCGGGATCATCCGGCAGAGCTGCAGGTACTGGCGCCGCCGGGCCAGCACGGCCATCGTCTCGAAATGCAGCGGCAGGGTCATCATCAGCCGGAACTTGTTGCGCACCAGCTCGTGCAGCAGCGACACGCTGTGGCTCAGCGTCTCGGTGTCCAGGTCCAGGATGGCGGAGGTGTCGGTGCCGTCGCGCAGCACGTCGTAGCCCCACAGGTGCATGCCGCTGGGCCGCCGCCGTGCCGGCCGGCAGAGGTAGGTGGAGATCACCTGGTGCTTGGCGTCCCAGATCGGCCGGTAGAGGAAGCTGACCGGCTCGCGCAGGTCCTCCTCCAGCACCCAGCCCAGGGTCTTCGCCGCCTCCTCCCGCCCGCCGAGCCCGCCCTGGCGCGCCTGGTTCGGGCAGGGCTGGGCGGCCGCGGCGTCGCCGGGGGCGACGTGGAACTCCTCCAGGGCCGAGGACAGCAGGCTGTCGAGCGACCGGCTCTCCACCGACATCTCGCCGCCGGCCTCCACGACCGCGGTCTCCACCATGATGGCGGCGGCGTCGCTGTCGCCCAGCAGCAGGTTGTGCAGCTCCTTCACCACCCGGCCGCAGAGCAGCTGCGCCTCCAGCTTGTTCAGGCTGGCGAAGACGACGACGTAGGTCTCCGGCCCGTGGCGGAACCAGGCGTCCTCGCGCTTCAGGTGCTGGGCCAGCAGCCGCTCCACGACCTGCTGCACTTTCGATTCGACCGACGGCCAGCGGGGCCCGAGCTTCTCCTTCAGGCTGGCGAGGCCGATCAGGTGGAAGCAGCCGGCGGAGAAGTTCGGCTGCTGGGTGATGATGGTGCGCAGCTTCTCGCGGGTGTGCTCGCAGTCCAGGCTGGCCTGGACGGTCGCCTTCGACGGCGGCTTGGGCGCGCTGCGAACGGGCGGGTGCGGCTCCTCCCGCAGTGGCGAGATGAGCCGGTCCAGCCAGCGTCCCAGCCCCCCTCCCGGATGCATCGCCATCGTCACCGCCTCCCCGACAACATTAGACCGGATTGTCACCGGCCGTTGGTTTAGGGACTCTTAATATGATGCACTTTTTACGGTTAAGGGGGTGCCGATCTACGACCTAGGCACATTGCTTTAGGCATAGGCCGCCCGGAAGGGGAGCATAGGAATACGGTCGGCTAACAGGTTTACTTGGCGGCTAGTTGAACGGGTATTTGTCCAGACAAAAAAAGAGGGCCGCATCTTCCGATGCGGCCCCCTGCACTTGGTACGGACAAATGCCGGTCAGGCGGCGGACTGGTTGGTCTCCGGCAGGGCCGGAGCCTCCTCGGCCTCCACCTGCAGGGCGCGGTCGCGCTCCGCGGCGATCTGCTTGAGGCGGTTGACCACGGAGCCCGTGCCGGCCGGGATGAGGCGGCCGACGATGACGTTCTCCTTGAGGCCCTCCAGGTTGTCCGTCTTGCCCTGCACCGCGGCCTCGGTGAGGACGCGGGTGGTCTCCTGGAACGACGCGGCGGAGATGAAGGAGCGGGTCTGCAGGCTGGCCTTGGTGATCCCCTGCAGCACCGGGCGCGCCCGGGCGAACCGCAGCCCGCCTTCGCCCTCGTCCATCCGGGCCTGCACCTTGCGGTGCTCGGCCTCGAACTCGACGCGGTCGACCTGCTCGCCCACCAGGAAGGTGGTGTCGCCCGGCTCCTCGATCTCGACCTTCTGCAGCATCTGGCGGACGATCACCTCGATGTGCTTGTCGTTGATCTTCACGCCCTGCAGTCGATAGACCTCCTGGATCTCGTTGATGAGATAGTTGGCCAGGGCCTCGACGCCCATGACCGCCAGGATGTCGTGCGGGACGGGGTTGCCGTCCATCAGCAGGTCGCCCTTCTGGACGTAGTCACCCTCCTGCACGGAGATGTGCTTGCCCTTCGGGATCAGGTACTCGCGCGGCTGATCGCCCTCGTTCGTGGGCTGCACGACGATGCGGCGCTTGGTCTTGTAGTCCTTGCCGAACTCCACGCGGCCGTCGATGTCCGAGATGATCGCGAAGTCCTTGGGACGACGCGCCTCGAACAGCTCCGCCACGCGCGGCAGACCGCCCGTGATGTCGCGGGTCTTGGATGACTCGCGCGGGATGCGGGCCAGCACGTCGCCGGCCCGGACGCGGGCGCCGTTCTCCACCGACAGGATGGCGTCCACGCTCATGTAGTAGCGCGCCTCCAGCCCGTTCGGCAGCTTCACCACCTCACCCGAGTCGTCGCGGAGCGTGATGCGCGGGCGCAGGTCCGCGCCGCGCGGCTGCTGGCGCCAGTCGACGACCACCTTGGAGCTGATGCCGGTCGCCTCGTCCATGACCTCGCGGATGGAGACGCCCTCCACCAGGTCCATGTAGTTGGCGATACCCTCGCGCTCGGTGATGATCGGCAGGGTGTACGGGTCCCACTCGGCCAGGCGCTCGCCGCGCTTGACCATGGTGCCGTCCTCCGCCAGCCCCTTGTGCAGCTTGGCGCCGTAGGGCACGCGGTGGCGGGCCCGCTCGCGGCCCTGCTCGTCGTACAGGGCGAGTTCGCAGTTCCGGCCCATGACGACCGGCACGCCCTCGCTGTTGATGACGTGGTTGCGGTTCTTCACCACCACCTTGGCGTCGATGGCCGCCTCGATCGCCGACTGCTCGGCACCGCGCTGCGCCGCACCGCCGATGTGGAAGGTGCGCATGGTCAGCTGCGTGCCGGGCTCGCCGATCGACTGGGCGGCGATGACGCCGACCGCCTCGCCGATGTTGACGATCGTGCCGCGGGCGAGGTCGCGCCCGTAGCAGTGGCCGCAGACGCCGTCGCGGGTCTTGCAGGTCAGGACCGAGCGGATCAGCACCTGGTCGATGCCGGCCCGGTCGATCGCCTCGACCGCCTGCTCGTCGATCAGGCCGGCCGCCGGGACCACGACCTTGCCGCTCAGCGGGTCGATCACGTCCACGGCCGCGGTGCGGCCCAGGATGCGCTCGGACAGGGGCGAGATCACCTCGCCGCCGTCGATCACCGCCTTCACGGTCAGGCCGTCCTGGGTGCCGCAATCCTCCTCGACGATGATGGCGTCCTGCGCCACGTCGACGAGGCGGCGGGTCAGGTAGCCCGAGTTCGCCGTCTTCAGAGCCGTGTCGGCCAGGCCCTTGCGGGCGCCGTGGGTGGAGTTGAAGTACTCCAGCACGGTCAGGCCTTCCTTGAAGTTCGAGATGATCGGCGTCTCGATGATCTCGCCCGAGGGCTTGGCCATCAGGCCGCGCATGCCGGCCAGCTGCTTGATCTGGGCGGCGGAACCGCGGGCGCCGGAGTGGGCCATCATGTAGACGGAGTTGACGCCCACGCCCGGCTTCGGCTGCTCGATGACCTTCATCATCGCGGTGGCGACCTTCTCGGTCGTCTCCGACCAGACGTCGACCACCTTGTTGTACTTCTCGCCCTGGGTGATCAGGCCGTCCAGGTACTGCTGCTCGTACTCCTTGACGCGCTCCTGCGCCTCGCGGATCAGCGTCTCCTTCTCGGCCGGGATGACCAGGTCGTCCTTGCCGAAGGAGATGCCGGCCTTGCACGCCTGGGTGAAGCCCAGCTTCATCAGCCGGTCGGCGAAGATCACCGTCTCCTTCTGGCCGCAGTGGCGGTAGACGGCGTCGATGATGTTGCCGACGTCCTTCTTGGTCAGGAGCCGGTTGATCATCTCAAAGCGGATCGCCGGGTGGCGCGGCAGGATCTCGGACAGCAGCATGCGGCCCGGGGTCGTCTCCACGCGCACCGTGATCGGCTTGTTCTCAGCGTCGACCGTGCGGTAGCGCGCCTTGATCTTGCTGTGCAGGGTCACGGCCTTGGCGGCCAGGGCCTGCTCGATCTCGCCGATGTCGGTGAAGGCCATGCCCTCGCCCTTGGCGCCCGGCAGCTCCATCGTGATGTAGTACAGGCCCAGGACGATGTCCTGGCTGGGCACGATG
>DASPKT010000186.1:0-2535 GCA_035627915.1 Azospirillaceae bacterium
CGTCGGAGCGCAGCGCGTCCTTGATATGCCAGTCCCAGCCCACGAAGGGCATGCCGGCGTGGAACAGGATCAGCAGCCCGAAGGCGCAGACGCGCAGCCAGTCGAGGTCGTGGCGGCGGGCGGAGGGCGGGGCTTTGTCGGTCATCGTCTCTTTTCCCTGGTTCCCTGGTCTCGGTGTCGCCGGCCGTGCCGGGCGTACGTCCGGTATGGCGGCGGCAGCCGCGGGCAGGGGGCGGAAAGGGACGAGAAGCCTGGGATTTGGGACGAACGGCGTGCCGCGCGTGACGACCGGCGGGTCAGCTCTTGACCGGGACCGCCCGCTCGAACCGGGCGCGGAAGCGGCGCGACAGCGGGACCCGCCCGCCATCCTCCAGCACGATGCGGTAGTCGCCGCTGACCCAGGGCTCGACCTCGCGCACGTGGGCCAGGTTCACGATGGCGGACTTGTGGGTGCGCACGAAGCGGGCGGGGTCCAGCTCCGCCTCCAGCCTCGCGAGCGAGGAGCGGATCTCGAACCGCTCGGCGCCGACATGCAGGACGGCGTAGTTGCCGGCCGCCTCGATCCAGGCGATGGCGTCGGCCTCCACCAGCACCTCCTTGTCCCGCCGCTTCACCGCGAAGCGCCGCAGCGGCTCGGGCGCCGGCGGGGGTGCCTCGGGGGCCGGGGCGGCGGGCGGCTCCGCGGCCGGTTCGGCGGCCGGCGCCGGGCGGCGCTGCTCCAGCAGGTGGCGCAGGCCCAGCAGCACGGCGCTCAGGATCAGGTAGCTGAAGGCGTCCTTGCGGTACTCGTAGAGGAAGTCCGCCAGCCGCGGCACGACCGGGTAGGTGCGCCCGAGCGCCGCGAAGGCGAAGGCGCGCAGCATCACCATGCCCATCACGTGGGCCAGGCTGAAGGGCAGGGTGAAGGCGGCGTGGGCCAGCAGGTTGCGCCAGCCGCCCGCCACGGGGAAGCGGCGGTGCATCCAGTACAGCGCCGGCACCAGGAGGAGGATCACCGTGGCGCTGGTCGTCTCCAGCACGATCGGGACCCATGTCTCGATCGGGCGCCCCGAGCGGTCGGCGTCGGCCAGGATGGTGAGGATGTTGACCAGGGCGGCGAGCCCGATGAGGGCGGTCCAGGCCAGCGCCTCCAGCGGCCGCAACCCCCGCGCGGGCCGCGGCGGGGCCCCGGGGCGCCCGGAATCCGAGGCGGCGTGCGCGTCCTGCATGGCTGGGTCCGGATGCGGTGCTGGGGCGGGCGGGGTCACGCGCCAACTATAGACCGGCGCCGGCCCGGCGGGAAAGCCGCAGGCGCCCGGAAACCTTCGGGCTTTGCCGCTGTTCCCCGATCAGCCGCCGCGACCGGGCCCAGGGAGTCGGACGCCGGCCGCCCCATCGCCGCCCCGAAAAGGTCGCGCGCGGAAGGTGGGAGCGGTGCGATCTGCCCTTCCAACCGGGTCGCGGCTTCTCATATGATTGTACGGGATGACCTCGGGATGAGCGAAGACCTCTGAGAAGCCATGGCCGACAAGGATAAGCACGGGGACGAGGGGACCGTGACGGGCGTGGTCGTAAAGGCCAAGCCCAAGACGAAGAAGCCTTCAATGTACAAGGTCCTGATGTTGAATGACGATTATACTCCGATGGAGTTCGTCGTTCACTGTCTGGAACGCTTCTTCAACAAGAGCCGGGAAGAGGCCACCCGCATCATGCTCCACGTCCACCGGCGCGGAGTGGGGGTATGCGGCGTGTTCACCTACGAGGTGGCGGAGACGAAAGTGACGCAGGTCATGGATTTCGCCCGCCAGCACCAGCATCCTTTGCAATGTACCCTGGAGAAGGATTAGCCCGGTCATGCTCTCGCGTAACCTCGAGCAGACGCTCCACCGAGCCCTAGCTTACGCAAACGAGCGCCGCCACGAGTACGCCACCCTCGAACACCTGCTGCTCGCCCTTTCCGAGGACCAGGACGCCGTGGCCGTCCTGCGGGCCTGCGGCGTCGACCTCGACAAGCTCAAGGGTGAGCTGGTCGAGTACCTCGACAACGAACTCACGAACCTGATCACCAACCGTCCCGACGACGCCAAACCGACTGCGGGCTTCCAGCGCGTGCTCCAGCGGGCGGCGATCCACGTCCAGAGTTCGGGTCGCGAAGAGGTGACGGGAGCCAATGTGCTGGTTGCCTTGTTCTCCGAACGTGAGAGCCATGCGGTCTATTTCCTGCAGGAGCAGGAGATGACCCGGTTCGACGCGGTCAACTACATCTCTCACGGCATCGCCAAGGCCCCGGGACGAACCGAGCAGAAACGCGTTTCAGGTGCCGACGATGACGCTCAGGCGGAGAAGGTCGTGAAGAAGGGCACCGAAGCGCTCGAAGCGTACTGTGTCAACCTCAACAAGAAGGCCGCGGGCGGCAAGATCGACCCGCTGATCGGCCGAGAGCAGGAGGTCGAGAGGACGATCCAGATCCTCTGCCGCCGCTCGAAGAACAACCCGCTCTACGTGGGTGACCCCGGCGTCGGCAAGACCGCCATCGCCGAGGGCCTGGCGCGCCGC
>DASPKT010000187.1:0-12076 GCA_035627915.1 Azospirillaceae bacterium
TCTGGTCGCCTGACCGCACGCGCGTCGCCTTCCTGCGCGGCCGCGCCGACGAGCCCTGCCGCCTGATGGTGATCCCCGTGCCGCCGGACGACGTGCCGGGACCCGAGCGCGAGATCGCGCGCTGCCCGGCCGCCGGCCCGGTGACGCTCTCCTGGACCGGCGGCCACGGCCTCGCCGTCACCTCCGCCCCCGGCGGCTGGGGCAGCGAGGGCTGGCCGGGCGCCACCCTGGGCGCGCAGGCGCGGCGCGCCGTGGCCCAGTTCGGCAGCGCGGCGAAGGCCGCCGCCACCCGCTTCGCCGGCCCCGCGGCGCCGGAGCGCGCGGCCGCCCGCGCGCCCCTGCTGGAGGTCGGGCTGGCGGCCCCGGCGCCGCGCGTCGCCCCCTTCGCCCGCCCCGGCCTCGCCAAGCCCGGGGCCGATGCCGCCCCGCCCGACCGCGATCCCGCCTGGTCGCCGGACGGCCGCACGCTCGCCTATGTCGCGGGCGAGCCGGGTGCCGAGGAGATCTGGCTGGCCCCTGCCGACGGGCCGCCGCGGCGGCTGACCCGGCTTTCGGCGGGGCGCCTGTCCGGCCTCGCCTGGTCGCCCGACGGCCGCCGCATCGCCGCCGTCGCGCACGCCCCCGGCGGGGCCGCCGACCTGGTCGTGGCGGATGCCCTCACCGGCACCGCCGTCGCCTTGACCGACGGGCCGGCGCCCGAGGCGTCGCCGGCCTGGTCGGCCGACGGGCGGCGCCTGCACTTCGCGGCGGAGCGCGGCGGCGTCTGGCGGGCCTGGCGCATGGAGCCGCATGCCGGCGCCGAGGCAGAGCCCGTGTCGGGCCCCGGCGTGCGGTCGGTGCGGTCGGATGCCGCCCACCTCTACCTGCGTCGCGCCGACGGCGCCGTCTCCCGCCGCCCGCACGCCGGCGGGGAGGAGGAGCCGGTGCTGCCGGCCGGCGGCGGGCTCGACCCCGCCGTCTGGCAGCTGGCCGCCGGCGCCCTGTGGCTGGTGGAGCGGCCGGTGGGGCGGGGGCCCGCCCGCCTGGTCCGCCTCGACGCAGCGACCGGCACGCGGGAGACGATGGCGGAGCTGCCCGGACTGCTGCCCGACGGCATCGCCGTCCGCCCGGACGGGCGCGGCGCGCTGGTCGCCGGGCTGAGGACCGCGCGCTGAGAGAGGCGCACGGGGCCACCGCAAAGAGGGGGTAGCGCATCCCCCACATAGGGAATCATTAACCATGAAGGGCGCAACGCTTGGCCCGCAGCCGCCGCGCGTCCGCCGCCGGCGGTCCCGGAACCAAGCGCCCGGCCCATCATGTCCGACACCCCCCGCACCGCCTCCGCCCCCGCGCTCTACGCCCGTGCCTTCCGCGAGGCGCGCGCCTTCTGGCCGCACCTGGGGGCGGTGCTCGGCGTCGGGCTGGCCGGGCTGCCGCTGGCCCTGCTGCTGCCGCTGCCGATGAAGGTGGTGGTGGACAGCGTGCTGGGCGGGCAGCCCCTGCCGTCCTGGCTGGCGGCGCTGCTGCCGGCCGGCCTCCAGGCGCCGGACCTGCTGCTGCCGCTGACCATCGTCTTCTCGGTCGTGGTGGCGCTGCTGATGGCCGCCCACCATTTCGGCGACTGGATGCTGCGCGACTGGGTGGCGGAGCGGATGGTGCTGGAGTTCCGCGGCCGGCTGCTGCGCCACGCGCTGACCCTGTCGCCGGCCGGGCACGACCGCGGCAGCCAGGAGCCGCAGCACCGGATCAACCACGACGCCCCGTCACTGCAATGGACCGCACTCTACGGCCTGATCCCGATGGTGACCTGCCTCGCCTCGCTGGCGGGGGTGCTGGCGGTGACGGCGGGGCTGTCGGCGCCGCTGGCCGTGGTGGCGCTGGCGACCTCGGTGCCCGTGATCCTGCTGATCCACCTCAGCCAGACCCGGCTGCGCGGCCGCTGGGCCGGGGCCAAGGAGGACGAGTCGGCGGCGCTGGCCGTGGTGCAGGAGACGCTGGGCGCCGCCCGCATCGTCACCACCTTCGGCCAGGAGGACCGCGAGGCCGGCCGCTTCTCCGCCCTGGCCCGCCGCGCCTTCGACACCCGCCGCGCCGTCATCTCGCGCGAGGGGCTGCTGTCGGGCCTGCTGGGCCTGTCCTCCGCGCTGGGCGGGGCCGCCATCCTGTGGCTGGGCGCCCGCGACGTGCAGGCCGGCACCATCACCACGGGCGAGCTGCTGCTGGTCCTGGGCTACATCGGCCAGCTCTACGCGCCGCTGCAGCAGATTGGGACCCACATCACCGGCCAGCAGCGGGCGCTGGTCAGCGCCGAGCGCGCCTTCGCCCTGCTGGACACGCCGCCCGCGGTGGCGGAGAAGCCGGACGCCAGGCCCGTCCGGGGCCGCGCCGCGGGCCATGTCCGGCTGGAGGGCGTGGGCTTCGCCTATGCCGGGCGCGAGCCGGTGCTGTCCGGCGTGGACCTGGACGTGGCGCCCGGCACCTGCGTCGGCATCGTCGGGCGCACCGGGGCCGGCAAGTCGACGCTGGTCAACCTGATCATCCGCCAGCTGGACCCGACCGCCGGGCGCATCCTGCTGGACGGGCAGGACCTGCGCGACCTGCGCCTGGCCGACCTGCGCCGGCAGTTCGCCGTGGTCCCGCAGGAGCCGACGCTCTTCTCCACCACCATCGCGGAGAACATCGCCTACGGCGACCCCTCCGCCCCTATCGGCCGCGTCGTCGCGGCGGCGAAACAGGCGGTGGCGCACGACTTCATCATGGCGCTGCCGGACGGCTACGACACCCGCATCGGCGAGCGCGGGGCGCGGCTGTCGGGCGGCGAGCGCCAGCGCCTCGCCATCGCCCGCGCCTTCCTGACCGACGCCCCCATCCTGATCCTGGACGAGCCGACCAGCGCCATCGACCAGGCCACCGAGGCCGAGATCATGGAGAGCCTGGAGCGGCTGATGGCCGGGCGCACCTGCTTCATGATCGCCCACCGCCTGTCCACCCTGCGCCGCGCCGACATGGTGATCCGGGTGGAGGACGGGCGCGTGGCGGTGGAGCGTCCGGCCGACACCCTGCGGCTGGCCTCCTGACCCCGTCGCCCCCGGTGGCAGCGGCGACGTGACCGGCGGCGGCGGCATGCTATGCTCCGCCGCCCGCATCCCCGGACCGCCCGAGACATGGCCAGCATCGCAGAGGCCCTAGAGGCCGCCCTCCAGCACCACCGCGCCGGCGACCTCGCCGCGGCGGCGGAGCTCTACCGCCGCATCCTGGCGGTGGAGCCGGGCCAGCCCGACGCCCTGTACCTCTCAGGCATGGCGGCGCTGCAGCAGGGCCGATCGGCGGAGGCCGCGGACACCCTGCGCAGGGCCTGCGCCGCCCGGCCCGGCGACGCGCGCGCCCGCCACGGGCTGGGCCTGGCGCTGGCAGGGACGGGCGACTTGGCCGCGGCGGCGGACAGCTTCCGCGAGGCCGCGCGCCTCGACCCCGGCCATGCCGACGCGCTGAACGACCTGGGCACCGCGCTGGGCCGTCTGGGCGACCCCGCGGGGGCGGAGGCGGCGTTGGAGCGCGCGGCGGCCTTGGGCCACGGCGGGGCCAGGCGCAACCTCGCCGGGCTGCTGCTGAACCGGGCGAGCGCGCTGCTGTCGGCCGGCGACGCCGCGGCGGCCGACGGCCTGTTCCACCGCGCCCGCGCCCTCGACCCCGCCCAGCCGGAGGCGCCGGCGCGCCACGGGCTGGCCCTGCGGGCGCTGGGCCTGCATGCGGCGGCGGCGGACGCGTTCGGCGCCGCGCTGGAACTGCGCCCCGACGATCCCGACACGCTGGCCAACCTGGGCGACGCGCTGACCGTGCTGGGCCGGCTGGAGGAGGCGGAGGCGGCCCTGCGCCGGGCGCTGGAGCTGCGGCCCGGCGCGTCGGCGGCCGCCAACAACCTGGGCAACGTGATGCACGCCACCGGGCGCCTGGGCGAGGCGGCGGACCTGTTCCTGGCCGCCATCGCCGCCGACCCCGGCGCGGTGGAGGCGCGCACCAACCTCGGCACCGTGCTCCGCGACCTCGGCGACGACGAGGGGGCGGAGCGCTGCTACCGCGCGGCGCTGGCGCTGCGCCCGGACGATCCCGACATCCACTGGCAGCGGGCGCTGGCCCGGCTGACCGCCGGCGACCTGGAGACCGGCTGGGCGGAGTACGAGTGGCGCTGGCGCACCCGCATGTTCTCTCTGCCGCCGGACCTCGCCGCCATCCCGGACTGGGCGGGCGGCGACCCGGCCGGGCTCCGGCTGCTGCTGCACGCGGAGCAGGGGCACGGCGACACGCTGCAGTTCTGCCGCTACGCGCCGCTGCTGGCGGCGAAGGGGGCCCGCCGGGTCGGGCTGCTGGCGCAGCCGGCGCTGGTCCGGCTGCTGCGCGACAGCTTCGGCGGCGCGGTGGAGGTCATGCCGCTCGGCACGCCGGTGGCGGGCGGCGACTGGGACGCCCGCGCCGCCCTGATGGGGCTGCCCTACCGCTGCGGCACCCGCATCGGCAGCATCCCGGCCGAAGTCCCCTACCTGAAGGCACCCGACGGGGCGGAGGCGGGCTGGCGGGCCCGGCTGCCGGCGGACGGGACGCTGAAGGTGGGGCTGGTATGGGCCGGCGACCCGCGCCGGGACGACCTCGCCGCCAGCCTGGTGGACCGCCGCCGCAGCCTCGACCTCGCCGCCCTGGCGCCGCTGGCCGCCATCCCCGGCCTCTCCTTCCACAGCCTGCAGAAGGGCGAGGCGGCGGCGCAGGCGGCCCTGCCCGGCTGCCCGTTGCGGCTGACAGACTGGACGGGCGAGCTGAATGACTTCGCCGACACCGCCGGCCTGGTGGCGGCGCTGGACCTGGTGGTGACGGTCGACACGGCCGTCGCGCATCTGGCCGGCGGGCTGGGGCGGCCGGTTCGGGTGCTGTCGCGGCTGGACGGCTGCTGGCGCTGGCTGCGCGACCGCTCCGACAGCCCCTGGTACCCGTCCCTGCGCCTCTACCGCCAGCGCCGCTGGGGCGACTGGGAGGCGCCGGTGCGGGAGTTGGCGGCCGACCTCCGGGCGCTCGCCGCGGTACCCGTCCCCTCCGTGTGACCGCGTCGGCACTACTCCTAAGTTTCGGTTAATTGGGCATGGCGCGGCGCACGCCCGTTTGGTAAAATGCCATCTACCTTTGGTGGGTGCGCGGCTGCCATGATCCTGGGTGCGGTGCAAAGCGTCGCGTCGGCGGCACTCCCGGCGGCTCCTGCCGTCCGGGCGCAGCCTGCCGCGCCCGCGGAGACGCCCGCCGCCGGCCCGGCGTCGCCGCAATATCTCAGCCCCGTCATCCAGTACGACAACCAGGCGGCCCTGGCCCTCATCCAGTTCCGCGACCGCGACACCGGCGACGTGCGGACCCAGATCCCGTCGGAGCGGGTGGTGCGCGCCTACCGCATGCGCGCGCCGGCCGTCACCCCGGGCGGCGAGGCCGGCGGCCAGGGCGGCGGACAGGCCGGGGCACCGGACGGCGGGGAGGGCGGCGAGGCCGTTTCCGCGGTGCCGGCGCGGGCCGCCGCCGGGGGCGCGCCGGGCACGGCGCTTCCCGCGGGCCCGCCGGTTCCCGCAGCCGAGCCGGCCGCGACCGCGTCTCCGGCACCTGCCACACCGGCCGCCGCCGCCGCCCCGGCCGGCGCCGTCAACCTGCTGGCCTGACCGGATTGACCGTCGCGCCCCGACGCCGGCGGCCCCGGCCCCCTCCCTCCCGGAACCGATCCCATGCCTGAGTCCCCGCATGCCGGCATCGCGCGCCTGATCCAGGAGGGGCGCCTGCCCGAGGCGGACGCGCTCTGCCGCGCCGCGCTCGAGGAGAACCCCAACGACGGTCACGCCTGGCATCTGGCGGGGCTGGTCGCCTACCGGTCCGGCCGGCCGGTGGAGGCGCTGGAGTGCTTCGACCGCGCTGTCGTCGCCGCGCCCGGCGAGCCGGCCTTCCACAACAACCGCGGCGCCCTGCTCTATGCGGGGGAGCGCTGGGACCAGGCGGCGGACGCCTTCCGCGCGGCGCTGGAGCTGGCGCCGGGGCAGCCCGCGACGCTGGTGAACCTGGGCAACGCGCTGCAGGCCGCGGGCCGGCTGGAGGAGGCGGAGCGGGCGTTCCGCGGCGCGCTCGACCTGGTGCCGGAGCATGCCGGCGCGCTGGCGGCGCTGGGCCGCGTGGCCCTGGCGTCGGGCCGCCCGCTGGAGGCGCTGGAACTGTGCCGCCGCGCCGCCGCCCTTCAGCCCGACAGCGCCGACGCCCAGTACGCCCTGGGCGAGGCCTCGTATGCCGCCGACAGCCTGGAGGAGGCCGAACGGCGCTTCCGCCGGGCGACGGAGCTGGCGCCGTCGCTGGTCCCGGCCTGGGTCGGGCTGGCCCAGGTGCAGCACGCCGACAGCCGCACCGGCGACGCGCTCGCCACCGTGGAGGCGGCGGTCGCCGCCGGCCACGGCGGCCGGCCGGAGATCGACTTCATCCGCCGGTTCCTGCATAGCAGCATGGTGCCAGCCTGGCACTTGCCCATGCTGAACGACACCGTCCGCAACGAGGCGTACCGCGAGGCGCTGGAAGGCGCGGTGACCGAGGGCTGCCACGTGCTGGAGATCGGCACCGGGTCCGGGCTGGTCGCCATGATGGCGGCGCGGCTGGGCGCGGCGCGGGTCACCACCTGCGAGATCAACCCGCTGCTCGCCCGGGTGGCGGCCGAGACGGTCGCCCGCAACGGCCTGTCCGACCGGGTGCATGTCGTCGCGAAGAAGTCGACCCGGCTGGCGGTGGGACAGGACATGCCGCGCCCGGCCGACGTGTTCGTGTCGGAGCTCATCAATGTCGGCATGCTGGCGCCGGAGATGCTGGCGGTCCTGCGCCACGCCCGGCGCGAGCTGGTCCGCCCGGGCGGCGCGATAATCCCCCGCGCCGCCACCGTGCACGGCCTGCTCATCGAGGCGCCCGAGCTGGCGCGGGTGAACCCGCTGCGCGACCTCTGCGGCTTCGACCTGTCGGCCTTCGACGTGTTCCGCACGCCCGGCACCGGGCAGATCGACCTCGACCGCGACCCGCACCGGGCGCTGAGCGCGCCTTTCGCGGCGCTGCCCTTCGACTTCACCCGCGACATGCCCGACGCCGGGCGGGTGCCGCTGGAGGTCGAGGCGGCGGCGGAGGGGACGCTGCACGCGGTGGCCTTCTGGTTCGACCTGCACCTGGACGAGCGCGTGACCTACAGCTCGCGCGGGGCCGGGCGCACCAACCACTGGAAGCAGGCGGTGCTGTTCCTGGACCGGCCGCGCGCGGTGCGGGCGGGCGAGCGCCTGGCGCTCGACGCCTGCTGGGACAACACGCGGATTTTCTTTGAACTCCGCTGACCGAACCGCGATGCTGCGGGGCGCAGTTCCGCCCGTTCCCTTGAGTTCCCCCCGTCCCGATGGCGACAGTGCAAGAGGCCCTGGCGGCCGCCCTCGACCACCACCGCGCCGGCCGGCTGGCGGAGGCCGAGGTGCTGTACGGACGGGTGATGGAGGCCGATCCCGGCAACAGCGGGCCGCGCTACCTCATGGGCATGCTGGCCGCGCAGGTCGGCCGGTGGGAGGCGGCGGCGGCGTTCCTGGGCCAGGCCGCGGAGCTGGCGCCCGGTTCCGCCGACTGCCGGGCGGCGCTCGCGGGGGTGCGGCAGGCGCAGGGCCGCGCGGCGGAGGCGGAGGCGCTGTACCGCGAGGCGCTCGCCCTCGACCCCGAACATGGCGAGGCCCTGGGCAATCTGGGCGGGCTGCTGGCGCGCAACGGGCGCGCGGAGGAGGGGGCCCGGCTGCTCCGCCAGGCCGCCCGGCGGCGCCCGGACCATGCGGAGACGCTGTTCAACCTCGGCGTGGCGCTCGAGGCGGCCGGGCAGGTCGTCGACGCCGCGGGCGCCTACCGCGCCGCCGCCGAGCGGGACCCGGGGCTGCGGGCGGCCCATACCAACCTGGGGCTGGTGCTTCGACGGCTGGGGCGGCTGGACGACTCGCTGGCGGCCCTGCGCCGGGCCTCCGACCTCGATCCAGGCGACGCTGCCGCCCTGCTGAACCTGGGCCGCGCGCTGGAGCTTGCCGGGCGCGAGGCGGAGGCGGTCCCCGTGCTGGCCGGGGCGGCGGCGCGCCTGCCCGGCCGCACCGACGTGCACCTCTCCCTGGGCAACATCCTGCGGCGGCTGGGGCGGCCCGCGGAGGCGCTGGCCAGCTATCACGGGGCGCTGGCGGCGGCTCCCGACGACCCGGACGCCCTGGCCGGCGCCGGGGCGGCCCTCGTCGAGCTGGGCCGCGCGGCGGAGGCGGTGCCGCTGCTGCGCCGCTGCGCGGAGCTGGAGCCCGGCCGCGCCGCCGTCCATGACGGGCTCGGCTCGGCCCTGCGCCAGCTGGGCGACGCGGCCGGCGCGGAGACCTGCCACCGGCGGGCCCTCGCGGTCGGCCCCGCGACGGCCGAGGCGCACAACAACCTCGGCACGGCCCTGCTCGAGCTGCAGCGCCCGGCCGAGGCCGAGGCCGCGTTCCGCGCCGCCCTCGCCCTCGATCCCGCCTATGCCGAGGCGCACTCCAACCTCGGCAACGCGCTGAAGGACCAGCGCCGCACCGCCGAGGCGGTCGACTGCTACCGGCGCGCCCTGGAGATCCGACCGGACGCGGCCGAGATCCACAGCAACCTCGGCAACGCCCTGCGCGAGACCGGCCGCGCCGCGGAGGCCGTCGCCGCCTACCGCCGCGCCGTGGAGATCGCCCCCGGCTTCGCCGGCGGCTGGTACAACCTGGGCATGGCGCTGCGGGCCGGCGGCGGGCTGGCCGAGGCGGAGGCGGCGCAGCGCAACGCCGTCCGCCTGGACCCGCGCCTGGCCAGCGCCTGGACCGCGCTCGGCTCCGTCCTGCACGACCAGGGCCGGCTGGACGAGGCCGTCGCCGCCTACGAGGCGTCGCTGCGCATCGCGCCCGACAGCCAGCTCGCGAACTGGAACCTGGCGATGACCCTGCTGCTCAAGGGGGACTTCGCCCGGGGCTGGGAACAGTACGAATGGCGCCGCCGCAGCCGCCGGGCGCCGATCCGGACGTTCCCGCAGCCCGAATGGGACGGCGGGCCCTTCCCCGGGCGCACGCTGTTCGTCCATGGCGAGCAGGGGCATGGCGACCTGCTGATGGTGGCGCGCTTCCTGCCCCTGGCGGCGGCGCTGGGCGGCCGGGTCGCGGTCGAGGTGCCGGCGCCGCTGGAGCGGCTGCTGGCCGGCCTGGACGGAAACGTGGAGCTGGTCCGCGAGGGCCGCCTGCCGTCCGCGTTCGACCTGCACGTCCCGATGATGAGCCTGCCGCGCCTGTTCCGGGCCGGGGCGGGGCCGCTGCCGGGGAAGGTGCCGTACCTGTCCGCCCCGGCGGGGCTGGCGGAGGATTGGCGGGCGCGGCTTGCCGGGATGGGGCTTGGTGAACCGGGGCTGAAGGTCGGCCTGGTATGGGCGGGCAACCCGGAGTTCCTCGACGACCGCTGGCGCTCGCCCAGGCTGGACCCGTTCATGCCCCTGCTGGACGTGCCCGGCGTGCGCTTCTTCGGCCTGCAGATGGGCGACGGACGGCGCGACCTGGAGGGCAGGGCCATGCCTGCCTCCTTCACCGACCTCGGGCCGTCCATCCGCGACTTCGCCGACACCGCGGCGATCCTCCAGTCGCTCGACCTGCTCGTCTCCTCCTGCACGGCGCCCGTGCATCTCGCCGGCGGGCTGGGGCGGCCGGTCTGGGTCGTGCTGCCGGCGGTGCCGGACTGGCGGTGGGGCATGGGGCGGGGCGACAGCGGCTGGTACCCCACCGCCCGGCTCTACCGACAGGCGGTGCGCGGCGACTGGACGGCCCCGCTGGCGGCGGTCAGGCGGGACCTGGAAGCGATGGCGCGGGAGCGGGGGCGATGACGGGCCCGGCGGAGATGCTGACCGCCGCCCTCGGCCATCACCGGGCCGGCCGCCTGGACGAGGCGGAGGCGCTCTACCTGCGGGTGCTCGGCGCGGTGCCGGGCCAGCCCGACGCCAGCTACTTCCTGGGGGCACTGCTGGTCCAGACGGGGCGGCCGGCCGCCGCCCTGGAGCGGTACGCCGACGCCCTGCGGGCGCGGCCCGGCAATCCCGAGCTGCTGTTCAACGCCGGCGTCGCCCTGGATGCGGCCGGACGCGCCGCGGAGGCGGCGGACCACTACCGGCGCAGCCTGGCGGCGCGGCCCGGCTTCGTGCCGGCGCTGAACAACCTGGGGCTCGCCCTCTGCCGGCTCGGGCGCCCGGCGGAGGCGGCGGCCATCCTGCGCGACGCCGTGTCCGCCGCGCCGGACAACGCCGAACTCTGGGCCAATCTGGGTACCGCGCTGCGCGCCGCCGGCGACCCCGAGGGTGCCGCGGAGGCACTGTCGCAGGCTGCCGGCCTGGCGCCCGGCCGGACAGACCTGCTGGAGGCGCTGGCCGCGGCGCTGGCGGGGCTGGGACGCAACGCCGAGGCGGCCGAGGTTTCGCGGCACTGCCTCGCGCTCGCCCCAGGGAACGCCCGGGCGCACTACAACCTCGCCGTCGCTCTGGAGGCGGCCGGCGGGACGGCCGCGGCGGAAGAGTCCTACCGCGCGGCGGCGGCCCTGGCGCCGGACCTCGCCGAGGCGCACTACAACCTGGGCAACCTGCTGGCCGCCCGCGGCGAGGCGAAGGCCGCGCTGGACGCCTACGGGCGCGCCCTCGCGGCCCGCCCGGACTATGTGGACTGCCTGAACAACCGGGGCCGGTTCCTCGGCGGCATCGGCCGGCTGGAGGAGGCGATGCTGGACCTGGACCGGGCCGTCTCGCTGGCCCCAACGGACGCCGTGGCCCGGATGAACCGGGGCGACGTGAGGCTGCGGCGGGGGGACCGGGAGGGCGGCTTCGCCGACCTGCGGAAGGCGGTGGCGCTGGAACCGGCGTCGGTGAAGCCGCGCACATCGCTCGCCATGGCGCTGACCCAGGCAGGATTGCTGGCCGAGGCCGGTGCGGTGCTCCAGGAGGCGCTCGCCCTCGACCCCCGCAACCCCGTAGCGCTGTCCCTGCTGGGCGTGGTGCTGACCCTGGGCGGGGCCACCGCCGAGGCCCGGCCGCTTCTCGAGGAGGCGGTTCGGCTCGCACCGGGGATGCCGGAGGTCGTCGGCAACTATGGAATGTTCCTGATCCGGAACGGTGACGGGGCCGCCGCCCTGCCGTGGCTGCGCCGGGCGAGGGAGCTCGGCCCCGGTAACGAGCAGGTGCATGGCGGCCTCATCTTCGCGCTCGACTTCGATCCCGCCGTCGACGTGGCCGAGGCCCAGGCGGAGCGCCGGCGCTGGTACGACGCGCATTGCCGGGGGCTCTCGCCGGGCCGCGGCTCCCATGCGAACCCGCCCGACCCCGAGCGGAAGCTGAGGGTCGGCTACGTCTCCGCGGATTTCCGCCAGCACTCCGCCGCCTACTGCTTCCGCCCGGTCCTCGACCGCCACGACCGGTCCCGCTTCGAGGTGCACTGCTATTCCAGCACGCCCGCCGAGGACGGGATGACCGAGGCGTTCCGCGCGGCCGCCGACGGCTGGCGCGACGTCGGCCCCGTCGACGACGGCGTCCTGGCCGATATCGTCCGCGGCGACGGCATCGACATCCTGGTCGATCTGTCGGGGCACACCGCCGGCAACCGCCTGCGCGCCTTCGCCCGCAAGCCGGCCCCGGTCCAGGTGTCGGCCTGGGGGCACGTGACCGGAACCGGCATCCCGGAAATCGACGCCCTGTTCGCCGATCCCGTCCTGATCCCCGAGGAGGAACGCCCGCTCTTCGCCGAGCGGGTCGTCGACCTCCCCTGCGCGCTGTGCCTCGACCCGCCGGCGGAGGCGTCCGGCATCGACCTGGCTCCGGCGGTCGCCCCCGCCTCCTTCACCTTCGGCTGCCTGAACCGGCTGTCGAAGGTGTCGGACGAGACGCTGCGCCTCTGGGCCAGACTCCTAGGGCGGGTGCCGGGGTCCACGCTGCTGCTGAAGGACCCGGTCCTGGACGACGCCGCAAGCCGCGGCCACCACGTTGCGCGGGCCGTGGCGGCGGGCATCGACCCGGACC
>DASPKT010000188.1:0-4915 GCA_035627915.1 Azospirillaceae bacterium
CTATTTCATGGCCCACGCGCCGCAGAGCTTCTGGCCCCTGGTCAACCAGGGCGAGTCGGCGATTCTGTTCTGCTTCATCTTCCTCTATCTGGTGTTCGCGGGTGCCGGCTCCTGGAGCTTGGACGCGCTGTTGCACGGCCGCCGGGACGCCGAGCGTGGGCCGGCAACGCGGCGCTGATGCGTGACCTGCTTCCCTGAAACTCCGCCGAACTGAGGTGGAGACCTCCACCGGACGGCACCGGGCGGTCATCCCGCGGAGTCCGGTTGGGATGGGATCCTATCCGCCCGGACAGAAGCCCCGGGCCAGGGCGGCGTCGAGGTCGTCCGGCGTGTCGATGTCGAAGGCGAGTCCCGGGCGCGCCACCAGCCGTGCCGCCGGGCCGGCGGCCGCCAGGTGCGCGGCCAAGCTGCCCGGGCCGAAGGCGAAGGGGAGGGGCCGGCCGGCCCGCACCGCCAGGGCGTTGGTGCCGGTTTCCGCGCGGTCGCCAGCGACTGCGATGCCGTCCGCCGCGGCCTTGAGCAGGGCCGACACGTCGTCGGGGCCCAGGAATGGCAGGTCCGCATGCACGACCAGCAGGTTGTGGCCGGCAAGCGAGCGCCGCAGCGCCTCCAGCTCCGCGTTCAGCCCGCCGCCCCCGTCGGGATGCCAGCGTGCCTGCGGCGTCCCGGGGTCGGCGGGGGCGAGCACCACCACCTCGCCGACGTCGGGATGCCCGGCCAGGACCGCGAGCACGCGCGCGAACAGCGCGTCGGCCAGGCGCTCGCGCTCCCCGGGGGAGAGCCGCGCCGACAACCGGCTCTTGCGCGGGCCGCCCAGTTTCAGCGGGACGATGGCGGTCCACATCAGCCGGCGGCGATCCTGTCGGCCAGCTCCAGCGCCGCCCGGGCGACGCGGCGGCGGTCCTCAAGGTCGGTCATCAGCGTGTCGGCAAAGGCGTGCGCGACCGGGATGGCGGCCCCGGTGTCCCGCTCGTCCACCAGGAACCCGTCGATGCGGGCGCCGTAGTGGCGGGCGACGGCGGCCGGCGTGACCTCCAGCCCGAGCTCTGCCATCAGCTTGGCGGTGGGGCCCTTGACCGCCTTGCCGCCGACGATGGGCGACACCGCCACGACCGGCGCCGTCGCCGCCTCCAGCGCCGCCGCGATGCCCGGCACCGCCAGGACCGGATCGACGCTGAGGAACGGGTTGGACGGGGCGATGAGGACGGCCCGCGTCCCCGGGTCCAGGATCGCCTCCACCACGCCGGGCGCTGGCCGGGCGGCGTCGGCCCCGTCGAAGCGGATGGCGCGTACCACGGGCTGGCAGCGGCGGGCGACGAAGTAGCGCTGGAAGGGCAGGGCGCCCTCGTCCGTCTCCACCACGGTCGCGACCGGGTCGTCGGACATCGGCAGGACGGCGGCGCCGATGCCCCAGGCGCGGGCGACGCGGGCGGTGACGGCCGACAGCGTCTCCCCCGCCGCCAGCGCCTGGGTTCGCAGCACATGCAGCGCCAGGTCGCCGTCGCCGAGGTTGAACCAGTCCTCCCCGCCCAACTCCCGCAGGGCGGCCATGAAGCTCCAGCTCTCGCCCTCGCGGCCCCAGCCCTGGGCGCGGTTGGCCTTGCCCGACAGCGTGTAGAGCAGCGTGTCGATGTCGGGCGACACCCAGAGGCCCAGATGGCGGAAATCGTCGCCGGTGTTGACCACGGCGGTGACGAGGGAAGGGTCGATGAGGTGGGTCAGTCCCAGAACCAGCTTGGCGCCACCGACGCCGCCGGTCAGCACCACGACGCGGCCGGAGGGAAAGGGGGCGTTCATCGGAACAGGTCCTCCTCCGGTGGGCGGGCCAGGGCGGCGGCCGGGCGCTCCGGCGCGGCCGGGGCGGGGAGGCCGCGCACCAGCACGGCGGGGATGCCCTCCGCCCCCTCGCCGGTGGCGAGGCCGGCGGCGGTGGCGATCATGTCGGCCAGCGCCACCTGCGTGACCTCCAGCCGGCGGCCGTCGCGGTCCAACTCGCCGCGCCGGTCCACCAGCGAGGCGACGCCGCTGGCGCCGATGGCGACGTTGACCACGCCGTGGCGCCAGGGCCGCCCGAAGCTGTCGGAGACGATCACCGCCGGCGCGGAATCGAGGAGGCCCGCCAGGGCCCCGCGCAGGCGCGCCGCTGACGCGTCCGGGTCCTCGGGCAGCAGCAGCGCCCGGTCCTCCCCGCCCTCCCCGATGTTGGAGCGGTCGATGCCGGCGTTGGCCATGACCAGGCCCAGCCGGTGGCGGGTGATCAGCACGTTCGGCACAGCGCGCACCACCGCGTCGGACTCCGCCAGCACCAGCTCCACCAGGCGCGGGTCCTTGCCGGTCAGGGCGGCGAGGCGCAGGGCCTCCGGCCCCGGGGTGACGGAGGACAGCTTGACCAGCCGCCCTTCCGCCTTGGAGACGATCTTCTGCGTGACCACCAGCACGTCGCCCGCGGCCGGCCGCAGCCCCTGCCGCTCCAGCGCCCCGGCGAGCAGGCCGGCCAGGTCGTCGCCGAGGCGGACCTCGCCGATGCCGGTCAGGGGATGGATCTCGATCATGGTGCCGGCGGCCCTCCTGGTTGGCGCTGACGGGTGGGGCGGCACAGCCTCGTCCGGGCCGCCCTCCCCGTCAACGTCGCAGGGGGATGGTGCCATAAAAATGCGCAGCAGTGCAAAATCTCTTGCCTCAACCCCTCGCAGGGCTTACCAAGGGGACGGGACATGCGGGATGGCGACGGGGCGCGAGATGGACGGCGGCGGACAGGGGATGCAGGCGCTGGCGGGGATCCGGGTGCTGGACCTGTCGCGGGTGCTGGCCGGGCCCTGGTGCACCCAGATCCTGGCCGACTTCGGCGCCGACGTGATCAAGATCGAGGCGCCCGGCACCGGCGACGACACCCGCACCTGGGGTCCGCCCAGCCTGGCGCCCGCCGACGGCACGGACGAGCCCGGGCTCAGCGCCTACTACCTGTCCTGCAACCGGAACAAGCGCTCCGCCGCCATCAACATCGCCCGCCCCCAGGGCGCCGACCTCATCCGCCGGCTGGCTGCCAGGGCCGACGTGGTGGTGGAGAACTTCAAGCTGGGCGGCCTGCGCAAGCTGGGCCTCGACTATGAGAGCCTGAGGGCGGCCAACCCGCGCCTCGTTTACTGCTCCATCACCGGCTTCGGCCAGACCGGCCCTTACGCCGACCGGCCCGGCTATGACTTCGTGGCCCAGGCGATGGGCGGCATGATGAGCATCACCGGCGAGCCGAACGGCCCGCCGATCAAGCCGGGCGTCGCCATGGCCGACGTCTCCACCGGCATGTACGCCACGGTTAGCATCCTGCTGGCGCTGCGCCACGCCGAGCGCACCGGGGTGGGCCAGCACATCGACTGCTCGCTGCTGGACACGCAGATTTCCATGCTGGCGAACCAGGCGCTGAGTTTCCTGGTGGGCGGCGTCTCGCCGCGGCGGCTCGGCAACGTCCACCCGACCGTCGTGCCCTACGGGCTGTTCGACGCCAAGGACGGGCCGATCGTGGTCGCCGTCGGCAACAACGGCCAGTACGCGGCGCTCTGCGACATCCTGGGCGTGCCGGAGCTGGCAGCCGACCCCCGCTACGCTACCAACGGCGACCGGGTGGTCAACCGTGGCACGCTGGAGCCGGCGCTGCAGGCGGTCATCGCCCGCTGGACGGTGGGCGAGTTGATGGCGGCGCTGCCGGCGCGCGGCGTGCCGTCGGGCCCCGTGAACACCATCGGGCAGATCTTCGCCGACCCCTTCGTCGAGGCGCGGGGGACGGTCCACCATTTCGAGCGCGAGGACGGCGTCCGGGTGCCCTCCGTGGCCTATCCCGGCAAGCTGTCGGAGACGCCGGCCCGCTTCGACCGGCCGCCGCCCCGCCTGGGCGAGCACACGGACGAGATCCTGGGCGACTGGCTGTCGCTGACGCCGTCGGACCTCGCGGCGCTGCGCCGGGAGGGCGTCATCGCCGACCGCGCGGACCGGGACAGCAAGGGAGGAAGGCAGTGAGACTTGGTACCGACATCGCGGCGGTCGTCACCGGCGGCGCGTCCGGCCTGGGCGAGGCGACGGCGCGGGCCCTGGCGGCCCAGGGCGCCCGGGTCGCCCTGTTCGACATGAACGCGGAGGCCGGCGAGGCCGTGGCGAGGGAGATCGGCGGCCTGTTCTGCGCCGTCAACGTCACCGACGAGGCGTCGGTGGACGCCGGCTTCGCCAAGGCCCGCGCCGCCCACGGGCGGGAGCGCGTCCTGGTCAACTGCGCCGGCACCGGCAACGTGGTCAAGACCGCCAGCCGCGACAAGGCGACGGGGGAGACCAAACATTTCCCGCTCGACGCCTTCGACCGCATCGTCCAGATCAACCTGGTCGGCACCTTCCGCTGCCTCGCCAAGTCGGCGCAGGGCATGCTGGGGCTGGAGCCGCTGGAGGACGGCGAGCGCGGCGTCATCGTCAACACCGCCAGCGTCGCCGCCCAGGACGGGCAGGTCGGGCAGGCCGCCTATTCCGCGTCGAAGGGCGGCATCACCTCGCTGACGCTGACCGTGGCGCGCGACCTGATGAACGACGGCATCCGCGTCAACGCGATCTTGCCCGGCATCTTCGACACGCCGCTGATGGCCCGCGCGTCGGACCAGGTCCGCCAGTCGCTGGCGGCCAGCATCCCCTTTCCCAAGCGGTTCGGCCGCCCGCAGGAGTTCGCGCAGCTGGCGCTCTCGATCGTCGGCAACCCCTACCTGAACGGGGAGAACATCCGCCTGGACGGGGCCATCCGCATGCCGCCGCGCTGAGGCGGGAACCTGGCAGCAAGGCGGCAGGCAACGGAACATCTGAGAGGGAACGGGACCATGGACGGCGCAGGCAAGGACGGCGGTGACGGGACGGAGCAGTTCGTCCGCTACGAGGCGCGCGACGG
>DASPKT010000189.1:0-16759 GCA_035627915.1 Azospirillaceae bacterium
ACTGTAGGGTTCCCGCCCCTCAGGCCGCCATCTCCGGCCGCTCCCGCCAGGCGCCCAGCGCCTGCTCCAGCGCGTGGCCCACCGCCAGCAGCCGGCGCTCCTCGAACAGGGGTGCCCAGAGGCTGATGTTGTGAGGCACCCGGGCGGAGGCGACCGACTTGTCCAGCGGGCCGAAGGCGGTGGGGCGGCTCGCCTGCTCCCGGAAGCCTGCGCGCAACGTCAGCTGCGGGTGGCCGGTGGCGTTGGTCGCCAGCAGCAAACGTCCGGCGAAGTTGGGGCCGATCAGCACGTCCGCCTGCCCGAACAGCGCATCCATCGCCTCCATCACCCGGCGGCGCACGCGCTCGGCGTTGATGAGGTCGACGGCCGGCAGGAAGCGGGCGCGGCGCCAGGTGTTGGGCCAGGCCTCGTCGGCCTGCCAGCGCAGCTGCTGGTCCCGGTCGCTCAGCGTCAAATCCTCGAAGGCGGCAGACGCCTCCGCCTCCAGGATGGTGGCCAGCGTGCCCACGGGCAGGTCGGGCAGGCGCACCTCATGCAGGGTGAAGCCCAGCCGCCGCGCCGCCTCCAGCGCGGCGCGGTCGACCTCGGTGGCGTCCTCCCCCTCGAACCAGGCGGGGTCGTAGCCCAGCCGCAGCCGCCGCGGGTCCTCCCGCCCGTCGTAGGAGAAGCCGTGGTCCAGGCTGGACGGGTCGCCCGCATCGGCGCCGTTCACCGCGGCCAGGACCAGGGCGGTGTCCTCCACCGTGCGGGCGATGGGCCCGACCTTGTCCAGGGACCAGCACAGCGCCATGCAGCCGGTGCGCGCCACCCGGCCGAAGGTGGGGCGCAGCCCGGCGGCGCCGCAGCGGTGCGAGGGGCTGACGATGCTGCCCAGCGTCTCCGTCCCGATGCCGAAGGCCGCCAGCCCCGCCGCCACGGCCGCGGCGGAGCCGGCCGACGACCCGCTGGACCCCTCCGCCCGGTTCCAGGGGTTGCGGGTGATGCCGGCGTACCAGATGTCGCCGTAGGCGATCTCCCCCAGCGTGGTCTTGCCCAGCAGCACCGCGCCCGCCTGCCGCAGCCGCTCCACCACGACGGCGTCGCGCTCCGGCACCCGGTCCCGGTAGGGGCCGGCGCCCCAGGTCGTGGGGATGCCGGCGGTGTCGGCCAGGTCCTTCAGCACGTAGGGCAGGCCGTGCAGGGGGCCGCGCGCCCGGCCGGCCCGCCGCTCCGCGTCGGCCTGTCGCGCCTCGCGCAGCGCCCGCTCCGCGGTGACGGTGACGAAGCACGCCAGCGCCGGGCCCAGCCGGGCGATGCGGTCGAGATAAAGCCGCGTCAGCCGCTCGGAGGTGAGCCGCCCCGCCGCCATCCAGGCCGAGAGGTGGGCGGCCGCGGCGAAGGCGAGGTCGGCTTCCGCGTCGGGCATGGGCGGCGCCTCCCCGGCCAGCCGCACGGTGTTGTCCTGGGCCGGGTAGACGCGGCCGGGCAGGCGCGGGTCGAAGACGGTGGCGGGCGCCAGCTCGTTCGGCTTGTGGAAGGCGCGCAGCGCCCGCAGCCGGTCCAGCTGGTCGTCGTAGCCGGTCAGCAGCTGCGTCCGCTCGGCCTCCGTGTAGCGGACGCCGGCCAGCTTCTCCGCCGCCGCCACGTCGGCCGTGGTGAGGGTGCCCGGCGGCGCCGCGGCCGGGGCGGGCGGGGCCTTGGCGGCGGGTGCCGGGGCCGGGGGTGCCGCCTCCTGCGCAGGCGCGGGGCGCACCAGGGCGGCCGCGGCGGCGGCCCCCAGCATGCCCGACATCAGCTGGCGCCGCGTCGCCCCGCCCGTCTCCCGTCCCATCCTGCCGCCCCCCCGGTCGTCCCTGGCCCGGTGATAGCGAAGCCGCCGCCGGGGGCACAACCCGGGCAAAGGGCGGGCCGGTGCCCCCATCGGAGTCTCGCGGGCGCAGCATCCGGCAGGGCCGGATCGGGCTCCGCGACGGGCAAGCAACTGATGGTCCGCCGCAAGTCCGGCCGGACGGGCATGGCTGCACTGCACAACGATCTGCCCCCGGAACGGTCCCGCGGCGTTGAAGCGCCGCCGCGTGTGCCCCCAAATGGAGCGGCGTTCCCGTCCGTCGCGCGGGTCCCGTCCCGGGGCCCGCCGGAGTGCCTGCCATGTCCGACGACCAGTCCGCCCGGGCCCCCGCCTGGCTCATCCTCCTGGCACTCGCGACGGGGGGCTTCGCCATCGGCACGACCGAGTTCGCGGTCATGAGCCTGGTGCCCTACTTCGCCGCGGGCCTGGGCATCGACGAGCCCACGGCCGGACACGTCGTCAGCGCCTATGCGCTGGGCGTGGTGGTGGGGGCGCCGGTCATCGCCGTGCTGGCGGCGCGGGTGGCGCGGCGCACCCTGCTGGTCGGGCTGATGGCCCTGTTCGCCGTCGCCAACGTGTTGAGCGCGCTCGCCCCCTCCTACGGCTGGATGCTGGCCTTCCGGTTCCTGAGCGGCCTGCCGCACGGCGCCTATTTCGGCGTCGCCGCCCTGGTCGCGGCCTCGCTGGTGCCGGCCAACCGGCGGGCGCAGGCGGTCTCCCGCGTCATGCTGGGCCTCACCGTCTCCACCATCCTGGGCGTGCCGCTCGCGAACTGGATGGGGCAGGCGCTGGGCTGGCGCTGGGGCTTCGGCGTGGTGGGCGTGCTGGGGGCGCTGACCGTGCTGCTGGTCTGGCTCTTCGCCCCCAACGACCGGCCGCAGCCGGGGGCGGGCCCGCTGCGGGAGCTGGGCGCGCTGAAGCGCCGGCAGGTGTGGCTGACGCTGGGCATCGGCGCCATCGGCTTCGGCGGCATGTTCGCGGTCTACACCTACCTCGCCTCCACCCTGATGGAGGTCACGGGCCTGCCGGCCGCGACGGTGCCGCTGGTGCTGTGCGTCTTCGGCCTCGGCATGACGGCGGGCACCCTGGCCGGCGCCTGGGCGGCCGACCGCGCCCTGATGCCGGCCATCGGCGGCATCCTGCTGTGGAGCGCGGCGGCGCTGGCGCTGTTCCCGCTGGCCGCCGGCAACGTCTGGGCGGTGTCGCTGGTGGTGTTCATGATCGGCTGCGGCGGCGGCCTGGGCTCGGCGCTGCAGACGCGGCTGATGGACGTGGCGGAGGACGCGCAGACGCTCGCCGCGGCGCTGAACCACAGCGCCTTCAACACCGCCAACGCGCTGGGGCCCTGGCTGGGCGGCATGGCGATCGCCGCCGGCCACGGCTGGACCTCCACCGGCTGGGTCGGCAGCGCGCTGGCCCTGGGCGGCTTCGCCCTCTGGGTCGCCTCCCTGCTGGAGGAGCGCGGCCCCGCCCATTCCCGCGCCTGACTCGGAACGCCCGGCGACGCCGCGGCGGAACATCCCCCCGCGGCGGCGGTTCCCGCCTGCGAAGGGGGAACGCGATGGGCGGGACGGTCGAGGTCCAGGGCCGGGGGGAGGAGCCGGGCGAGATCGTGGCGCTGCTGCGCCACCTCTATGAGTCCGAGCGGTTCCGGTTCGGGCTGGCGGTGTTCGACGCGGTGACGGTCGTCGCCTTCGTCGTCCTCACCTTCGTCCCGCCGGAGCCCTGGGTCATCGTGGTGGACGCCGCCATCGGCGCCATGATGCTGCTGGAGCTGATCGGCCGCACCCTGATCGCGCACCGGCGCACGGCCTTCCTGCTGCGGCCCGGCACGCTGGTGGACATCGCGGTGACGGCGTCGCTGCTGGTCCCCTCGCTGGTCGGCAGCCTGGCCTTCCTCCGGGTGCTGCGGGCCCTGCGGCTGGTCCGCGCGCTGCGCGTGGTGCGCGAGCTGAAGCGGCGCAACGCCTGGGTCGCCGAGCGCGGCGAGCTGATCGAGACGATCACCAACCTGCTGGTCTTCGTGCTGATCACCAGCGCGCTGGTCTACGAGCTGCAGGTCGGCCGCAACCCCGACATCCGGACCCTCACCGACGCGCTCTACTTCACCGTCACCAGCCTGACCACGACCGGCTACGGCGACATCACGCTGGTGGGGGAGACGGGGAAGCTGCTGTCGGTGGTCATCATGATCGTCGGCATCTCGCTGTTCGTGAAGCTGGCCCAGGCCATCTTCCGGCCCAGCAAGGTCCACTACGAGTGCCAGGCCTGCGGCCTCTGCCGCCACGACCCGGACGCGGTGCACTGCAAGCATTGCGGCAACCTCGTCCACATCGAGACGGAAGGAATGTGAGGGACGCGAGGGGCGGGCTGGCCGCCCGCCCCCGGGGCCCCGAGGGAGGGCGCCTCAGCCGCCGGTGCTGTACTTCGGCAGCTGCTGGGCCTCCTGGTCGGTGATGTTCACCGTGACCTGGTCGCCCTGCATCTGGACCTTGCCCCACTCCACCGCGACCGACTCGCCGCCGACGCCCATGGTGCCGCCGCGCTCGACCACCAGCGCCTCGACCTTGCCCTGGTCGGAGACGACCACGTCCTTGATCTTGCCCAGCTCCTGGCCGAGCTTGGTGCGCGCCGTCTTGCCCACGATGTTGTCGGCGTTGGCGGGCAGCTTCAGCTGCTGCTGCTGGCCCTGCTGTTGCTGCTGCCCCTGCTGCTGGGACTGCTGCTGCGGCGGCTGCTGGGAGGGCTGCTGCTGGGCCATGGCGCCGGCGGCGGGCAGTGCGAGCATCGCGGTCAGGGCGATCCCTAATTTAGCGTTCATGCGAACCTCCATGGGTTGGGACCCGCGCCCAACAGGGGTCCCCTCCCATGGTTCCGCGGCCGCCTGCGCGCCGGCCGGGACGAAAATCAGACCATGCCCGACGTGCCCGGCCCGATGCTGACGGGGCCGCCATCCTCCTGCCGGCGGACGCGCAGGTTGTTCTGCACATGGGCGACGCCCATGACGCTGTCGGCCAGATCCTCCGCCCGGCGCTTGGCGAAGCGGCCGTTCACGGTGCCGGCCAGAGTGACCTCGGCGTCGCGCACGGTCACCTCGATGCCGGAGGCGTCCAGGTAGGGATCGTCGGTCAGACGCTCCGCCACGTCCTCCTGGATGCGGGCGTCGGAGCGGCGGTAGTTGCGCGGGCCCCGGCCGCGGTGGTGGCCGGCGCCGGCGTCGCCCCGCCAGGCGTCGATCCCGCGCCGGCGCTCCGCCTCCTCCGAGCCGAACCAGGAGGCGACCTCGTCGCCGGCCCGGGCCAGGAAGCCCCGGCCGCGCCGGTACCGGTCCGGGTCGAAGCGGACATAGCCGCCCTGGTCCCGGTCCCGGTTGCCGTCGCCCCTCGGGTTGGGCGTGTAGCCGCCCAGGTAGTTGTATCCGCCGTGCTGGTCGTAGCGGTCGTCGTCGCGGTTCATCCGGTGCCTCCTTTCCCGTTTCCCCCGGCAACAGCCGGGCGGCGGGATCGTCGGCACCGGAAGGCCGCGGCGGGACCTACTTGCCGGCGCGCAGCGAGCCCGCGGCCCCGACCAGCGCGGTGGCGCCCAGGAAGGCGATGTCGGCCAGGAAGCCCGCGACGAGCAGCCCGACCAGGGTGAAGACGACCGTTTCCATTTGAACTCTCCTCATGTCCGATGGGGAGAGCCTGCGCCCGGCCGCGGCAGCCGGCCTTGAGGTGGATCAAGGTCCAGGAATTGTCACGGACGGCGCTGCATGCTACCGGTGTCACGATTGAGCCCACAGGAAGGACCGCCCCATGCCCAGCATCGCGATCGTCGGGCCCGGCGCCGTCGGGGGAACGGTCGCCGCCTGGCTGGCGCAGGCGCCCGGCCATGCCGTGACGGTCTGCGCCCGCACGCCCTTCGACCGGCTGGAGGTGGAGACGCCGGCCGGCACGGTCACGGCTGCGCCCCGTCTGCTGGCCGACCCTGCCGACGCGGCACCCGTGGACTGGGTGCTGGTCGCCACCAAGGCGTACGACGCGGCCGGCGCCGCCCTCTGGCTGCGGGGGCTGGTGGGGCCGGACACCCGCGTCGCGGTGCTGCAGAACGGGGTGGAGCACGTGGCGCGCTTCGCCCCCTGGGTCGCGGCGGAGCGCATCGTGCCCGCCGTCGTCGACATCCCGGCGGAACGGTCGGGTCCCGGGCGGGTGCGCCAGCGCCGCATGGGCACGGTCCTGGTGCCCGAGGGGCCGGACGGCCGGGCCTTCACCGAACTCTTTGCCCACACGCCGATCGGCGTCGCCACCACGCCGGACTTCCTGACCGCCGCCTGGCGCAAGCTGGCGCTGAACTGCGCCGGGGCGGTCAACGCCCTGACCCTGAAGCCGGCCGGCATCGCCCGGCTGGAGGGGGCGGCCGGCGTGATGCGGGCGCTGGTGGCGGAATGCGTGGCGGTCGGCCGGGCGGAGGGGGCGGACCTGCCCGGCGACCTGCCGGACCGGGTGGTGGAGGGCTACCGCGCCGGCCCGCCGGACGCCGTGAACTCGCTCCACGCCGACCGCGCCGCCGGCCGGCCGATGGAGCTGGACGCCCGCAACGGCGTCATCGTGCGCCTGGGCGCCCGGCACGGCATCCCGGTGCCGGCCAACGCCATGGTCGTGGCCCTGCTGGAGGCCGCCGCGGCGCCCTGAGGCTGCCGCGGCGTGCACCCCCTACTTCAGCCGCGCGGCGGCCAGCTTCGCCTTGGACGCCTGGGCCAGGAGCTGGCCGTGCTGGGCCTCCAGCTTGGCCGGCCGGGTGGCGGTCGGGTAGGCCTGGGTCAGCATCTGCAGCGCCGTGCGCAGCTCCTTGCCGGCCGCGGCGTCCGCGGCCTCGATGCCGGGCAGGGCGGTCTGGGCGCGGGCGGCGGCGGCCAGCATCAGCCCGTAGCCGTCCAGGTAGGGCTCCAGCGCCGTCTCCTTGGCCGCGGTGCCGTATTGCCTGGCGGCGCGGTCCACCAGGTCGGCGACCACCTTGGCCTCCACCCCCGGGGTGACGCCGCCGGGCGCCTTGCGGCCGGCCTCGACCAGCTTGGCCAGCACGCCGTTGGCGGCCTTCGCCACCTGGTCGGCCGGGGCCCGCGCGGCGGCCTGGGCGGAGGCGTCCTCCATGTCCTTCAGGAAGGAGGGGACGCCGCGCTCCGCCAGCACCGGCTCCAGGTCGACGTAGATCTCGGAGATCGGGTGGACGAACATCTCGGCGGCGGCGTCGGCCGCGCCGGCGGCATAGGCGTCGCGGGCGCCCAGATAGTGGGCGGCGATGACGTCCAGCGCGGTCAGGAAGGCCGCCGGGTCGCGCGCCGCGACGGCGGGATCGACGCCGCCCTCGCCACCCTCGCCCCCTTCGCCGCCCTCTCCGCCTTCACCCCCTTCGCCGCCCTGGCCGGCCAGGAGGGCGACCTGGACGGGCCGGTCGGTGCTGTCGGCGGCGGTGTCGGCAAAAGCGGGCGCCGTGGCGGCCCCGGCCAGGACCGAGACGCCGACGCCGAGCCAGAGACGGGTGGTGAGCTTCATGGCAACGCTTCCCCTGGGGACTGTTCCGTTGGGGCGACGCTAGCCGGTGTATGCCGCGACTGCAAGTCAATCGCACGCCAACCGGCGGCGTTTCCGGGCCGTTCCCGTCGGACCCGTGCCATGCCCATGCACATGTGAGGGGGGCGAGTCTGACAATGAGAATGCGATTGACTCGCAACCGCATTCGCGGAAATAGTCGCCCCGTCCGGTGCGGGTCACCCGGTGTCATCGCCGGTCGCAGGCCCGCCCTCCCGCAGCGCCCCGTCCGCAGGCGCGCTCCGGAATTGCGAATAATAGCCAGTCGCAAATAAGCGGCGGTCACGAGAAGGGGTTCAGAGAGCGATGTCCGTCCCGAAGATTCCGATGTCCCTGCGCCAGGGCCCGCGCCGTGCCGCCGGCGCCCTGTCGACCGGCGCGCTGGTCGCCGGCACCCTGGCCGCCGCGGCGGCGGCTCCCGTGTCGGCGCAGGAGGCCCCGGCCGAGACGCCGGAGCAGGTGGCCCAGCGCTCCATCGAGAACATCACCATCTGGGGCCGGCGCGACGCCGCCAACCCCTATGCCGACCCGGCCGCGCCCTTCAAGGTCGACCGCTCCGCGTCGGGCAAGTTCACCGAGGACCTGGTCAACACGCCGAAGACGGTGACCGTGGTGCCGAAGGAGGTCATCGAGGCCCTGGGCGCCACCAGCTTCCGCGAGGTCATGCGCAGCCAGCCCGGCATCACGCTGGGCACGGGCGAGGGCGGCAACGCCTTCGGCGACCGCATCTTCATCCGCGGCTTCGAGGCCCGCAACGACGTCTACATCGACGGCATGCGCGATCCCGGCGTCGTCTCGCGCGAGACCTTCGCGGTGGAGCAGATCGAGATCGTCAAGGGCCCCGGCTCCGTCTTCGCCGGCCGGGGATCGACCGGCGGCGCCGTCAGCCTGGTCACCAAGAAGCCGGCCGAGGCCGACTTCGGCCTGGCCAAGGTGACCGTCGGCAGCGCCGACCTGCGCCGGCTGGAGGCGGACGTGAACCGCAAGGTGGCCGACGGGCTGTCGGTGCGCCTGAACGGCATGTGGACCGACAGCGGCACGCCCGGCCGCGACGCGGTGGAGCAGGAGCGCTGGGGTGTCGCCGGCGCCGTCGCCTGGGAGCTGCCGAACGGCATCGCGTTCGACGCCGACTACTACCATCTGACCGCGGACGAGATCCCGGACTGGGGCGTGCCCTTCGACAGCCGCACCCAGCGCCCGTTCGAGGGGGCGGGCCGCCGCGCCTTCTACGGCTTCGTCGAGCGCGACTTCCGCGAGACACGGGCGGACGTGGGCACGGTGCGGGTGACCGTGCCGGTCGCCGACGGCGTCTCGGTGCGCAGCCAGACACGCTACGGCAACACCGCCAACCGCTACGTGGCCTCGGCGCCCGAGCGGCCGAACTTCAGCGCCGCCGACCCCGCGCTCTGGACCATGGTGTCCAACCCGAAGAACCGGAACGGCCGCAACGAGTACGTGATCAGCCAGCTCGACGCGACGCTGACCTTCCTCACCGGCGAGGTCGCGCACGAGGTGGTCGCCGGCGCCGAGTACAGCTGGGAGCAGGTGCGCAACCGGCCCTTCGCCCTGCTGGACAGCGAGGACGGCACGCCGCTGGGCGCCGCCGCCGGCATCACCCAGCCGATCCTGAACCCCAACCCGTACCTGCCCATGCAGTCGGTGGCCAAGCCGGGGGCCGACTTCTCCCGGGCGACGGTGGACAACAAGGCGCTCTACGTGCTCGACACCGTCACGCTGAACCCGCACTGGCAGCTGTTCGCCGGCGTGCGGGTCGACGACTTCTCCGTCGACTACGACTCCTTCGGCGTGCGCACCGGGACCCAGGCGCTGGAGAGCGACGACACGCTGCTGAACTGGCACGGCGGCGTCGTCTACAAACCGGTGGAGGAGGGCAGCCTCTACTTGGCGGTCTCCTCCTCCTCCAACCCGTCGGGGGAGCAGCTGGACGGCTCCGGCATCTCCTACGGCGGGCTCGCCTCCTCCACCGCCAACCTCGACCCGGAGAAGAACCGCAGCTACGAGGCCGGGGTGAAGTGGACCCTGTTCGACGGCCATCTCTCCACGACGGCCGCGGTCTTCCGCATCGACAAGACCAACGCCCGGGTCAACGACCCCGCCGTGGCCGGCGTCGTGGTGCTGGACGGCAAGCAGCGGGTGGACGGGGTGGAGTTCGGCGTCGCCGGCAACATCACCCCGGACTGGTCGGTCTTCGGCGGCCTGACCCTGCTCGACACCGAGGTGCGCGAGAGCACCAACCCGGCCGAGGTGGGCGGCGAGTTCCCCAACGTGGCCGACACCAGCTTCAGCCTGATGACGGTCTACCGCGTGCTGGAGGACCTCAGCGTCGGCGGCAACGCCTACTATTCCGGCCCCAAGAGCGGCGGCGGCAATGTCGCCGGCCGCGCCAAGGTGGAGGGCTACTGGCGCTTCGACCTGGTCGGCGAGTACGAGGTCAACGAGAGCGTCAGCATCCGGCTGAACGTGCTGAACCTGACCGACGAGGTCTATTACGACGCGCTGTACCGCAGCGCCACGCCCTTCGCCTACATCGCCCCGGGCCGCTCCTTCCAGCTGTCCACCCGCATCTCGTTCTGAGGAGGGATCGCCGTCCCCTCTCCCCCGTCCTCGTCCGTCATTCCGGCGCAAGCCGGAATCCAGGGGCCGCTTGCCATGGCGCCCGTGGACCCTGGACCCCGGCGTTCGCCGGGGTGACGGTCGAGAAGGCGAGTGAGCGCGGGCGTTGCATGTCTCTCCATTCCGACGCTCGATCCCCGTCCCATCCTTTCCGACCCAGGAGGTGCCGCCATGCTGATCGTCGTTCCCGGTGTCCTGGACGCCGGCCAGGTGGCGGCCTTCCGGGCCGAACTCGACAAGGCCGGCTGGGTCGACGGGCGGGTGACCGCCGGCGACCAGTCGGCCGCGGTCAAGCGCAACGACCAGCTGCCGGAGGACAGCCCGGTGGCCCGGCGGCTGGGCGACGCGATCCTGGACGCGCTGTCGCGGAACCCGACCTTCCTGTCGGCCGCCCTGCCGCTCAGGATCTTCCCGCCGCTGTTCAACCGCTACGCCGGCGGCCAGGGCTTCGGGACCCATGTCGACAACGCCATCCGGGCGGTCCGCGGCACCGCCGTGCGCATCCGCACCGACCTCTCGGCCACCCTCTTCCTCAGCGACCCCGCGGAGTACGACGGCGGCGAGCTGGTGGTGGAGACGCAGTTCGGCGCGCAGGAGGTGAAGCTGCCAGCCGGCGACATGGTGCTCTACCCCTCCTCCAGCCTGCACCACGTCCGCGACGTCGCCCGCGGCGCCCGCGTCGCCAGCTTCTTCTGGATGCAGAGCATGGTGCGCGACGACGGCGAGCGCGCGCTGCTGTTCGACCTGGACCAGACCATCCAGGACCTCGCTGCCGACCGCGGCCTGGACGACCCGCAGGCGGTGCGGCTGTCCGGCATCTACCACAACCTGGTCCGCCGCTGGGCGGAGACGTGAGGGGTGGGGGCGCCCAACCCGTACCGGCCGCTGCCCCTGGACGCCGCCGGCCCACACCGCGCCGCCCGCCGCCTTACCCCCGCCGCGCCACGACGATCCCGGCGGCGATGAGGGCCATGCCGATGGCGTGGTAGGCGCGGGGCTCCTCGCCCAGGAGCAGGATGGACAGCAGCGCGCCGAAGACCGGGACCAGGTGGATGGCCATGCCGGCGCGGCTGGCGCCGGACAGCTGGACCGACCGGTTGAAGCAGAAATACGCCAGGATGGAGGCGAAGACCGCGACGTAGGCGATGGCGCCCAGGCTGGCCGGCGTCACCGGCAGGGGCCGCCCGGAGACCGTCTCGGCGAGGTAGAGGGGCAGCAGCTCCAGCGCCCCCAGCGCAAAGGTGGCGGTCAGCAGGGTCAGCTGCCCCACCGGCGGCCGCAGCCGCACCAGCACCGTGTAGAGCGCGTAGCAGACGACCGCCGCCAGCACCCACAGGTCGCCGCGCCCGAACCCCGCCTCCAGCGCCCGCGCCGGCTCCCCGTGAGTGATGAGCCAGACCGCACCCGCCAGCGACAGGGCGATGCCGCCGGCCTGCACCGGCCCGACCCGCTCCCCCAGGATCGGCACGCCGAACAGCGCGATCAGGACCGGCATGGCGGACTGCAGCATGACCGCGTTCAGGACCGTGGTCGTCTCCAGCCCCAGGTAGAGGAAGGTGTTGAAGGCGGCCACGCCCAGCGTCGCCAGCACCAGCATCATGCGCCAGTGGCGGCGCAGCAGCGGCCAGTCCGCCCTGAGCGCCCCCCAGGCGAAGGGCAGCAGCACCAGCATCCCCACGGTCCAGCGCCAGAAGGCCAATGCTATGGGCGGCACCTCGCCCGCCACGGCGCGGCCGATCACGGCGTTGCCGGCCCAGAACAGGGGCGGCAGCACCAGCAGCAGCCAGGGCCGATCGAGCGGGCCGCGCCGCCCGGCCGGCGCCGCATCTTGGGAACGCGCGGTCATGCCGGCCAAGGTGGCAAGGACCGGCCGGCCGGGGAAGGGCGGGCGGGGGCATGGCTGCCTCCCGCCCGGCACCCCGTCACCGGCAGGCGGCCAGCGCCTTGACGAAGCGGTCCACGTCGGCGGTGGCGAGGCCGGCGATGTTGATGCGCCCCGACCCCGCCATGTAGATGGCGTGCTCCTCGCGCAGGCGCGCCACCACATCGGGGCCGATGGGCAGCAGCGAGAACATGCCGTTCTGCCGGCCCAGCGGCGCCAGCTCCGGCGAGGCGGCGGCCAGGGCGGCGCGCACGCCGTTCAGGCGCGTCCGCATCTCCTCCAGCTCGGCCCGCCAGTCGGCCGCCAGCTCCGGCGTCTCCAGCACGATGCGGGCGACGGCGGCGCCGTGGTCGGGCGGCATGGACCAGTTGGTGCGCGCCAGCGCCGCCAGGTTGGAGCCGACCAGCTCCGCCTCCCCGGCCGAGGCGCACAGCGCGAACAGCGCGCCGGTGCGGTCGCGGTAGAGGCCGAAATTCTTGTCGCAGGACTGCGCCACCAGCACCCGCCCGATACGGGCGGTCAGCGCGCGCAGGCCCGTCAGGTCGGCCTCCAGCCCGCCGCCCAGCCCGTGGTAGGCCAGGTCCAGCACCGGCAGCACGCCGCGCTCCGCCAGCAGCTCGGCGACCCGGGCCCACTGGCCGGCGTCCAGGTCGCCGCCGGTGGGGTTGTGGCAGCAGCCGTGCAGCAGGGCCACGTCGCCCGGCTTGGCGCCGCCCAGCGCCGCCATCATCTCGTCGAACAGCACCGACTGCGAGGCGACGTCGAAGTAGCGGTAGGTGGCGGCCTTCAACCCGGCCGACGCCAGGATCGGCTGGTGGTTCGGCCAGGTCGGCGTGCCCACCCAGACGGTGGCGTCGGGCGCCGCCGCCTTGATCAGCTCCGCCGCCAGGCGCAACGCGCCGGTGCCGCCGGGGGTCTGCAGCCCGACCAGCCGCTTCTCCGGCCGGTCGGCGCCGAACAGCAGCGTTGCGATCTCGCGGACGAAGCCCGCGTCGCCCTCGGGGCCCAGGTAGGACTTCGACGCCTGCGTCTCCAGCAGGCGCCGCTCCGCCGCCTTGACCGCGCGCAGGACCGGGGTGCGGCCCTGCTCGTCGCGGTAGACGCCGACGCCGAGGTCGATCTTGCCCGGGCGCGGGTCCTTGCGGCACTGGGCGATCAGCGCCAGCAGGGCGTCGGGCGGCTGGTTCTTCAGGCGGTCGAACAATCCACGCTCCATCGTGCCGGGTGAAAGGGCCGCGGGCGGCCAAGCGGCGACTCTCTTGCCACGCGGGCGGCCCTGGCAGAAGCGCTTTTTTCAACGCCCGCGGCGTGTGGCGGGCGCGCCGGTCACGCCCCGCCGGCGGTCGACCAGCGCGGCTCGTGCACGTTGGCCGTGGGCATCAGCGCGTCGCGCAGGCGCGCGGCGGCCAGGCGCTGGGCGTGCCGCGCCTCGTCCACCAGGGCGGCCATGCCGAAGAACTCGTGCGTGACGCCCGCATAGTCGCGGTGGCGGACCTCCACCCCGTGGCGGCGCAGCCGCTCGGCCAGCATCTCCCCCTCGTCGCGCAGCGGGTCGATCGCGGCGGTGATGACGGTGGCGGGGGGCAGGTGCGACAGGTCGGCCGACAGCAGGTCGATGCGGGGGTCGCGGGCGTCCGCGTCGCTGCGCAGGTATTTCTGCAGGAACCAGCCCATCATCTCCGCGTTCAGCGGCTTCGCCTGCGCGTTCTCCCGGTACGACGCGGTGTCCATGCGCGGGCTGGCGACGGGGTAGACCAGGAGCTGGTGCACCGGCCGCGGCACGCCGCGGTCGCGCGCCATGAGCGCGGTCCCGATGGCGAGGTTGGCGCCGGCGCTCTCCCCCGCCACCGCCACCCGGCCGGGGTCGCCGCGGAAGGTGCCGGCGGCGGCCAGCACCCAGCGGTAGACGGCGAAGGCGTCCTCGTGCGCCGCCGGGAAGGGGTGCTCGGGCGCCTGGCGGTAGTGCGCCGACACCACCACCGCCCCCACCGCGTTGGCGAGCGCCCGGGGCGTGGCGTCGTAGGTGTCGAGGTCGGCGAGGACCCAGCCGCCGCCGTGCCAGTAGACGATGACGGGGAAGGGGCCGTCGCCCTCCGGCGTGTAGATCCGCACCGGGACCGGGCCGCCGGGGCCGTCCACCGTGCGCTGCTCGACCCCGGCGACCGGTTCCGGCGCCGCGCCGCCCTTGTGGACGGCCAGCGCGCGGCGCACCGCGTCGGCCGGCGTGGGCTGGCGCCGCGCCTCCTCCGCCGTCAGCCCCTCGATCGGCTTCGGGCCCAGCTCCGCCAGGTGCTGCAGCACGTCCAGCATCTGCGGCGTCGGCCGGTTCGGCCACAGCGCCGCGCGCCCCGCCATGCCGGCCCGCCGGCTGCCCCGCCGCACCGGCCCCGGCAGCAGCAGCAGCGCCGCCGCCGTCGCGGCGATGCCGATGCCGAAGGCGAGGTTGGGGTTGCGGCGCAGGCGGTCGAAGGTCGGCCGTTCCATCTTCTGGTCTCCCGGTGCTCTTGGCGTCGTGCGCCCCAACAGGACCGGCCCGGCGGCGTTCCTGGCGGCGTTCCTGGCGTCGCCGGCACGACGCGGTGCAACCAAGGGGCGGCGTGCCCTGTTCATGCCCCGTCGCCGAAGCGGGAGAGAGACGATGGACCAGATTGGTGCCCCCCAGATCATGCGGAAGTCGCGCGTCAGCGAGGGGCTTCCTTACCCCCTGGGGGCCACCTGGGACGGGCTGGGGGTGAACTTCGCCCTGTTCTCCGCCCATGCCACCAAGGTCGAGCTCTGCATCTTCGACGATGCCGGCGAGACCGAGCTGGAGCGGATCGAGCTGCCGGAATACACCAACGAGATCTGGCACGGCTACCTGCCGGACGCCAGGCCGGGCCTCGTCTACGGCTACCGGGTCCACGGCCCCTACGACCCCGCCAACGGCCACCGCTTCAACCCCAACAAGCTGCTGCTGGACCCCTACGCCAAGGGCATCGAGGGCTCCATCCGCTGGGACGACTCCCATTTCGGCTACCGGCTGGGCGACCCGGAGCTGGACCTTTCCTTCGACGACCGCGACAGCGCGCCCTTCATGCCGAAGTGCCGCGTCGTCAACCCGGCCTTCACCTGGGGCCGCGACCGCCCGCCCTCGATCCCGTGGGAGCGGACCATCTTCTACGAGACCCACGTGAAGGGCTTCACCCAGCTGCACCCGGCGGTGCCGCCGGAGCTGCGCGGCACCTACGCCGGCCTCGCGGTGAAGGAGGTGGTGGACTACATCAGGAGCCTGGGCGTCACCTCGGTGGAGCTGCTGCCCGTCCACGCCTTCGTCCAGGACCAGCACCTGGTCGACAAGGGGCTGGCGAACTACTGGGGCTACAACTCTATCGGTTTCTTCGCGCCGGAGCCGCGCTACTCCGCGACCGGCAAGCTGGACGAGTTCAAGGAGATGGTCGCCCACCTGCACGACGCCGGGATCGAGGTGATCCTTGATGTCGTTTACAACCACACCGCCGAGGGCAACGAGCGCGGCCCCACCCTCAGCTTCAAGGGCATCGACAACGCCAGCTACTACCGTCTGATGCCGGACGAGAAGCGCTATTACATCAACGAGACCGGCACCGGAAACACCCTGAACCTCAGCCACCCGCGCGTGCTGCAGATGGTGACGGACAGCCTGCGCTACTGGGTGCAGGAGATGCATGTCGACGGGTTCCGTTTCGACCTTGCAACGATCCTGGGGCGCGAGCCCTACGGCTTCGACGAGGGCGGCGGGTTCCTGGACAGCTGCCTGCAGGACCCCGTCCTCTCCCAGGTGAAGCTGATCGCCGAGCCCTGGGACTGCGGCCCCGGCGGCTACCAGGTCGGCGGCTTTCCCCCGGGCTGGGCGGAGTGGAACGACAAGTTCCGCGACAATGTCCGCGCCTACTGGAAGGGCGACGAGGGCAAGCTGCCGGAGCTGGCGACGCGCATGAGCGGGTCGGGCGACATGTTCAACCGCCGCGGCCGCAAGCCCTGGGCCAGCGTGAACTTCATCACCGCCCACGACGGCTTCACCCTGCACGACCTCGTCTCCTACAACGACAAGCACAACGAGGCGAACGGCGAGGACAACCGCGACGGCCACTCCCACAACCTGTCCTGGAACCACGGGGTGGAGGGGCCGACCGACGACCCCGACATCCTGGCCCTGCGCGAGCGGCAGAAGCGCAACCTTTTGGCCACCCTGCTGATGTCGCGCGGCACGCCGATGATCCTGGCCGGCGACGAGTTCGGCCGCACCCAGCACGGCAACAACAACGCCTACTGCCAGGACAATGAGCTGAACTGGCTGGACTGGGCCGGCATCGACGAGCGCGGCCGCTCGCTGACCGAGTTCGTGCGCCGGCTGATCGCCCTGCGCCAGTCCTTCCCCATCCTGCGCCGCGGCCGCTTCCTGACCGGCGAGTACAACGAGGAGCTGGACGTCAAGGACGTGACCTGGCTGACGCCCGCCGGGGTGGAGATGGCGCAGGAGCAGTGGGGCGAGGACCACGCCCACTGCCTGGGCATGCTGATCGACGGGCGCGCCCAGGCCACCGGCATCCGCCGGCCCGGCATGGACGCCACCGTGCTGCTGGTCATGAACTCCTACCACGACATGGTGCCCTTCACCCTGCCCGAGGTGGCGGGCGGCAGCACCTGGCACCTGCTGTTGGACACCAACATCCCCGAGGCCGAGGACGTCGGCCGGTTCGAGACGGGCGACACCTACCAGGTCACCGGCCGCTCCGTGCTGATGTTCGCGCTGGAGCCCGACGGCAAGGTCTCCACCGCGCTGGGCCGCGCCGCCGACGCGCTCCGCCAGCTGAACGAGCAGCCGGTCGT
>DASPKT010000190.1:0-28917 GCA_035627915.1 Azospirillaceae bacterium
CGAGGAGTGCCAGCAGGCCTGCCGTCGCCATGAGGGCGAGCCAGTCGCCGTAGAGCGCCGTACCCCAGCAGCCGACGAAGACGGGAACCGCCAGGATCTGCAGGCCGGTCCAGAGCGCGAAGCTGGTGCCCTGCATGGCCATTCCCGAGACGAGCCGGGTACGCAGGCCGTGCCCCGTGGGAACGGGCGCCGGCGGGGGCGGGCTGGGCGGGACGGGAGCGGGCACGATGGGAGGATTATAGGGCGGGCCGCGCGGGCGCAACAAGGGGCCGGGCCGGTATATAGTTTGGCCCGGCCGGCGGCCTTGTTGACAGGCCGTTACCCCGTTCGGATGATGCCGCCGGTTGCGAGCGGGAGCCTTGATGCTGGATTGGGCGCGGGATGCGTTGTGGGATCGGGCGGCTGTCCCCGCCCTGCGGGCCTTGGGGGGCGCGTCCCGGACCGGACGGGCGCTCGGACAGCGCCAGACCCGGATTCTCGTGCTGAGCTACGAGGAGCAGCTGGGGACCGCCGTGGTGGCGACGCCCCTGTTCCGCGCCCTGCGGCAGGCGCTGCCCGACGCGGAGATCGATGTCGCGGCGACGCCGCTGAGCGCGGCCGTGCTGGCCCACAGCCCGCTGGTAGACCGCATCCTGGTGACGCCGCATCCGCGGAACCGGCCGCTGGCGGCGCTCGGCCGGCTGCGGCGTCAGGCGGGCGGGCCCTACGATTGGCTCCTGACGACGTTGAGCGCGCGCTGCCGGTCGGTGGGCATGCTGGCGCTCGCCGTTCCGGCGGAGCGGCGCGGCGGGCACGGCGTGGCCGGCACGCTCCGCCACTTCGATGCCCCGGTCGCCTTCGACCTCGCGGCCAGCATGATCGAGAACAACCTGCGCGTCGCCGCGGTACTGGGCGGGCCGGCCGCCGGCATCGAGCCCGCCGTCCATGCCGATGCCGCCGCCGCCGAGCGCATGCGGCACCTCCTCGCCGAGGGCGGCGTGGAGCCCGCCCGACCGCGGGCGGTCCTTGTCGCCCAGACCAGCGGCACGCAGACGAAGGACTGGTATCCCGACCGCATGGCGCGGGTGGTCGACCTTCTGGCGGAGCGTCACGGCGCCCGGGCGATCTTCGTCGGCACGGCCGAGGGAGAGAGCGCGACCGAGGCGGTGCGCCGGCTGGCGGCGTCGCCGACGGTGTCCCTGGTGGGCCGAACCAGCGTCGCGGAGTTGGCCGCCCTGTTCGCGATGAGCGACGTCGTCGTCGCGCTCGACACCGGCGCCATGCACGTGGCGCGGGCCGTCGGCGTGCCGACCGTCGTGATCGCGTCCGCCTTCGAACCGCAGCATCCCTGGCTGCCGCTGGACGTTCCGAGCTGCACCGTGATCGGCCGGCCCAGTATCGCCTGCAGCCCCTGCTACCAGAGCTTCTGCGCCCACCGCGCCTGCCTGGCCGACATTTCCGCGGACGAGGTCGCGGCGGCCGCGGACGCCCTGCTGGCGCGGTTCCCGCCGTCGGCGGAGGCGCGGGCGGCCAGGCTGGCCCGCTGCATCGCCTGAGGCCGCCATGACCGACACCGCCCGGGCATCCTTCCGCATCCTGGTCCACGACTACGCCGGGCACCCGTTCCAGGTGCAGCTCAGCCGCTGGCTGGCCGGGCGCGGGCATGCGGTGCTGCACCTCTTCTCCGGGGACGTGGAGACGCCGCGCGGCGCGCTGGCGCGCCGGGCCGACGACCCGGCCGGCTTCGCGGTCGAGCCGGTAAGTCTCGGCCGTCCCTTCGCCAAGTACGATCTCGCGCGGCGCTGGCTTCAGGAGCGCGCCTTCGGCACCGCCCTGGCCCGCCGCGCCGCCTCCTTCCGTCCGGACGTGGTGCTGTCGGCCAACGCGCCGCCGGCGGTGCAGGCGCGGCTGGCGGCGGCGCTCAGGACCGGCGGGGTGCCGCTCGTCTGCTGGGTGCAGGACATCTTCACCCTGGGCGTCGACGCCGCCCTGCGCGGCAAGCCGGCACCGGTGCGGTCGCTGGCGCGGGGGCTGGTGCGCCGGCTGGAGTTCGGGGCGATGCGCCGGGCCGCCGGAATCGTCGCCATCTCGGAGGACTTCGTCCCGATCCTGGAGGCGCACGGCATCTCCCCCGGCGGGGTGCCGGTCGAGATCATCGAGAACTGGGCGCCCCTGGGCGAGATCCGCCCCGTCGGCCGGGACAATCCCTGGTCCCGCGCGCACGGGCTGGACGGCCGCTTTGTCTTCCTCACCGCGGGGACGCTGGGCCTCAAGCACAATCCCGGCCACCTCGCGGCCCTGGCCCGCGCCTTCCGGGACGACCCCGAGGTGCGCGTGGTCGTCGTCAGCCAGGGCGTCGGCCGAGCCCGGCTGGAGGAGGAACGGCGGCGCGACGGGCTGGACAACCTCGTCCTGCTGGACTTCCAGCCGTTCGAGAGGCTGCCGGAGGTGCTGGCGACCGCCGACGTCGCGGTGGTGCTGCTGGAGGATTATGCGGGGTCGCTGAGCGTCCCGTCCCGGGTGTACAGCCATTTCTGCGCCGGGCGCCCGCTGCTGGCCTCGGTGCCGCGCGCCAACCTGGCGCGGCGGCTGGTCGAGCGGGAAGGGGCGGGGCTCTGTGCCGACCCCGGGGACGTCGAGGGCTTCGTCGCCGCCGCCCGCCGGCTGCGCGCCGACCCGGCGTTGCGGGCCCGGATGGCCGAGGCGCAGCGCCGCTACGCCGCCGGGGCCTTCGACATCGACCGGATCGGGCCGCGGTTCGAGTCGGTGCTGGCGCGCGCGGTGACATGACCTATACGGGTGGAAAGCTCCCCCATGTTCCAACCCACTAACTTTGGTGGTATCATCCCCGCAAAGCTTGTTCCCTGCGGCGCCCGGCGGACGGTGCGCCTGACGCCTGGAGTCCCATCATGCCCCGCGTCTCCCGTTCCCTTCCGGCACTCCTCCCGGCGACGGCCGCCATCGCGCTGACCCTGGCCGCGCTGGCCCCGGCCGCGCTCGCGCAACAGGGCAATGCGCAGGGAGGCAACGCCCGCCAGGGCAATGCCCAGCAGGGCAACACCGCGCTGGCCGCGCTGCCGCCGGCGCTGCGAGCGGCGGTCACCACCGGCAACGGGCAGCAGGTCACCCAGGCGATCAACACGCTGAGCGGCGGCAACGCCACCCAGGCCGCCAACCTGGCGAACCAGGTCGTGGCCGCGGCGGAGCAGCTGCTGAACACCAATCCCCAGGCCGCCATCGCCGTCGCGGCGGCCGCCGTGGAGACCGTGCGCAGCAGCACCGTGCAGACCAGCGCGCCGCAGCAGACCCAGGCGGTGGTGACCACCGCCGCCCGCATCTTCGTCGCGCCGCCCGCCATCCAGGCGGCACCCGCCCAGGCGGCCAGCCTCGCCTCCGCGACGCTGCAGGTGGCGCAGGCCACCAACAACGCCGCCGTCATCGCCAACGTCGCGACGTCGGCGGTGTCGACGGCGGAGAAGGTCCTCGCCGTCAACCCGGCCGCCGCCGTGCAGGTGGCGTCCCAGGCGGTGCAGGCGATCCAGGCGCAGCAGGTCACCCAGACCCAGCCGCAGCAGGCCCTGACCGTCGTGACGACCGCCGCGCGCATCGTCGTGACGCCGGAGGCCCAGCAGGCCGCGCCGCAGGCGGTCGCCGCCATGGCCGTCGCCACGGTCCAGGTCGCGACGTCGCCCGCCGTCTACCAGGTGGCTCCGAGCGCCGCGATCCAGGTCATGGCGAACGCCCATTCCGCGGTCACCAGCAACACGGTCGCCGCCGCGGCGCCGGCCGCGACGCAATCGGTGGTGCAGACGCTGAACGTCGCCAGCAACACCCAGGCACTCGCCCAGGCGAACCCGACCAACGCCTCGCAGGTATCTCAGATCCTGGCGGGGCAGGTGCCTCCCAGCGCGCGCGTGCAGTCGCCGACCGAAACGGCCGGCGCCAACGCCGCCGTCACCCCGTCCGGCAACCAGCTGCCGACGCAGGCGGCGAACAACAACAACGCCAACAACCCGAACAATAACGCCAACAACCCCGACGTGCCGAACAACCCGGTCAACGAGGGCAATCCTTTCCGCACGGGCAGCCCGACCTGATCCTTTGCCGCGCCGGCCGGGCCGGTCGGAAAGTCCCGTCCGGGAACGCGCCTCCTCCCGGCCGCCGCCGGGCGGGAACAGGGGATCGCACCAGCGGCCCCGGGGCCGGTCGCGCGCATGACCGGAGCGCACCGGGGATGGGCTCCTCCGGCGGGGACGGACCTGCTAGACCTCCGCGCCGGCTGCGGTGCCAAGGGGGATGCGGCCCCCGGCGGCATGCACGGACGGCATCAGGGAGATCGGTGCGGGTTTCCGCGGCCGCGCCCGGCCGCCGGTGACGGCTCCGTGCCTGGCAGTCGCCCGGCACAGAGGGGGAGGCGCCTTATCAGAAGCGCTTCTCCATCACCTTCACGATGTCGCCGGGCAGCAGAGGCGTGCGCTCCGTGGCGCGGAATTCCTTCTGCTCCCCCTCGACCTGGCGGACGAGCACGACCTCGTTCTGCATGGCGCGGTAGTCGTATCCGCCGGCACGGGCGATGGCGCTCAGCACCGTCACTCCCGTGGTGTAGGGGAACTCGCCGGGCTGGCGGACCTCCCCCAGCACGTAGAAGGGGCGGAAGGTCTGCACCTCGACCGCGACGTTCGGCTCCTGCATGTAGTTCTCGCGCCGCAGCCGCTCCTGGATGCGCTCCATCAGGACCTTGGCCGTGACGCCGCTGGCCGGGATGCTGCCCACGAGCGGGAGCGAGATGTTGCCGGTATGGTCTACCGTGAAGTCGCCCGACAGGTTCTGCTCGTTGAAGACGATGATGCGGACCCGGTTGCCCGGCTCGATTCGGTAACCCTCGGCCGGATCGATGACCTTCATCGGCGCATCTTCGGTCGGGAAGCTCCCGACGGTCTGGCGGCAGCCCGTCAGGGCCAGCGCCCCGAGGAGCAGGATCGTGGCGGAGGCGCGCAGGACGCTGCCCTTCTGTAGGATCCACATGGTAGGGGACGCAACTCCGGAAAGCGTTGGCAGGCTGGATTGTGGACTGCGGTGGGTATGTCCATATAGCCAATCCTGGTTAATCCTAGCAATCGGGTCGCGCGGTGTCCTGGTCCAGAATCCTGACAAGTTTCGGCTTCGGCCCCGTCTCCCCCCGTGCGGCGGGCGTGGCGGCGCGCGTTCCCGACGGCGCCGTGGTCTATGCGGTCGGCGACGTCCATGGCGAGCGGCGGCTGCTCGACGGGTTGCTGGAAGCCATCGCGGCCGACGCGGCGGCGCTGCCCCCGGGTACCGATCGGCACCTGGTCTTCATCGGGGACTACGTCGACCGCGGCCTGGAGAGCCGGAGCGTCCTGGACCTGCTGACCGGTGACCCGCTGCCGGGCTTCCGCAAGCGGTTTCTGCTGGGCAATCACGAGGCGTCGATGCTGCATTTCCTGGAGGACCCCCAGGGCGGCGGCGCGTGGCTGGAGTTCGGCGGGCTGGAAACGCTCGCCAGCTACGGCGTCGCGGCCTCGGTGGCGCCCGGCCCGGCCAAGCGGGCAGCGCTGCGCGACAGGCTGGACGCCGCGCTGCCGGCAGCGCACCGGCATTTCCTGCGCACCCTGGAGCATAGGGTGGAGCTGGGCGACTACCTGTTCGTCCATGCCGGCGTGCGTCCCGGGCGCGCGCTCGACCGGCAGGTTCTGGAGGATCTGCTCTGGATCCGTGAGCCGTTCCTCAGCTCCGCGCGCGACCATGGAAAGGTGGTCGTGCACGGGCATACGGTCGTCGAGGCCCCTGAACTGCTGCCGAACCGGATCGGCATCGATACGGGGGCCTATGCGACGGGCGTCCTGACCGCGCTGGTCCTGGCGGGCACGGAACGGCGCGTGCTGCAGACCTAGGAGCGCCGCCGGCCTGGGCTGGCGAAGCCGGCCACCTCCCGGGGCAGGGCGAGCAGCGCGTCCGTCCCCTGGAAGTCGAAGGCCTCCAGGGCATAGGGGCCGGACACCGAAAGGTCACGCACGGCGTGGAGTCCGTAATCCGGCGGCAGGGCTTCCTGCAGCCCGGACGCCGAGGCGAACGCCGTGCGGGTCGCGGTGGACAGCTCCATCAGCAGGGCCGGCCGGTCCGCCGCGAGGCGCCCGGCGAGGCCGGCCAGCACGTCCCGCTCGAACCCTTCGACGTCGATCTTCACCAGGTCCAGCCGCGGCGCGGCGATCTCCGCCAGGGCATCGTCGCCGCGCCGCACGCGCAGCGGAATGGTCCCCGCCGTCCCCTCCGGGTGGTGGAAGCTGCCGGTCCCGCTATTCTCGCCGGCCGGCGGGACGAAGGACAGGACGGCGTCCGCCGCGGCGAATCCGACCGGCAGCAGCGTGACATTGTGCAGCCCATTGGCCGCGATCTTGCCGGCCGCCTGGGCGCGCACCTCGGCATAGGGCTCCACGGCGATCACATGGTCCGCGACCGTCGACAGGAACAGCATGTGGTGGCCGACATTGGCCCCGACATCGAGGGCCGTGATCCGCGGCCTGCCGGTTGCCCGCAGGTGGCGGACCAGGTCGCCCAGGAGCAGGATCTCGCTGCGTGCGTAACAGCCGTAATAATAGACGGACCAGTCGATGAAGTTCGCGAGGTCGCCCGAATAGGTCCGGCCGAAGAAGTCGACGGTGAACGGCACCCGCGGGTGGCCCTCCGGATTGTCCAGCCGGCGCAGCAACCGGTCGCGTCCCCGCCTGATCCAATGCTGGTGGCCGAGCACCCGGAGCAGACGATGCCCCAGGCCCGGCCCGGAAGCGCCTGCCGACGTCACGCCGCCAGCCCCAGAGCTTGGCGGAACCCGCGGACATCCGCCTCGTAGTCCCAGACCGAAACCATCTCCAGGCTGCGCCGCCCCATGGCGGCAGCCAGCGCGGGGTCGCGGCACAGCGTCTCCAGCGCCCGGGCCAGGGCCGTGACGTCGCCGACCGGAAAGACGAAGCCGTTCTCGCCGTGCCGCACCAGGTCATGGCCGGCGCCGACCTGGTCGCTCACCACGATGGCCTTTCCCAGGTTCATGGCCTCGTTGACGACCAGCCCCCAGGTTTCGAACGAGGACGGGAGCACGAAGACGTCGCACATCGCATAGAAGGCCGGCAGTTCCCGCTGGCCGCGGAAGCCCAGGAAATGGACGTTGGCGACGTCGGCGGCCGCCGCGCGTAGCTCCGGCATCAGCTCCCCGTCGCCAACCACCACCAGGTGCGGCGGCTCGGGCAGGGCGGGAAGCCGGGCGAAGGCGGCGAGCAGGTGGTCGGCATGCTTGCGTCGCTGCAGCTTGGAGGCATACAGGATGACGGGCGCCCCGCCGGGAATGCCGAGCTCCGCCCGCATCCGCGGCCCCGCCCCGGGCGCGCCGGACCGGAAGAAGGCGTTGTCCACCGCATAAGGCGTCATGAAGATCTTCGCGTCGGGAATCCCCTGGGCGCGGTAATAGGCGGCGTTCAGCGTGCCGATCGCCAGCCAGCCGTCGGTCATCCGGTCCAGCGTGCGGAAGAAGGCGCGCTTCAGCACGCGCTTCGTGCCTCCCCGCCGCTTGCTGATCTCCGTCGCCTCGTCGCGGAAAAGCACGCGCAGCCCCAGCGCCTTTGCGGTCGCCGCCGCAAACCAGTGCTGCGGCCGGCTGTAGCAATGGATGGCGAGGGTGTCGAAGGCACCCTCGCGCAGCCTCTGCCGGAGCCCGCGCGAGAACGGCCGCAGCAGCGTGATGTCGTCGGTGGCGCCCCATGACGGCAGGAACTCGCTGCGATACCCCTCCAGCAACGGCACGTCCCAGGCGATGGCGCGGCCAAACCCGGGATCGACATGGTTCCGGATGGTGACGTCGCTGGCATAGAAGACCGTCAGGTCGATGTCCGGTTCCTCGGACAGTCGGCGGAGCAATGGCGCCTGGTACTGGACAGGATGGGTCGTCAGGAAAGCGACCTTGCGGGAGGATGGCATCAGGAACGGTACCGTGGGCGGCGGAGGCTTGCACTATAGGTGGGGCCCCGCTAGCGTCGCAATGGCTGCATCGATCCCGGCGCCGGAACGCTCCGCCTGCCCATGAAGCTCCTTTATGTCGGCGACCTGACGCCAGGCGGCACCGGGCTGCAGCGGCTCCAGGCCCTGGAGCGGATCGGCTTCGAGGTCCGCGGGATGGACACGGCGCCCTGCGCGACGGCGGGGGGCTGGGCGGCGGTCCGCCTGCGGGCGCGCCTGCAGCTGGGCCCGGTGGTGGCCGGCTTGAACCGCGACCTGCTGGCCCAGGCTGCCGCCTTCGACCCGGGCCTGGTGTGGTTCGACAAGCCGACCTTCGTCTACCCTGAAACGATCCGGCGGCTGCGGCATGCCGGCCGGACGACGGTGAACTACGTCATCGACAATCCGTTCCACCTGCTGCCGCGCGAGACGGGCATGCGCCTGATCCGGCGGTCCATCCCGGAGTTCGCCGTCAACATCGTCCCGCGGCCGTCCGGACTGGAGGACTACCGGGCCCGGGGCGCTGGGACGGTCGTCCTGATGCCCCTGGCCTTCGATCCCTGGACGCACTACCCGCCCCCGGCCGGGCTGGAGCCATCGGTCCCGCTCGCCTACATCGGCTCGCCCTACGGCGGGCGGCCGTCCTTCGTCGCCGGCCTGGCGGCGCGCGGCCTGCCCGTTTCGGTACGGGGGGCGCTCTGGCGGGAGCGGCATGCCGGGCTCGCCGGCGGGGGCCTCCGCCTCGCCGGGCCGGTCTATGGCGACGCCTACCGCGAAGCGATCTGGAGCGCCGGCGCCTGCCTCGCCTTCATCACGCACGCGCATCGGGACGTCACCGCGCACAAGAGCTTCGAGATCGCGGGCTGCGGCACGCTGCTTCTGGCGGAGCGGTCGGACGCCCACCGCGCCGCCTTCGAGGAGGGGAGCGAGGCGCTCTTCTTCGACGGGGTGGAGGAGGCTGCCGCGCACGCCGGCTGGCTCGCGCGGAACCCGGCGGCGCGGGCCGCCATCGCCCGGGCCGGCTGCCGACGCGCCTGGCGCTCCGGCTACGCCAACGAGGAGCGCCTGGCCGCGGCCATCGCCGAGTTCCTGCCGGAGCGCGGGTCGGCGCTGCGGACCGCGGCGGCCCGCGCCGTCGCCGCCCGGCGCGCCGCGGTCGGGCTCGATTAGGCGAGCAGCCCGTCGAGTGCCGCGTGAAGGCGGCGGGCGAACGCGGCATGGCCGAACGCCTCGACCAGATCCGGCGGGACGTGGGGGCGCTTGCGGTCGAGGGCACGCAGCACGGCGGCCCTGATGGAGTCCGGGTTGTCGGGATCGGCGATCTCCCCCATGCGGCCCCCTCCCACCGCCTCGGCCGACGCGTCGCGGCTGGAGGCCACGACCGGGACGCCGCACCCCATCGCCTCCAGCAGCACGATGCCGAAGCCTTCCTGGCGGCCGCACAGCACGAAGGCGTCGGCCAGGCGGTAGTGGTCCGCCTTCTCCGCTTCAGGAACCAGGCCGGTGAAGACCACGCGGTCGGCGATGCCGAGCGCGCGCGCCTTCGCCTGCAGCCTGGGGCGGTCGGTCCCGTCGCCGCAGAGCATGTATCGCAGGCGCGGGCGGCGTTCGACGAGACCGGGCAGGGCCTCCAGCATCTCGTCGAAGCCTTTTTCGCGGTCGTGGAGGTCAAGGCGGGCAAGCCCCATCACCACCTCCGCGTCCTCGAGCCCATACCGCGCCGCGAGCGCGGCCGGGCGGGGGCCGGGCGTGAAGGTCGCGAAGTCCGCCGTGTTCGGGATCACCACGCCGTGGGCCGCCGCCGGCCCGGCCCAGCCGCCGAACCGGTCGAGGGTGAAGCGGCTGACCGACAGGACCAGGTCGACGGCGCCCAGGCCCGGCCTCCAGCGAGGTGTCCAGGCGTCCACCCCATGGATCACCAGCCCCAGACGCGCCCGCCGGCCCGCCAAGCGGGCCGCCGCCGCCGCGACCGGGGTCAGGTTGATGTGGCCGCACAGCACCATGTCATAGCCGGCGCACGCCTCGCGCAGGGCGGCGGCAAGGTAGCCTGCCTTGCTTCCCGGGGGAGGCAGCTGGCGGACGCCGGGCGGAAGCCCGCCGACGTCCAGGCCGGCGCGGCGGGGCAGGATCACCGCCTCCGAAAGCCGGGGCCAGGTCGACAGCGCTGCCGCGAAGTCGCGGTTGAACCGCGAGATGCCCCCGAAACCCCCGAAGGCGTCGCTGACGAGGAGCAGCATCCTCATGCTTCGGTCGGCCCCCCGAGTGCCGGGCGGCGGCGCCCGGGGCGACGCTGCAGAACTTTATCGTCGGAAGCGGTAGGAGTCGGCATTATCAACGGACTACGAAAGAACGGACCCTGACCCTAGCATGCGCGTCGTGCTTTCCACCATCGGGCGCTTCCACAGCTTCGATCTGGCGCGCCAACTCGAGCGGTCCGGCGCGCTTACCGCAATCTACACCGGGTACCCGCGGTTCAAGCTCGGGGATACCGGCGTCGCACCGGCTCTGATCCGTCCCTTCCCGTGGCTGCAGGCGCCCTACATGGCCCTGATCCGCCATGCCTGGTTCCGCCGGACGCTGGAGATGCGGTGGGCCCGTGCGGCCAACGTGGCGCATGACCGGCACGTGGCGCGGACGCTCCCGGATTGCGACCTGGTGTGCGTCCTGTCCGGGGCCGGCGTCGCCACCGCCGGCGAGGCGAAGCGGCGCGGTATCGCCTATGTCTGCGACCGCGGGTCGACCCACATCCGGCACCAGGACCGGGTGCTGGCCGAGGAGCATGAGCGGCTGGGCCTTCCCTGGCGGGGCGTCGATCCCGTCATGATCGAGCGCGAGGAGGTGGAATACGCCGCCGCCGACATGATCACCGTGCCGACCCGCTTCGTCCGCGAGACGTTCCTGGCGCGCGGGGTGCCGGCGAGCCGTGTGGCCGTCGCGCCCTACGGCGCCGACGTCAGGATCTTCGGGCGCACGGCCGGACGCGATCCGGACTTCCGCGTCCTGTTCGCCGGGCAGCTGGACGTCCGCAAGGGGCTGCACGACCTGCTGGCGGGCTTCCGGCGAGCCGCGCTGCCCCGCGCCACCCTGGTGCTGGCCGGCACCGCGCAACGGCATACCGGCGCGCTGCTGCAGCGGTTCCCCGTCGAGCGGCTGGAGGTACTGGGACACCTGTCGAGGCCGGAGCTGGCGCGCGAGATGGCGCGGGCCAGCGTGCTGGTCCTGCCCTCCCTGGAGGAGGGAATGGCGCTGGTCCAGGCCCAGGCGCTGGCCTGCGGCTGTCCTGTGGTTGCCACCCGCGAGGCTGGGGCCGAGGATCTCTTCGACGACGGGGTGGAGGGCTTCATCGTTCCGGCCCGGGACCCCGGCGCGATCGCGGAGCGGTTGGTGCGGCTTGCCACCGAACCCGGCCTGCTGGACCGCATGTCCGCGGCAGCGGCGGCGCGGATCGGATCGATCGGCGGCTGGGACGCCTATGGCCTGCGGATCCTCGACATCTACCGGGAGCTGCTGGCGCGCCCGCGTGCCGCGGCGGCAGGGGCGTGACGATGGCGCACCGACCACCCTTCGACGTCGCCCTGGTTTCGACCCACGTCGCCCCGGCCAAGGGGTTCGGCGGAATCGCCGAATGCGCGGCCCGGCAGGCGCACGCCTGGAGCGCGGCGGGCCGTCGTTTCGTCCTCTGCGCCAGCGACGCCTCGATCGGCGCGCCGCTGGCCGCGGGGCAGGTCGGCCTGCCGCCCCCGGTCGGGGTGCGCCTCTACCGCACCTGGAAGTGGCCCCGCTTCGGATTCGGGCCCGGGGCAGTCGCCGCCGTCTTCGCCTCCTGCCGGGAGGCGCAGGCGGTCTATGTCAACGGCGTCGGCACTTGGCCGACCACCCTGGCGCAGCTCACGTGCCTCGCGCTCGGACGTCCCATGGTGGTGGGCCTGCACGCCGGCCTGATGCCGGCGCACGTCGAGATCATCCGGCGGCGCAAGCCGCTGAAGTGGCTGTACTACCGGCTGCTGACGCTGCCGGCGCTCCGCCGCGCCCGGGCGCTGCACCTGACCAGCGCGCTGGAGCTGGAGGGGCTGGACGCGCTGGTTCCCGGCGTGCCGCGGCACATCGTCGGCAACGGGCTGGATCTCGACGCGTGGCGGCCGCTTCCGCCGCGCACGCCGGACGGCGGCCTGACCCTGTGCTATGTCGGGCGGCTCTCGCCCGAGAAGGGCATCGGCGCCTTCCTCGGCATCTGGCTCCGGCAGCGCGGCCCGCGCGACCGCCTGCTGATCGTGGGCGGCGCGGTGGACACGGGCCCGGATCCCTATGCGCGCTCGGTCATGGCTGCCGTCGCAGGGGCCGGCGGCGCCGTCGAGATGCATCCCTACCTCGATGCCGAGGGGGTGCGCCGGCAGCTTGCGCGTTCGGACATGCTGGTGCTGCCGTCCGGGCTGGAGGGGGGCGACCTCCGGGAGAACTTCGGCAACGTCGTCGCCGAGTCGCTCGCCTGTGCCCGGCCCGTGCTGCTGCCCTCCAATCTGGCGTGGGACCGCGCGGAGGCCGATGGCTTCGGGCTCCTCTTCCCTCCCGACGCAGCAGGCGCCGCGGAGGCCCTCCGCCGGGCGGCGGCACTGGGGCCGGCGGACCTCGCCCGCATGGCGGCGGCGGGGCGCGCCTACGCCGAGCGCCATCTCGACATCCGCGTCACGGCCGAGGCCCTATGGCGCGTGCTGGAGGACGCGGTCCGGAGGACGTGAGGCGGCGGCGAAGGCGAGGATGAGGAACAGGGCGGACAAGGGATTGCCCGCGCTCACGGCCCGCGATTCGAAGATGCCGTAGACCGTGTAGGAGGCCACGGTGACCAGGGCGGCCATGGCCGCGAACCGGTCGGGCGACCGGAAACCGGCGACGGCCCGCCGGAGGCAGACGACGTTGAAGACGACATATCCCGCGATGCCGACGGCGCCGGTGCGCACCGCGACCTCCAGCACGGCGTTGTGCGGATCGAAGAGATCGACGCCCCAGCCCTTGCCGAACCACGCATGGGCCTCCCAGTGATACCAGGCGATCACCCATAGGTCTGAGCGGTGGCTGAAGCCGGTGTTCATCCCGCGGCGTTCGGAGGCCAGAAGCAGCATGTCCGACGCGGCATCCACGACCAGCCCGTGGAACGCGATCGCCAACGCGACAAGCCCCATGCCGGCCGCCAGCAACAGGCGCCGCCGACGGCACAGGGCCTCCGCGAGTCCGGGTTCCGTCGCCAGCCGTACCGACAGGCCGACCAGGATGGCGAGGGCGGCGCCGCGGGAGGTGACGGCGACTGCCAGGACCAGCGCCCCGACCGCCATGCCGTATCCCGCCGCCCGCCTCCGAAAGCCCAGGGATCCGACCGCGGCGCAGAGGGCCAGCAGGCCGACATAGTTGTGGTTGTGCGAGAGCTGGGGGCTGAATCCCAGGTCACGCGTCTTCCAGTAGGATGCCGGCCCTTTGACGGCCACGGCTTCGCCCAGGATGTAGAGGGCGCAGGCGGCACTCGCGATGGCAGCCGTCACCAGGAGCGCGCGCAGGGCCGCCTCGCTGCGCCAGCGCGCACCGACGAAGGCATAGGCGGCGACGACGGATAGGCCGGCCAGCGTGGCCGGGGCGTGTCCGTTCGCGGCAAGGCTGAGGACCGGCGGCACTACCAGCAGCGCCAGGAGCGGGCCGGCGCGCAGCGCGTCCTGCACGGCGCCGCCCCCCCGCACCGCCAGGCCGGCCGCTGCCAGCACCAGCAGCGCGTGGATCTCCCTCCATTGGGGGGTCACCCCCAGCAGCACCGTGGAGGATGACAGGGCCAGCGCCATCAGCAGAGGCGGTGGCAGGAGCGTGGCCGTATGCGGCCGGGACGCCGCGAACCGGCCGATCCGGCCCGTGGCAGTCAGGAAGAAGGCCATTCCGCGCATTCGACAGGGGGATCCAACCTCACCCTTTGGTCATATCCAGTTCGCAAAATTATGGCTTACGAGTCTACCGGAAAGCGTTAATACACTTATCCTATTCTCTAGGCTGTCGTGCGGTTGGGGAATGGACGGCAGGGTTGCCAGGGCCGAAGGAAGGCGGGGGGGCATGCGGGGAAAGCGGGTGCTGGTGGCAGGCGCGGGCGGCTTCATCGGCGGCTGGCTGGTGGGCGAGCTGCTGCGCCGGGGCGCCTCGGTCCGCGCCGTCGACATCAAGCCGCGCGAGGAGTGGTTCCAGGTGCACGACGGCGCCGACAACCTGCGGATGGACCTGCGGGAGATCGATGCCTGCCGGGCGGCCTGCGCGGGTGTCGACCAGGTGTTCAACCTGGCCGCCGACATGGGCGGCATGGGTTTCATCGAGCACCACAAGGCGGAGTGCATGCTGTCGGTGCTGATCAACACGCACCTGCTGATGGCCGCCCGGGAGAAGGACGTCGCCCGCTATTTCTACAGCTCGTCCGCCTGCGTCTACAACGCGGCGAAGCAGGCGTCCCCCGGGGTCACGGCGCTCCGGGAGGAGGACGCCTATCCCGCCATGCCGGAGGACGGGTATGGCTGGGAGAAGCTGTTCTCCGAGCGCATGTGCCGCCACTTCACCGAGGATTTCGGCCTGGAAACCCGGGTGGCACGCTACCACAACGTCTACGGGCCGCACGGCACCTACGACGGGGGCCGCGAAAAGGCGCCGGCGGCAATCTGCCGCAAGGTCGCGGAGGCCAAGCTGTCCGGTCGGCGGGAGATCGAGATCTGGGGCGACGGGGAGCAGACCCGCAGCTTCATGTACATCGACGATTGCCTGAAGGGGACGCTGGACATCATGGCCTGCGACGTCGAGGTCCCCATGAACCTCGGCTCGGCGGAACTCGTCACCATCAACCGGCTGGTCGATCTCATCGAGGAGATCGCCGGCGTGCGCCTGCATCGGCGGTACGATCTTTCGGCTCCCCAGGGGGTGCGGGGCCGCAACAGCGACAACGGCCTGATCCGGCAGCGGCTGGGCTGGGAACCCTCAATCCCGCTGGCGACCGGGCTGGAGCGGACCTACGCCTGGATATACGACCGGATCGCCGCCGGCCGTTCGGCCAAGCCCGCCGCCGTCGCGATCCCCGCCTGAGGCAGCCCGGGATGCCGCCGCTTCCCGTTCTGGTCACCGGCGGCGCCGGGTACATCGGCAGCCACGTCGCGCGCGCGCTCCTGGAGGCGGGGTTCGCCGTCACCGTCCTGGACGACCTCAGCCAAGGGCATGCCGCTGCCGTCCCCGGCGGGGCCGGGCTGGTCATCGGCGACGTGGCGGACGAGGCGCTGCTGGACCGGCTGTTCACGCGGTGCCGCTTCCACGCGGTCATGCACCTTGCCGGCCGCTCGCTGGTGGGCGAGAGCATGCGCGACCCGTTCCCCTATCTGGAGGGCAACACCACCGGCGGTATCCGCCTGATCCGCGCCTGCGCGCGGCATGGCGTCACGCGGTTCGTCCTGTCATCCACCATGAACCTGTTCGAGGCCGCCGGGGACGACCCGATCGGAGAGGCCGCGCCGATCCGGCCGGCCAGCCCGTACGGGGAAGGGAAGGCCTTCCTGGAGCGGTCCCTGGCCTGGGCCGAGGCGGCCGCCGGCATCCGGTCGGCGTGCCTGCGCTACGGGAACGTCGCCGGCGCGCACCCCGACGGGGACATGGGAGAGGACCATGCACCGGAGACCCATCTGATCCCCATCCTGCTCGAGGTGGCCGCCGGGCGCCGCCGGGCGGTGGAGATCTTCGGCGACGACTTCCCGACCGCCGACGGGACCTGTATCCGCGACTACATCCATGTCTGCGACGTTGCCGGGGCCCATCTGCGGGTCCTCGACCTGCTGGACCGCCGCAGCTGCCGCTACAATGTCGGTACCGGCACCGGCCATTCGGTGCGCTCCGTGCTGGAGACGGCGCGGCGCGTCACCGGCCATCCCATCCCGGCGCGGATATCGCCCCGCCGCCCCGGCGATCCCCCCAGTCTGGTGGCGGACCCGGGGCTCATGGTGAGGGACCTGGGCTGGTCGCCCCGCCTGAGCGATCTGGATACGATCATCGCCACCGCCTGGAACTGGCGCCGGCGCCATCCCGAGGGCTACGCCTCCCGCGCACCCCGTGCGGCGGCCGCCGGTACCCTCAGCTGAGGAAGATGAAGTTGTTGACGTAGGCGCCCCTGGCGACCAGCGCCGCGTGGTCCGCCGCCGCCGGCGGCCGGCCGGTGAACGGCGCCACGGCGCCGGTCCGCGGGTCGACTGCGTGGCACCGGTAGCCGAACGCCTCCAGGTAGCTGACGACCCGGGCGAAGCTTCCCGGATTGTGGCGCTCCTCTATCTCCACCAGGAGGACCGGCCGGCACCGGCGGATGAGGTCGGCGGCACCCTGCAGCACCGGCAGCTCGTGCCCCTCCACGTCGATCTTGACGAAGGCGACACGGTTGAAGGCGAAAGAGTCGAGCGTCCTGACTGGCACCCGGCGTTCCACAACGTCCCGGATGCCGGGGTTCCCGACCCGGTCCAGCGGGTTGGCACCCTCGATGGTGCCGATGCCGGTGTTGCCGGGATCGAAGCGCAGCGTCGCCTCTCCCGCCCGGTCCGAGAGCGCGCAGTCGTGTACGGTGACATTGCCCGCGGCCAGCCGACGCAGCTGGCGCAGGCACAAGGGGTTCGGCTCAAAGGAATGGACGTGGCCGGCGAAGCGCGCCAGCTGCAGCGCCCAGATGCCGGCGTTCCCCCCCACGTCGATCGCGACGGAGTCCCGGCGGGCCCATTGCGGCACGAGCCAGAGTTCCTTCTCGTAATGGGCGTGCCGCTTCCAGAGCCGGTACCGGATCATGGCCGCCGGCGCGACCGCCTCGAGCGCCGCCGCCACCGCCTTCTTCATCGGGAACTCCTCCGCGGCCCCGGCGGGCCGCCCCGGCGGATCATCGCCGCCTTGGCCGGATGTACGGTCCCAGCAGCGGCAGGTGTTCGCCCGGGCAGGCCAGGTTGTTGCTGATGGTGCGGGCCAGCATCTCCTCCTCCGCCAGCGGCGTCAGGAAGAAGTCGCGCACGGTGCTGGCCTCGGCGACCTCCAGCAGGACATAGTCCTCCGGCAGATGGGCCATGACGCCACCGCCGGCCGCCAGCGCGGCCTTGGAACTTTCCCCGATCTCCATCACCAGGAACGGCCGGTCACGCCGGAGGACCGGGAGAAGGCCGCGCAGCACGGCCGCCTCATAGCCCTCGGTGTCGATCTTCAGCAGCCCGGGCCGCAGCTCCAGCTCCTCGCACAGCGCAGCACCGCGCCGCACCGGGATGAGCGTCGTGCCGCTGGGATTGGTCACGTGTCCGGGGACCAGCGACCCGATCCCCTCGTTCCCGGCTGGCGGCAGGGTGAATTCAGCCATGCCGTCAGCATCGCCGAGGGCGCACCTCGCGATCTCGATGGTGCGGATGCCGTTCTCGGCCATCGCCAGCTCCATCTTCGCGATGTTGCCGGACAACGGTTCGACGGCGACCACGCGGTCGAACCTCCCGGCCAGCAGGAGCGAGAACAGGCCCTTGTTGGCGCCGATGTCGAGGAAAGCGCGGTGCCGGACATGGCCGGCCAGGAAGCGGCAGAGGTTGACCGTCTCGCGTTCGAACGACCCGAGGAAGAAAACCCGCCAATCCAGGTATTCCCGGAAATCCCCCCGGTAGACGAGCCTGTCCAGCCGCACGCGGAAGGGGTGGGTGACTTGGCGGGACGGGTGGAAGAGCACGCGTGCCATCTTCTCCCGGACGCGCTGCGGCAGCCAGTACTGCCGGGTAGCCTGGCGGACGGCCAGGGCCAGCGGATAGTTCCAGGATCGCGCGGTCAACATCCGGGAATGCCTTGCTGCGGTGGAGGGCATCTTTGCCGATCTCGCCTGCCGGCCGCAAGCCCGGCGCGGGTCCGGCGCCGCGGCAGCCCGTCCTGCCCGATCAGGGCTTGCGGCACAGCAGGAGCGGCTGCCAGCCGCCGCCGCCGGTCATGAGTTCCGGGTCCGCCAGGCCCGCGGCGCGGACACGCTCGAACAGGAAGGCCTCCCGGTATGCGACCGCCGCCTCGGGCTGGGCCAGCGACTCCACGTGGGCGTTGCCGACGCGGTGGCTGAACGTGTGACGGCCGCCGTAGGTCGGGGGCGGATGGTCGAGGCAGAAGAACTGTGCCGCCAGGTGCCCACCCGGCCGCAGCAGCCGCGCCGCCTCGCGGAGATAGTTGTCGAGCTCGGCCTCCAGCAGGTGCGTGAAGAGCGACGTCGCCATGACGAAGTCGACGGAGCCGTCCGGTTCGGGGACGCGGTAGGGCCCGGGCGCCTGCGCCGTCCGGTTGTAGGATGCGCTGGCGTCGGTCGACAGGTGGAAGCGGAAGTGGTCCGGCGGGAATGCCTGGCGGCACCACGCCAGCATCTCCGCATCGATGTCGACGCCGATGTAGCTGCCGGTGAAGCGGCTGGGGCCCTGCACATAGTCCCGGATGTGGGCCGCGAACCGCCCGCAGCCCACGCCGATGTCGAGGATCGTGTGGTCCAGCCGGACCAACCCCCGCGAGAAGGCGAAGAGCCAGAAGTTCCTGGGCTCCTGGAGATGGAAGACCTGATTGGCGAGGTAGCGCCCGCCGGTGCCCACCCGCACCCGCATGTGGTTGGGCGGCAGCCTCCTGAACTCCGGGTAGAACAGCCGCGCCGGCAGGTCCGCCGCGTCCAGGAGCAGCTTGGCGGGTGTGTTGAACGTCATGCGGGAGGCCGAGGGGAAGAACCGGCGGAAGGTCCGGAGCATGAAATTCCGCATCTGATTGAAGTACCCGTCAGCCTGGAAGAGGCGCTACTCTGGCGGGAATGAAATCCGGATGCTACCAATATTTCCAGGGCAACGATCGGGCGGCGGCTGCGATCCGGGGCGTCCGGCCGGGTGCGGCACCGGGACGCCTTGGCACGCAGCCCGCGCCGCGGGACAAGGGGCGCCTCCGTTCCGGTCGGGAGACCCGCCCTTGCTCGCCCTTGCCGCCGCCACCGCCCTGGTCGTCCTCAGCCACCTCGTCCCGATGTGGCCGGGCGCGCGCGACCGGCTGGTCGCCGGGCTCGGCCGGCGGCCCTACCTGATGGCGCACTCGGTCCTGTCGCTGGTGGCGCTGGGGCTGCTGGGCTGGGCCTGGACCGCGGCGGAGCCGGCGCTGTCGCCGCTGGAGCCGGGGCTGCTGCCCAAGCGCGCGGCGGTGCTGCTGATGCCGCTGGCCTTCGCCCTGGTCGCGGGACGGCTGATGGCGCGGCGGCGGGCGCCCATGCCGGCCGGCCTGTTCACCCTGACGGCGACGCCGGGCAGCCTCGGCATGCTGCTGTGGGCGCTGCTGCACGTGGCTGCGGCGTCGGACGCGCGGGCGCTGGTGGTCTTCTCCGGCTTCGCGCTGATCGCGCTGTTCTCCCTGGCGCGCAACGCCCGTGCCCTGCCGCCCGAGCTGGCGGAAGTGGGCTGGGTCCCCTTGCGGGCGGTGCTGGCGGGGCGCGTCCGGCCGGACCTGGGCGGGCTGCTGCCGCCGCTGGCGGCCGGCACCGTCGCCTGGGTGGCGCTGCTCTACGCCCACCCGCTGCTGATCGGTCCCGACCCGCTGGCCTACGTCACGCCCTAGACGATGTGCAGCAGGGCGCCGGCGCCTTCCTCGGCCAGGGCGCCCAGCCGGGCCAGCGCCCGGTCCAGCGCGGCGCGGTCGGATGCCGCGCCCAGCGACAGGCGCACCGCCTCGCAGCGCGGCGCGCCGATGGCGAAGGCGGCGCCGGGGACGACCGACAGGCCGGCGCGCCTCGCCTCGTCGGCGAAGGCGGGGGCGCTCCAGGAGGGCGGCAGGCGCAGCCAGAGATGGTGGCCCTCCGGGTGGGCGGCGGCGGCCGGCAGGTGCGCGCGGGCAAGGTGCTGGCGCGCCCGCGCCTCCGCCCGCACCGCCTCCAGCACCGCGGCGGCGGACCCGTCGCGCACCCAGCGGGTGGCGATGGCGGCCGACAGGGGCGGGGCCATCTGCAGGGTGGCGCGCAGCGCCGTCTGCGCCCGCGCCGCCGCCCGCTCGTCCGGCGCCGCGACGTAGGCGATGCGGAGGCCGGGGAACAGGCACTTGGACAGGGTGGAGATGTACCAGGTCAGCTCCGGCACCAGCGAGGCGATGGGGGCCGGCGGGACGGCGGGCAGCAGCCCGTAGGCGTCGTCCTCGACGATCGCCAGCCCGTGGGCGCGGGCGATGGCGGCGACGGCGGCGCGGCGGCCGGGTGACAGGGTGCCGGCGGTCGGGTTCTGGATGGTGGGCACGCAGTAGAGGGCGCGCGGCGACAGGCGCCGGCAGGCGTCCTCCAGCGCGTCGGGCAGCAGCCCCTCCGCGTCCATCGGCAGCCCCTCCAGCCGCAGGCCCATCTGCGCCGCCGCCGCCTTCAGCCCCGGATAGGTGAACTCCTCTGCCAGCACCGTGTCGCCCGACCCGGCCAGGCTGCTCAGGAGCGCCATCAGCGCCGCCTGGGCGCCGCCCGACACCAGCACGCGGTCCGGGGCCAGCCCCGGCAGCAGCGGCGCCAGCCAGGCGGCCCCGGCCTCCCGGTCCTCCGCCAGCCCGGCGCTGGGGTGGTAGCTCAGCAGCCGTGCCAGGTCCGGCCGGCCCAGCACGGAGGCCGCGGTGCGGGCCAGCCGCTCGGCGATGCCGGCGGCGGGCGGGTGCGGCGGCAGGTTCATCGACAGGTCGACCTCGACCTTCGAGGGGCCGGCCGCGCGTGCCGCATGTTCCGCCACGAAGGAACCGCGGCCGGTCGCCGCCCCCACCAGCCCGCGCCGCCGCGCCTCGCCGTAGGCCCGGGTGACGGTGGTGAGGTCCAGCCCCAGCGCCGTCGCCAGGGCACGGTGCGTCGGCAGCGTCTGGCCGGGCTGCAGGCGGCCGGCGGCGACGTCGCGCTCCAGCGCGTCGGCCAGGGCCAGGTAGATGGGGCGGGCCGTCCCGTCGATGACCGGCCGCCACTGCGCCTCCGCGCGTCGTCTCGCCACCGGTCCTCCTCGACCCAGTTCCGGGCAATCTGTGTATGGATTGTATGGCGCGATTGCCCGCGAATTGCAAGGAGGGCGTGCCCTCAGTCGCCGTGGTCCAGCCGCGCCTCCTCGGCCTTGTTGATGTACTGCGAGCACACCAGCCAGCCCTTGAAGGGCCGCAGCAGCAGCAGCGAGGCCGCCACCAGAAGGCCGCTGGTGACCAGCAGGTTCAGCCACAGGGCCATGCCGACCGACAGCTCCAGCCACATGCAGAGCCCCACGATGGGGAAGCTGACGATGGACATCACGAAGAAGGCCGGGCCGTCCGCCGGGTCGGCGAAGGACAGGTCCAGCCCGCATTCCCGGCAGCAGGGAGCCAGCTTCAGGTAGCCGGCGAAGATCGAGCCCTTGCCGCAGCGCGGGCAGAGGCCCCGGATGCCGAGCCCCATGGGCGTCTGCGCCAGCGGTGTGGAAGTGGTCATGACGCCCTCCGTTTGTATGGTTCGTGTCCGCCTTAATGTATGGCTATCAGCGTCGACGCGCACCATACAAAACGGTGTGGCGGATCGGCGCAGGGCGCGGGGGCCATTGCGTCGGGCGGAACAATCCATTCCGCCCGACGCGAATTCCGCCAGGGAGCCGGAAGGGTCATCCTCCGCTTCCCGGGACCGCGGCGCCCCGCCGCCCCTTCAACCGCCGGGACCGCCGTCCGGCACGCGCCGCTACGACACAGCCCGAAGGAGCACGCCCATGCCCCGCCGCTTCGCCGAGATCGCCTTTACCCCCAGCGTCAAGGCCGTGCAGTCCCGCAACGGCACCCGCGCCGCCAACGAGAAGTTCGAGCAGGCCGACGACCCCCGCGACACCCTGACCGCGCGCGAGGCGGAGTTCATCGCCGGGCGCGATTCCTTCTACATGGCGACGGTGGCGGAGAACGGCTGGCCCTACGCCCAGCATCGCGGCGGGCCGGCCGGCTTCCTGCGCGTGCTGGACGAGAAGACCATCGGCTTCGCCGACTTCCGCGGCAACATGCAGTACCTGTCCGTCGGCAACGTCGAGGCGGACGGGCGGGTCAGCCTGATCCTGGTGGACTATCCGAACCGCCGCCGGCTGAAGCTGTGGGGCCGGGCGCGCGTGGTGGAGGCGGAGCGGGAGCCGGAGCTGCTGTCCCGGCTTGAGGACCCCACCTACCGGGCCCGGGTGGAGCGGGGCATGCTGGTCACGGTCGAGGCGATCGAGTGGAACTGCCCCCAGCACATCACCCCGCGCTACACGGAGGCGGAGCTGGCCGGCGCGCTGGGCCTGATGCGCGCCCGCCTGACCGAGCTGGAGGAGGAGAACCGCCGCCTGCGGGCGGCCAACGCTTCGGGGGCCATGGACGTTTCGGGGGAGAGTGTGCGATGAGCGCCGCCGACACCCGCCCGCCGACCGCTCCGGCGTTCCGCGCCATCCTGCTGGCCGGCCTGGGGGCCGGCGCCGCGGTGCTGCTCCTGGCCTCGCTGGCCGACCTCGCCGGCACCACCCTTCTGATGGCGCCCTTCGGGGCCAGTTGCGTGCTGGCTTTCGCCCTGCCGGACAGCCCGCTGTCGCAGCCCCGCAGCATCGTCGGGGGGCACCTCGTCGCCAGCGCCGTGGGCCTCGCCGTCGCCGGCCTGCTGGGCGTGGCGCCCTGGACGCTGGCCCTGGCGGTGAGCCTCGCCGTCGCGCTGATGCTGGCAACCCGGACCACCCACGCGCCGGCGGGCGCCGATCCGATCCTGGTCATGCTGTCCGGTGCCGGCTGGGAGTTCCTGGCGACGCCCGTGCTTGCGGGCTCGCTGCTGCTGGTGGCCGCGGCCGTGCTCTACCACCGCGTGGTCGGACGGGCCTTCCCGAAGTACTGGGTTTGAGACGCGGCGGCGGTCAGAGCCCAGTCTCGATCTGTCGGAATCCGGTACTGACATGGTGGGTGAAGGCCATGACCAAGCCCCCGAACATGGCGGCCGACACGATCTGGACCAGGAAGGCGCCAGTCCTGACAGCGATGGCGACCCGCCCGTCCGAATGGCGGTTCACGACGAAGGCGGCGAGCAGGGAAAGGGCCGCCAGGATCAAGCCGCCGACGCAGAGACAGACAATATACGGGATCGGCGGGTAGCCCGCCTCCACCGGTGCGGGCAGCACCAGATTCGCGATGATCGTCCCCGGCGGTATCGAGGTCCATAACCCATAGTAGAACGCACAGTACGCCGTGGTACGCCCGCCACGGTGCACGACCACCGTGTCGCCAAAAACCACGTCGCGGACGAAGCCGCCTTCCTCCATTTCCCCGCTCCCCCTGCGCCGGGCGGACAATCTCCGGTCACGCTAACCTGGCGCGGAGCGTCGGGGAAGGGGGCCCCTACTGCACGTCCTCCGGCGGGCTCTGCATGTAGAGGGCGATCAGGCGGGCGACGTCGACCAGGGAGGAGAAGTGGATGCGCTCGTACCCGTGCGAGGCGTCGATGCCGAAGCAGACCAGGGCGGTGCGCATGTCCACGCCGGCCTCGATGGCGGCGGCGCTGTCGCACCGGTAGTAGCGGAAGATGTCCCGCTGGTGCGGCACCCCGAACTCCCGGCAGAGGCCGATGAGGGAGCGTGTCAGGGCCATGTCGAAGGGGCCGGTCATGTCGGCCATGGCGATGGTCACCCCGAACTCCGAGGAGTTCTGGCCGGGTGCGGTGGTGCCGTTGTCGATGGTGACCATCTCCGCCACGTCGTGGTGCAGCCCGGTGGAGGCGCCGGAGCCCACCTCCTCGCTGATGGTGATCAGCAGGTGGACGTCCACCGGCAGCTCCACCCCCTCCCGCTTCACCGCCTGCGCCGCCGCCAGCATGATGGCGACGCCGGCCTTGTCGTCCAGGTGGCGGGAGACGACGAAGCCGCTGTCGGTCATCTCCGGCTGCGGGTCGATGGCGACGCAGTCGCCGATGTGCACGCCCAGCGCCATCAGGTCGGCCAGCGACGCGCTGCGCTCGTCGATGCGCAGCTCCACCTGTTGCCAGCCCACCGGCTGGGTGTCGATCTCCTCGTTGAAGGTGTGGCCCGACGCCTTCAGGGGCAGGATGGTGCCCCGGCGCCGGCCGGCCTCCGTCACCAGGGTGCAGCGCGCCCCCTCGGCGAAGCGGGCGGACCAGTGGCCGATGGGCACCAGCTCCAGCCGCCCGTTCTCCTTCAGCCGCTTCACCTGGGCGCCCAGCGTGTCGACATGCGCCGCCAGCGCCCGGTCGGGGGTGCTGCGGCGGCCCGGCAGGACGGCGCGGATGGCGCCCCGCCGGGTCATGTCGTAGGCAATGTCCAGGCGCTGCAGCTCGTCGCGCAGGAACTTCACCGCCTCGTCGGTGAAGCCGGTCGGGCTGGGGATCGCCAGCAGCTGGAACAGCAGGTCGCGCAGGTAGACCTGATCGATCTGGAGGTCGCGGATGTCCATGGGCTCAGAACCCGCCGCGGGTCCCCGGGAACAGCAGGTCGACGAAGCGTTCCGCGGTCGGCTGCGGTTCGTGGTTGGCGAGGCCGGGCCGCTCGTTCGCCTCGATGATGACGTAGTCGGGCCCGGAGACGTCGGGCACCAGGAAGTCGAAGCCGACCACCGGGATGCCCAGCACCTGCGCGGCCCGCACCGCCACCTCGGCTAGGTGCGGGTGCAGCTGCGGGGTGACGTCGTGGATGGTGCCGCCGGTGTGCAGGTTGGCGGTCTTGCGCACCTTCAGCGCCTCGCCGTCCGCCAGCACGTCGTCCAGCGTGCGGCCGGCGGTGCCGATGCAGCGCTCCGTCTCCGCGTCCAGCGGGATGCGGCTCTCGCCCCCGGTGGCTGCGGCGCGGCGCCGGCTCTGCGCCTCGATCAGCTCGCGCACGGTGTGGCGGCCATCGCCGATGATCTCCGCCGGCGTGCGGATGGCGGCCGCCACCACCTCGCCGCCGATGACGATGATGCGCAGATCCTGCCCCTCGCAGAACTGCTCCAGCAGCACGACCTCGCACTGCTGGCGGGCGGTGGCGACGGCGCGGGCCAGCGTCGCCTCGTCGCGCACGTCCACGGTGATGCCGCGGCCCTGCTCGCCGCGGGCGGGCTTTACCACGACGCGGCCGTGCCGGGCCAGGAAGGAGAGGTCGCCGGCGCCGCCGTCGGAGACGGCCTGGTCGGGCACCGCCAGCTCGTGCTTGGCCAGGATGCGCCGGGTCACCGCCTTGTCGTCGCAGCGGGACATGGCGACGGCGCTGGTCAGCTCCGACAGGCTCTCCCGGCAGGCGACGGAGCGGCCGCCCAGCGTCAGGCAGAAGAAGCCGCCCTCGGCGTCCTGCACCTCCACCCCGATGCCGCGGCGGCGCGCCTCGCGGATGATGATGCGGGCGTAGGGGTTCAGCTTCTCCTCGTCCTCCGCGGGCGGGCCGATGAACAGGCTCTCGTTGATCGGGCTCTTGGTCTTGAGCGCGAAGGCGGGGATGCGCTGGAAGCCCAGCTTCTCGTACAGCGCGATGGCGTTGAAGTTGTCGTGCAGGACGGAGAGGTCCAGGAAGGACCGGCCGCGGCCCTTGAAATGGTCGGCGACGCGGCGCACCAGCGCCTCGCCGATGCCGGGGAAGGCCGCCTGCGGGCAGACCGCCAGCCCCCAGAGCGAGCCGCCGTTCTCCGGGTCGTCGAAGGCGCGGGCGTGGTCGACGCTGGTCACCACGCCCACCACCTGGCCGGAGGCGTGGGCGACCGCCACGAAATGGCGCAGCACGGGGTCGTTGCGGGTGGCGTGCAGGAACTCCGCCGGCGGCGGCACCATGCGGCGGCGGGCATAGATCAGGTGCGCGGCCTCCGCCTCCTGCGCGGTCTCCAGCGGCCGGACGGCGAAGCCGGCGGGCTCGTGCCCGCCGCCGCCGTACCCGTCCAGCCACAGCCGGTAGGTGTGGCTGGGGTCGAGGAACAGCTCCTGCGGCGCCTGGGCCAGCACCACGTGCGGGTCCTGCAGGTACAGCGCCACGTCGCGCCGGCCCTGCTGCTCCCGCCGCATCTCCTCCACCAGCGCGGCGGCGTCGGGGAAGGTGTGCGCGAAGATCAGCCGGCCCCAGCCGCAGTCCACCACGGCGGCGGTGGCGGGCTCGCCGGCGTCGACCGGCGTGCCCCGCGCCAGGTCCAGCGCATGCGCCGCGGCGCCGTCGGTGCGGAATTGGTAGCCGCGCAGGATGGTTCCCATAGGCGTTCTCTCCCCCATCAAGCCCCGCCGCCCCGGGCGGGGTGGAAAACCCAGGCCCCGCCCGCCCGGGCGGGGAGGAAAACTCAGGAGATGCGGTGCTCCTGCAGCCAGGACTCCAGCAGCGCCACCTGCCAGAGCTTGGAGCCGCGCAGCGGCGTCAGGTGCCGCTCGGGCTCGGCCAGCAGGTCCTCCACATAGTCCTGCCGGAACAGCCCGCGGGCCCTGGCCGTCCCGCCGGTCACGAGGTCGCGCACATGCTCCAGGAAGGGCCCCCGCAGGTACTTCAGCGCCGGGACGGGGAAATAGCCCTTGGGCCGGTCGATGACCGCCGCCGGGACCACGCGGCGCGCCGCCTCCTTCAGCACGTACTTGCCGCCGCCGCCCACCTTCAGCTCGGCCGGGACGCGGGCGGCCAGCTCCACCAGCTCATGGTCGAGGAAGGGGACGCGCGCCTCCAGGCCCCAGGCCATGGTCATGTTGTCGACCCGCTTCACGGGGTCGTCGACCAGCATGACCGTGGTGTCGAGCCGCAGGGCCTTGTCCACCGCGCGCTCGGCCCCCGGGCCCGCGAAATGGTCGGCGACGAAGGCGGTGGCGTGGTCCTCCTCCGCCAGCCCGGGGCTGAGCGCCCGGCGCATCTCCGCGAGGTCGCGGTCGAAGAAGACGCGGGCGTAGGACTCCACCGGGTCGTTGCTGTCCAGCAGCGGCGGGTACCAGTGGTAGCCGCCGAACACCTCGTCCGCCCCCTGGCCGGACTGCACGACCTTGACGTGGCGGGAGACCTCCTGCGACAGCAGGTAGAAGCCGATGTTGTCGTGGCTGACCATCGGCTCCGACATGGCGCGCACGCAGCCCTGGAGTTCGGGCAGGGCGCGGCGGCTGTCGATGAACAGCTTGTGGTGGTCGGTGCCGAAATGCTCCGCGATGATGTCGGAGTACTGGAACTCGTCCCCGCGCTCGTCGCCGACGCTCTCGAACCCGATGGAGAAGGTCTTCAGGCCGCTCTGCCCCTCCTCCGCCAGCAGCGCGGTGATGAGGGAGCTGTCGAGCCCGCCGGACAGCAGCACGCCCACCGGCACGTCCGCGACCAGCCGGCGCCGCACGGCGGTGCGCAGGCTGTCCAGCACCTCCTCCTGCCAGTCCTCCGCGGATTTGCGGGCGTCGCCGTCGCGGGGGCCGTAGGCGACCTCCCAGTAGCGCGTCTCGCGCCGGGTCCCGTCCGGCTCCAGCCTGAGGACCGTGGCCGGCGGAAGCTTGCGCACGCCGTTCAGGATGGTGCGCGGCGCCGGCACCACCGCGTGGAAGCTCATGTAGTGGTAGAGCGCGACCGGGTCGATGGCGGTGTCCACCCCGCCCGCCGCCAGGATCGCCGGCAGCGAGGAGGCGAAGCGGAAGGCGCCGCCCGTTTCCGCGTAGTAGAGCGGCTTGATGCCCAGCCGGTCGCGCGCCAGCACGACGCGGCCGCTGTCGCGCTCGTGGATGGCGAAGGCGAACATGCCGAGGAAGCGCTTCACGCAGTCCTCGCCCCAGGCATGATAGGCCTTCAGCAGGACCTCCGTGTCGCCGGTGGAGAAGAACCGGTAACCCTTGCCCTCCAGCTCGGCCCTCAGTTCCCGGTGGTTGTAGAGGCAGCCGTTGAAGACCAGGGTCAGGCCCAGGGCGGGATCGACCATGGGCTGCTGCGCCGCCTCCGACAGGTCGATGATGCTGAGCCGGCGGTGGCCGAAGGCGACCCTTCCGTGGGCGGCGGCGCCGTGCCCGTCGGGCCCGCGGGACGCCATGCCGTCGCACATGGCCTGGAGCGCCGCCAGCGACGGCGCCTCGTTCCTCCTGAACCGGACCTCGCCGGCGATTCCGCACATCTGTCCTGGACCTCCTCGGGATCGCTCCGGCGATAAGGAATGGCCGCCGGACCGGGTGGGTGCCGCAATGATGCGGAACCGCTCCAGGCCATATAAGGGACCGGCGCGCGCATTTAATTCCCCATATTTTCCCTGTTGCTAGCCGATCTTACGTGTAGATCGGGAATGATTTAGAGCCGCTGGTCTATGGCGAATGCGATAACTGGAAATGGTTCCGCTCTCGTCTTTCCAATGTAGGGTTCCCGCCCCTCAGGCCGCCATCTCCGGCCGCTCCCGCCAAGCGCCCAGCGCCTGCTCCAGCGCGTGGCCCACGGCCAGCAGCCGGCGCTCCTCGAACAGGGGCGACCAGAGGCTGATGTTGTGCGGCACCCGGGCGGAGGCCACCGACGGGTCCAGCGGGCCGAAGGCGGTGGGGCGCGTCGCCTGCTCCCGGAAGCCTGCGCGCAGCGTCAGCTGCGGGTGGCCTGTGGCGTTGGTCGCCAGCAGCAAACGTCCGGCGAAGTTGGGGCCGATCAGCACGTCCGCCTGCCCGAACAGCGCGTCCATCGCCTCCATCACCCGGCGGCGCACGCGCTCGGCGTTGATGAGGTCGACGGCGGGCAGGAAGCGGGCGCGGCGCCAGGTGTTGGGCCAAGCCTCGTCGGCCTGCCAGCGCAACTGCTGGTCCCGGTCGCTCAGCGTCAGATCCTCGAAGGCGGCGGACGCCTCCGCCTCCAGGATGGTGGCCAGCGTGCCCACGGGCAGGTCGGGCAGCCGCACCTCCTGCAGGGTGAAGCCCAGCCGCCGCGCCGCCTCCAGCGCCGCGCGGTCCACCTCGGTGGCGTCCTCCCCCTCGAACCAGGCGGGGTCGTAGCCCAGCCGCAGCCGCCGCGGGTCCTCCCGCCCGTC
>DASPKT010000191.1:0-10328 GCA_035627915.1 Azospirillaceae bacterium
GGCGGCTCGGACCCGACATAGTGGGTGGGGAAGCCGCCGCCCACGTCGATGACCGCCGGCTCCGTCCCCGCCGCCTCGAAGCACTCCCCCACCAGCCGCCGGGCGGCGGCGTAGGAGCTGGGCATCAGGCACTGCGAGCCCACGTGGAAGGAGATGCCGGACTTGAGCCCCAGCCCCGCCGCCTTGCGCAGCAGCTCCGCCCCCAGCTCCACCGTCGTGCCGAACTTGCCGCCGAGATCGTAGACGGCCGCCCCCCGCGCGGTCGCCAGGCGCACCACGGCGATCACGTCGCGGGCGCCGTCGGTCTCCTGCACCACCTTGTCCAGCTCGTCCGGGTGGTCCACCACGAAGTGGCGCACGCCGTGCCGGCCATAGGCGGCGCGGATGGCGCCGCGCTGCTTGACCGGGTGCATGAAGTAGCAGCCGGCGTCCGCCATCCGCCCCTTCACCGTCTCGATCTCCACCAGGCTGGCGGTGTCGAAGTGCCGGATGCCGCCCGCGATCAGCGCGTCCAGCACCAGGTCCTCCGGATTGCACTTCACCGCGTACAGCACGTCGCCCGGGAACGCCGCCACGAAGCGGCGCGCGTTCTCGGTCAGCACGTGCGGGCGGAAGCAGTAGACGGGGTCTTCCGGTTTCAGGGCGGCCACCATGGCGGCGGCGTCGGCATAGGTCGGCAGCATGGGCGATCCGGCGGTGCTGGGGTGTCTCGGGTGCGGCGCCGCGTCCGCCGCTCAGGACGGCGGGCGGCTGCCTTTCCGATCCTTATGCGACGGGTCCGGGGCGCTTGGGAAGACCGCCGGAAAGAAAGAATGGAAGCACCTCTTCCGGTGCCTCCGCCCCTTGGTTTCCAAGGCGTTCCCGACAGCGCGCGCAATTTCGTTACCCACCTCTCCGCCCCCGTCCCGAGCCCGTCCGGACTCGCCGCGGAGGCATGCCGGAGGGCGGGGTTTCCGGCGCCCGGGCCGCCTGCTACAAGTCCCCCCAACACGGCCGGGCCGGCCAAGGCCCGGGCCCCGGACAAGAAGCAATCCTAGGAGAGGACGCCCGATGTCGACCGAGCCCCTGACCCCGGTACTCGACCCCTATGCTCTGGCCAGGGAGCTGTCGGGCCGGCACCTGATCGGCGGCGAGCTCGTGGCCGCCGCCTCGGGCCGGACCTTCGACGTGGTGAACCCGGCCAAGGGCGAGGTCGTCGGCCGGGCCGCCTTCGGCGAGGCCGCCGACGTGGACCGCGCCGTCGCCGCCGCGGTGAAGGCGCAGAAGGAATGGGCGAAGCGCCCGGTGCGCGAGCGCGGCCGGCTGGTCGCCGAGTGCGGCCGCGCGCTGCAGGCCCATGTGGAGGAGCTGGCGCGCCTCATCACGCTGGAGACCGGCAAGGCGCTGCGCACCGAGAGCCGGATCGAGGCCGGCGTGCTGTCCGACAGCTTCGTCTTCTACGGCGGGCTGGCGCCGGAGCTGAAGGGCGAGAACGTGCCCTTCTCCCCCACCGTCATGACCATCACCCAGCGCGAGCCGATCGGCGTCGTCGGCGCCATCATCCCCTGGAACGTGCCGCTGCTGCTGATGGCGCTGAAGATCGCCCCGGCCCTGGTGGCGGGCAACGCCGTCATCGTGAAGTCGGCGGAGGAGGCGCCGTTCACGGTCCTGCGCGTCTGCCAGATCCTGAACGGCATCCTGCCGCCGGGCCTGTTCAACATGCTGTCCGGCATGGGGCCGGAGTGCGGCGCCCCGCTGGTGGCGCACCCGAAGGTCGGCAAGATCACCTTCACCGGCTCGGTCGAGACGGGGCGCATCGTCTACCGCACCGCGGCCGAGAAGCTGATCCCGGTCACGCTGGAGCTGGGCGGCAAGAGCCCGATGATCGTCATGGACGACGCCGACCTGGACAAGGCGGTGGCCGGCGCCGTGGTCGGCATGCGCTTCACCCGCCAGGGCCAGAGCTGCACCGCCGCCAGCCGCATCTTCGTCCACTCCTCCGTCCATGACGAGTTCGTCGGCCGCCTGAAGGCCAAGGTCGACGCCATGGTCATGGGCGACCCGATGGACGAGAAGACCGACATCGGCACCATCGTCTCTCCCCAGCAGTTCGAGCGGGTGAAGGGCTACATCGAGGCCGGCATCCGCGAGGGCGGCACCGCCCACACCTGCTCCGCCCTGCCTGAGGACCCGTCCCTGGCCAAGGGGCTGTACGTGCGGCCGGTGATCTTCACCGGGCTGACCAACGAGAGCCGCCTGGCGCGGGAGGAGATCTTCGGGCCGGTGACCTGCATCATCCGCTTCGACGACTTCGAGGACGTGATCGCCCAGGCCAACGACACCGAGTACGGCCTGGCCGCCACCATCTGGACCAACGACCTGAAGAAGGCCATGGACGCCACCCAGCGGCTGGAGGCCGGGCTGGTGCAGGTCAACCAGAACCTCGTCGTGCAGCCCAACATCTCCTACGGCGGCATCAAGTCCTCAGGCCTCGGCAAGGAGGCCAGCCTGGAAGCCATGCTGGAGCACTTCACCCACAAGAAGACGATCATGATCAACATGGCCTGAGGCACGGCGGCCCCGCGGTGCCCGTGCGCACCGGGGGCCACCCGCAGGAATTTCGGTTACCTCCATCGGACGGGCGTCCTATTCTTCCGGAATCGGCATCGGACGGGGGGATGAATGCCTTTGGAGGGGGAGCCTGCGGTGACGGGCCGGGCGCAGGTGCGCCTTGCCGGTTATGAGTTCGGGCACGGACACGCGCCCGAGGGTGCGGTGGTCGGTGGGGAGCCGGCGCATTCCGACACGGTGCTGCCCGACCTGCCGCCCCCGACCGGGCCTTTCGAGAAGTTCATGGCCCTCTGGTGCGGGCTGTCCTGGAACGAGGGGGCGCAGAACTTCCCGAGCGCGCCGCTCGGCACGCCGGTCATCCTGACCTACAGCTTCCCCGACGCCCTGCCGGCCGACTACTCCGCCGCGTTCTTCGCGGAGAACCCGGAGGCGGAGCCGATCGGCGGCTTCTCCCCCATGACCGCGGCGCAGCGGTCGGCGGTGCGCGCGGCGCTGGACCTGATCGCCGGCGCCACCGGCATCACCTTTGTGGAGGTGCCGGACGCCGTCGGGGGCGAGCTGCGCTTCTCCATGGACATGATGGCCGAGCGCCTGGGCGGCTACGCCTACCTCCCGGCCGTCGACGGCGGGTTCGCCGTGGACTTCGAGGCGTCCCCGGTCCAGCACAGCCACCACGGCGTCGCCGGCGACGTCTTCATCAGCTCCCGCTACTACGCGAATTCCGACTTCGCGCCCGGGACCCAGGCCCATGCCGTGCTGCTGCACGAGATCGGCCACGCGCTGGGCCTGCAGCATCCGAAGATCGGCACCGGCGGCTTCACCGCCGCCGACGACGACCTCGCCGTCACCGTCATGAAGGAGGCGGTGGGCGGCGGCCCCTTCCCCACCGCGATGCGCGACCTGGACCTCCAGGCCCTGCGCCACATCTACGGGACCGACGCGGCGGAGCAGGCCTATGCCGCCGGGTTGCAGCGCGGCCTGGACCGGACAAGCTGGGTCTACAGCCATGCCGGGGCGGACGCGGCCGACACGGTGATCGGCACCGGGCTGCGCGACGCCATGCGGGGAAACGCCGGCGCCGACCTCCTCTCGGCCCGCAGCGGCGACGACACGCTGGACGGCGGGGCCGGCGCCGACACGCTGGACGGCGGCCTCGACGACGACAGCCTGTCGGGCGGCGACGGCGACGACCGGCTCCAGGGCAATTTCGGCAACGACACGCTGGCCGGCGGCGCCGGCGCCGACCGGCTGGAGGGTTCCTACGGCAGCGACCACTTCATCGCCACCGGCGACGGCGACACGATCGTGGGCGGCCACTTCGCCTCGGCCGTCGGGTCCGACACCGCGGACTACAGCGCCGCCGCCTCGGCCCTGACGGTCGAGCTCGGCGACGCGTTCGAGACGGTCAGCACCCCCGACGCCGTCAACCACGACGGCACCATCGGCCATTCCTACATGATCGGCAGCGCCCGCCTGGCCGGCGCCGCCACGGCCGACACCATCATCAACATCAACCGGGTCGTCGGCACCGCCTTCGCCGACAGCTTCCGGGACCGCAACCAGGCGGCCGGCAGCGACGACGTCTTCGTCGGCGGCGCCGGCAACGACACGATGGAGAGCCTGACCAGCGGCAACGCCGCCGCCAGCCCCGGCGACCGGCTGGAGGGCGGCGCCGGGGACGACCACTACATAGTCGGCGGCCAGTTCTTCATCGCGGTGATGCCGACCATCGTCGAGGCGGCGGGCCAGGGAACCGACACGGTCGTCTACCGCCAGGCCGGCGACCACGTGCTGCCCGACAATGCCGAGATCGGCCGGATCGAGGGCATCCTGGGCGGCAGCCTGACCGGCAACGCGGCCGCCAACCGCCTGTCCGGCGACCTCGGCGCCGAGCGGCTGGGCGGCGGCGCCGGCGACGACACGCTGGAGGGCGGCGCGGGCGACGACACGCTGACGGGCGGAGCCGGCGACGACGCGATCGGCGGCGGGCTGGGCAGCGACACGGCCGTCTTCTCGGGCGCGCGGGCGGACTACGCGGTCGCCCGCACCGGCGACGGCTTCCGCGTCGAGGGTCCGGAGGGGACGGACGTCCTGACCGGGGTGGAATTCCTGCGCTTCGCCGACGGCGGCATTGGCACCGGCCCGGCGGACATCTTCGTGCGCAACGCGTCGGGCGCGCTGCTGGCCTGGGAGCCGGCGCGCAACGTGCTGGGCTTCACCCCGCTGCTCACCCTGGACGCCGGCACCTCGGTCACCGCCATCGCCGATTTCTCCGGCGACGGGCGGAGCGACCTGGCGCTGGCGCTGGCCGACGGCCGGCACCTGCTCTGGGACCCGCGGCTGGGCGCGGACGGATTCACCCTGCTGGGCACCCTGGACGGATTCAGGCCGATCGGGGCCGGGCAGTTCACCGGGTCGCCCCGCGCCGACCTGCTGCTGCACCATGCCGCCACGGGCGAGCTGCGCTTCCACGACCCGGCGGCCGGCCAGACACAATTGTTCCTGCGCCTGGACCCGGGTTTCTCCGTGGTGGCGACCGGCGACCTCGACGCCGACGGCCGCGACGACGTGCTGTTCCGGGACGGCGGCGGCGGACTTCTCGCCTGGCAGGCCGGCAGCTTCTCCGACCTCCTCAGCCTGGGACCGCAATGGCGGGTGGAGGCGGTCGGCGACTTCGTCGGGGGTGCCGCCGACGATCTGCTGCTGTTCAACGCGGAGGACCGGACGCTGCTGTTCTGGGAGGCCGCGGGCGGCGCCCAGGGCTTCCACGACTTCCTCCGGCTGACCGACGGCTGGACCGTCGGCGGCGCCGGCGACCTCGACGGCGACGGGCGCGACGACGTGCTGCTGCAGTCCGCCGACTTCGCGATCTACTGGACGGGCAGCGGCTTCACCGCCCTGGGGGGCGTGCTGGGCGCCGCCGTCGCGCTTGGGTTGGGCGACCTCTAGCGGCCGCCTACCCGATGCGCCCGTAGGCCCCGCGCCAGTAGAGCAGCGGCCTTCCGTCCTCCCGCGCCACCAGCCGCACGACGCGGCCGACCAGGATCACGTGGTCGCCGCCGTCGTAGACGGCGTGGCGCACGCACTCCAGGCTGGCGAGGCAGCCCTCCAGGATGGGGCTGCCGGTCTCCCATGCCTCGCGCGCCACCCCGTCCCAGCGGTCGGGGGCGTGGAACAGGGAGAAGCGGATGGAAAGGTCCTGCTGCCCCTCCTCCAGGATGTTCAGCGCGAAGCCGGGCGCCGCCTCGAAGGCCGGCAGGGTGTTGGCGGCGCGGTCCAGGCAGAACAGCACCAGCGGCGGCTCCAGCGAGACCGAGGTGACCGAGTTCACGGTAACGCCGACCGGCGCCCCCTCCCCGTCCCGCGTCGTCGCGACGGCGATGCCGGTGGCGAAGCGGCCGAGCGCATCGCGGAAGGCGCGCGGGTCGAACGTCATGGGCTGGCCGGCTCCGGGTCGGGGTGCGGGCCTCCGGGTTAGCCCAGGGGCGGCGGCGGCGCAAGCGGCTTGGCGGCAACGCACCGTGGCGAAGGCGCGCCCGGCCGACGAATATCCCTTTCGCGCCGCACTATCCCTTGGGTAAACTCGCTTACGGGTTAGCGGAAGGTGGTCCCGTGGCGAGCAACGCGGGCGGCGGCAAGAACCAGGCCCCCATCATCATCAAGAAGATCGTCAAGGGGGGCGAGGGCCATCACGGCGGCGCCTGGAAGGTGGCCTATGCCGACTTCGTGACGGCCATGATGGCGTTCTTCCTGCTGCTGTGGCTGCTGAACGTCACCACGTCGGAGCAGAAGCTGGGCATCGCCGACTATTTCAGCCCGGCCAGCCCGTCCAAGCAGGAGAGCGGCGCCGGCGGCGTGCTGGGCGGCCAGACCATCACCGTGGACGGGGCGCTGAACAACCAGAGCTCGCCCCCGCAGCTGACCGTGCCCGTCCCCTCCCTGCCCGCCGCCGCCAACGCGGCCGAGCAGGTCGACGATTTCAAGTACAGCGCCCGCGGCCGCCCCGACGGCACCAAGGACAAGCTGGGCAACACCGACCAGGAGAACGCCGGCGGCCCCTCCATGGGCGACCAGAAGGGCGGGCTGACCAGCGCCGAGCTGTCCGGCGGCATCGCCGACCTGGACCGGCTGGGCGGCAAGACCGAGGTGGACGCCAACGGCGACGGCGAGGTGGACGCGCAGGAGCTGCAGGAGGCGCTGGCGGAGTACGAGGCGCAGCAGTTCCAGGAGGCGGCGGAGGAGCTGCGCCAGGCGATCCAGCAGGTGCCGGAGCTGAAGGACCTCGCCCAGAACCTCATCGTCGACCAGACGCCGGAGGGGCTGCGCATCCAGATCGTGGACCAGGAGGGGTACTCGATGTTCCCCGCCGGCAGCGCCAAGATGTTCCCGCAGACCTCGCAGCTGATGGCGCTGGTGGCGCAGGCGGTGTCGAAGCTGCCGAACAAGCTGTCGGTCAGCGGCCACACCGACGGCATCCCCTTCTCCGGCGCCAACCCCAGCTACGGCAACTGGGAACTCTCCACCGAGCGGGCCAACGCCAGCCGCCGGGCGCTCGTCGCCAGCGGCATAGACGAGGCGCGCTTCCTGACCGTGGTCGGCAAGGCCGACCGTGACCATCTGTTCCCGGGCGAGCCCAACTCGCCCCGCAACCGGCGGGTCAGCATCGTGCTGCTGCGCGAGCAGCCGCTGGGCGGGCTGGACGGGCAGGCCCCCGCCGACGGCGGCGCCGCCGCCCCGGGACGCTGAGGGAGGACGGGAATGATCCGCGACGAGGCCTATGGCCGCATCGGAGAGGACGCCAGGCTGGAGGGCGTGCGCGTCAAGCGCATGGTCGCCTACGTGATCGACCTCATCATCATCGCCGTCCTGTCGCTGCCCGTGGTGCTGGTCTTCGCGCTGCTGGGCCTGCTCAGTCTGGGGCTGCTGACGCCGGTCCTGGCGCCGCTGCTGGCGGCGGTGCCGCTCGCCTACCACACGCTGCTGATCGGCGGCGGCCGCTCCGCCACCGTCGGCATGCGGATGATGGGGATCGAGGTGCGTACCCACGACGGAGGGCGGCCCGACATGGTCCGGGCCTTCCTGCAGACGGCGTTGTTCTACCTGTCGGTGGCCCTGACCTCGGCGCTGATCCTGCTGGTGTCGCTGGTGGCGGAGCGCAAGCGCACGCTGCACGACCTGCTGGCCGGGACCGTCGTGGTCAACCGCTGATGCGCGCCGGTCGCCAAGGCCGGCGCGGGAATGCTAATGTTCGGGGGCGTCCGTCCGGCCAAGCGGCGGCGCCCGGGGTACTGGAACTGCCAAGGGACCGCATGACGCACCCGACCGGTCGCGACCGTCAGACGCCGCGCCTCCCCCGCCGAGGGGCCCCATTCGCATCGGGGGGCCGCGCATGAGCGTCATCCCGCCCCCCTACCGGCCGCTGCAGCAGTTCTTCCGCTCCGGCCCCATGCCCTGCCCCTACCTGCCGGGCCGGGTGGAGCGCAAGCTGTTCACCCGCCTGACCGGCCAGCAGGCGACGGAGGTCAACTCCACCCTGTCGCGCGCCGGCTTCCGCCGCAGCCACGACATCGTGTACCGGCCGGTCTGCCCGGGCTGCGCCGCCTGCGTGCCGGTGCGCATCCCGGTGGCGGAGTTCCAGCCGAACCGGACCATGCGCAAGGTCGCCAGGGCGAACGCCGACCTAGTCTTCACCGGCGTGCCGGCGCAGGCGACGGTGGAGCAGTACCGGGTCTTCTCCGCCTACCAGGACGCCCGCCACGGCGACAGCGACATGAGCCGGATGAGCATGGCGGACTACACCGCCATGATCGAGGAGGGCCGCGTCGACACGCTGGTGTTCGAGCTGCGCGACCGCGAGGGCCGGCTGCACGGCGGGCTGCTGACCGACAGGCTGGCCGACGGCTATTCCGCCGTCTACAGCTTCTACGACCCGACGGACGCCCGGCGCAGCCTGGGCACCCACATGATCCTGTCGCTGGTGGAGGACGCCCGCGCCGTGGGCCTGCCCTACGTCTACCTGGGCTACTGGATCGAGGGCAGCCGCAAGATGGCCTACAAGGCGCGGTTCCAGCCGATGGAGCTGCTGGACCGCGACGGCTGGGTCCGCATGACGGCGGAGCAGGCCGCGGCAGCCGAGGTCGAGGGCGTGGACTGAGACCTCCCCGCCGGGCGGAACCCCGCCCGGCCCGCCCCCGTTCCCCCGCTGCCCCCTCGGGAGGGGCGCTTGACGGGGCGGAGGGCCATGCGGCGGCGCGACTTCATGACCGGAACGGCGGCGGCCGGCCTGGCCGCGGCGCTTCCCCTGCCCGCATTGTCGCGCGGCCTCGCCGAATGGTGCCTGGCCTCCGCCGACCCCGACGCCGCCGCCCTGTTGGCCCGTCGGCTGGCCGCGGCGACGGAGGGCCGTCTGCGCCTGGTCCCGGTGCCGGCCGGCAGCCCCGCCGAGTCGGCCCTCGTCCCGGCCTGGACGCTGTCCCCGGCCATGGCGGTGCTGGCGGCGATGCCGTTCGGGCCGGGTCCGGAGCATCTCGCCGCCTGGCTCGCCGCCCCCGACGGCGCCGCCCTGTTCCGCGAGGCCGCCGGAGACCGCGCCTGGCCGGCCCTGGTCCGGCCCGGGGCCGCCGTCGTGGCGGACGCGGCCCCGCAAAGCCTCCGCGACCTCTCCTCGACCCGCGTCGCCGCGGCAGGGCCGCTGGGGGAACTCTGGCACCGGCTGGGGGCGCGGGTGACGGGCGACGGAGACGCCGACATCCGCGACGGGGCGACCGTGGTAGCGGGTGCCGCGCGCGGCTTCGGTCCCTGCGGCCTGCTGTCCGTCCTCACCGTCTCGCCAGCGGCCCTGGCCGGGCTGCCGGCCCCACTGCGCCGGGCGTTGGAGCTGCCGCCGCTGGTGCAGGCCGGGCCCCTGCCGGCCAGCGCGCTGGCGCCCGAGATCATGGTGGCGGCCGGCAACCGGCTCTGGGCGCTGCGGGCGGAGCTGAAGGATGCGCCCGACCCGCTCTCCGCCCGCATCGCCCGGCTGCTGCCGCCCCCGGCGGAAGCGGCGGCGCCGGCGGCCTGCTGGCCGTGGATGCCGGCCGCCCGCGTCGCCTGAGCCGACTTCCCCGTTCCAAGGCGGCGCCAGAGCCCCTATCCTCCCGCCGAAGAACGAGAAGGCGGCCGCCCGCGCCGCCGTACCCGGAGGAGCCTGGTCCCATGAAGCGTCGCGACTTCCTTGCCGCCGCCGGCACCGGCGCCGCGGCGGCCGCCGCCGCCCTGCCCGCCCCCGCCATCGCGCAAGGGAACCCGGAGATCCGCTGGCGCTGCGCGTCGAGCTTCCCCAAGAGCCTCGACACCATCTACGGCGGCGGCGAGCAGGTGGCGCGGCGGGTGGCGGAGGCGACGGAGGGCAGGTTCCAGATCCGCGTCTTCGCCGGCGGGGAGATCGTGCCGGGCCTGCAGGTGCTGGACGCGGTGCAGAACGGCACGGTGGAGTGCGGGCATACCGTCAACTACTACTATGTCGGCAAGGACCCGACCTTCGCCTTCGAGACCACGGTCCCGTTCGGCCTCAATGCCCGCCAGCAGCGGGCCTGGATGATCCATGGCGGCGGCCGCGACCTGATCAACGACTTCCTTAAGGACTACAGCGTCCAGCTCATCCCGGCCGGCAACACGGGCGCGCAGATGGGCGGCTGGTTCCGCAAGGAGATCAAGACCGTCGAGGACCTCAAGGGCCTCAAGATGCGCATCGCTGGCCTGGCCGGCGACGTCATGACCAAGCTCGGCGTGGTGCCGCA
>DASPKT010000192.1:0-7343 GCA_035627915.1 Azospirillaceae bacterium
AGCCGGTCAGGTGCGGTACCAGTAGAAGCGGTTGGCGACGGCCTGGACGAGCGCGCCGTCCCTCAGCACGAAGGTATGGACCCCCGGCGCGTAGTAGTCCGTCTCAACCGGCCCGGCCGGCACATCCCCGCTCGGATCGAGTTCCCGCCGGCGTTCGTGCCGGCGGTAATGGACCTCCAGGTGGAAGACCGGGGGGATGTGGGCCTGGCAGACCAGCCAGGCGCCGACCAGCTGGTCCCCGGGCTCCAGGAAACCCGCCATCGCCCGCCCGACGGCGGGGTCGAGGGCGCGCCCGCCGGTCGAGATGCGGAACTCCGGCAGCTTGCCCGCTTCCTGGATCCAGGCCAGCTCCACCGGATGGCCGGCGCAGCGGAACCGGTGCGTCGCCTCCACCCGCCCGGGGCGGGCCGGCTCCCTCTCGTCGGTTTCCGGCCCGTCCGCGTACCGGGTCGCCGGCGCGCGCTGCGCCGCATGGTGCACCGCGCCGTCCTTCAGCACGATCCTGACCGGGACCAGGTAGGGCGCCACCGCCGCAAGCCCCTCCGCCCGCCCGCCGGCGGCGGGCTCCCGCCTCAGCAGCTCCCGCGTCCGGTAGGCGAGGAGGACGTCCGCGCCCCCATCCCCGCCCCCGCATCCCAGCTGAAGCCCGGTGAGGAAGTCCACCGCGCGGTGGTCCGGCCGCAGGTGGGGCGACAGGTCGATGGGCGCGCCGCCCGGCGCCGTCCTGATGCCGGCCGTCTCGGCGGGGCCGCCGCGGCTCGGGGATGCCAGGAACGACCATTCGGCGTCCACCGGCCCCGCCCTGCAATGGAACCGGTAGCTCGCCTCGTGGAGGAGGGGCGCCGCTTCCGAGAAATGGGCCTCCCACCGGAACGGCGCCCCGCCGTCCCCGGCGCCCGCCGCCCCCGACCAAAGCACCGCCGCCGCGACGGCTCCCATCCAGGCGTGGCGCGGGGTTGCGGGGGTGGGCAAGGGGGCGTTCCTCCGGACTTTGCGGCGGGCTAGCGCTGCGACCGTCCCGCTGCCAGGGCGCGGACCACGCGGCCGTCCATGATGACCAGGCTGTAGACCCGGTTCACATGATAGCCGGCCTGGACGGTCTCCGGGGACACCGGGTCCGTGTCGTAGGTCCAGTGCGGATTGATCTCGACCCTGGGCTCCAGGCAGCGATAGTGGATGTCCAGCCGGAACGCCGGCGGAGTCGTCTGGAGGCATCCGATGTCGGCTCCCACGACGCGGTCCCCGTCGCCGAACAGCCCGGCGATCCGGAGCACCTCCGCGTCGGACAAAGCCTCGTCTCCGGCGGCGAAGGCGAAGCGCGGCCGCCGGTCCGCCGTCTGCGACCAGGAGAACGATGCCGTCCGGTCGCCGGAAGCGCCGAAGGCGCAAATGGCCCGGAACCCGGCCTCGACCCCGTCCGGCACCGCCTCGTCCGGGACGCCGTTGTGGAGGGGAGCGCTGCGGACGTCGCCCAGCGTCCCGGGCGTGGCGTCGACGATGCGGTCCCCGGCGGCGTGGAGCCGATGGGCGACCAGCCCCCCATCCAGGGCCACCTCCGGCACCGCCGCCAGCGGCGCGACGAGGCCGCGGGCCAGCAGGATGAAGTCGCCCTGCGCCGTGATCCCCCTGCAACCATAGCCCGCCCCCACCAGGATGGGCCGATCCGCGCCGAAGGCGCGCAATGCCGCCAGAAGGTCGATTTCCGGGCGGCCGGCGTCCGCCCGCCCGACGATGGCGTCGCCCCCCTGGGACCGGTTCCAGCGGATTTCCGGCCGGGCGGCCCCGCACCTGAAGGCGAAGGATGCCTGCAGGCGGGAGGGGAAAAGCTCCTGAGGCATGTCCAGGGTCAGGCCCGGCGGAGCGGCGGCAGGGGACCCCGCGGCACGAACCGGCCCCGCGGCCGCGATACACGCGAGGAGGATGGCAAGGGGACGGCCCACCGGCCGGAGCGGCGATCCGGACGGAGGTTCTGCGGGGGTGGCCTCAGGGGTCTTCCTCACGCCGCCGGTCCTCCTGCGGGACGCCCCCCTCTCAATGGTTCAGGATCTGCCCCAGGAAGGTGCGGGTGCGCTCGGACTTCGGGTTGGTGAAGAATTCCTCGGGGGCGGCCTGCTCGACGATCTCGCCGCGGTCCATGAAGATGACGCGGTCGGCGACCGACTTGGCGAAGCCCATCTCGTGCGTCACGACCAGCATGGTCATGCCGCCCTCGGCCAGGTCGATCATGACGTCCAGCACCTCCTTCACCATCTCGGGGTCGAGTGCGGAGGTCGGCTCGTCGAACAGCATGACGCTGGGGTTCATGCAGAGCGAGCGGGCGATGGCGACGCGCTGCTGCTGGCCGCCGGAGAGCTGGCCCGGGTACTTGTGCGCCTGCTCCGGGATGCGCACCCGCTCCAGGTAGCGGAGCGCCTGCGCCTCGGCCTCCGCCTTGGGCGTCTTCTTCACCCAGATCGGCGCCAGGGTGCAGTTCTCCAGCACGGTCAGGTGCGGGAACAGGTTGAACTGCTGGAACACCATGCCGACGTCGCGGCGCACCGCGTCGATGTTCTTCAGGTTGTTGGTCAGCTCCACCCCGTGCACCCGGATGGTGCCGGCCTGGTGCTCCTCCAGCCGGTTGATGCAGCGGATGAGGGTCGACTTGCCCGATCCCGAGGGACCGCAGATGACGATCCGCTCGCCCTTGGCGACGTCCAGGTCGACGCCGCGCAGCACGTGGAACTCCCCGTACCACTTGTTGACGCCCTGGAGCTGGATGATCGGCTCTTCCATGACCTGTTCCCGGATTGTCGTCACCGCCGGCGCCCCTTGGCGAGGTCGCGTTCCAGATACTGGCTGTAGCGGGACATGGCGTAGCAGAAGGCGAAGTAGATGAGGCCGACGAACAGGTAGGCCTCCTTGTAGAAGCCCCGCCAGGCGGGGTCGGTCAGCGCGGCCTTGGTGCTCGACAGCAGGTCGAACAGGCCGATGATGATGACCAGCGAGGTGTCCTTGAAGAAGCCGATGAAGGTGTTCACCAGCGGCGGGATGACCAGCGCCAGGGCCTGCGGCAGGACGATCAGGCGCACCTTCTGCCAGTAGGACAGGCCCAGCGCGTCCGCCGCCTCGAACTGGCCCTTGGGGATCGCCTGCAGGCCGCCGCGCACCACCTCAGCCAGGTAGGCGGCGGCGAACAGGATGAAGCCCAGCTGGGCGCGCAGCAGCTTGTCGATGCTGACGCCCTGCGGCAGGAACAGCGGGAACATGACGCTCGCCATGAACAGCACGCTGATGAGGGGCACGCCGCGGATGATCTCGATGTAGGCGACCGACAGCGCCTTCACCACGGGCAGGTTGCCGGTGCGGCCCAGCGCCAGCAGCACCCCCAGTGGGAAGGCGAAGGCCAGCCCGATGATGCTGAGGGTCAGGGTCAGCGGCAGGCCGCCCCAGTATGTCGTCTCCACGTAGGTCATGCCCAGCACGCCGCCGAACATCAGCAGCCCGGCGATGCCGAGGCCGGCGGGCCAGATCAGCAGCAGCGGCCGGCCCCAGAGCCGGCGGTCGGCGCTGGCCAGCAGCATGGCGACCACGACCAGCATGGCCAGGATCGGGCGCCAGTGCTCCTCGAACGGGTAGGTGCCGAACAGGATGAAGCGCGCCTTCTCCGCCACGAAGGCCCAGCAGGCGCCGGCGCCGTCGGCCCGGCAGGCGTCCGCCTCGCCGCTCCACACGGCGTCGGCCAGCGCCCACTCCAGGATGCCGGGGACGAGGCGCACGGCCAGCCACAGCAGCAGCAGCGTCAGGATCGTGTTGAACCAGCCGTTGAACAGGTTCGCCTTCGCCCAGGCGAGCGGCCCGTGCGACGGCGCCTTGGGCGGCAGGACGGGGACGGTGGCGTTCTCTTGCGTCATGTCACGTCACCGCCCGACCAGCGCGATGCGCTTGTTGTACCAGTTCAGCACGAAGGACAGGCTGAGGCTGATGGTGAGGTAGACCGCCATGATGGCGGCCACGCCCTCCACCGCTTGGCCCGTCTGGTTCATCGTCGTGTTGGCGACCGAGACGAAGTCGGGGAAGCCGATGGCGACCGCCAGCGAGCTGTTCTTGGTCAGGTTCAGGTACTGGCTGGTGGTCGGCGGGATGATGACCCGCAGCGCCTGCGGCAGCACCACCAGGCGCAGGATGCGCCCGCGCGACAGACCCAGCGCCGCCGCCGCCTCGGTCTGGCCGTGCGGCACGGCGAGGATGCCGCTGCGCACGATCTCGGCGATGAAGGCGGCGGTGTAGACGACCAGCCCGAACAGCAGGGCGGCGAACTCCGGCGACAGGGTGACGCCGCCGGCGAAGTTGAAGCCGCGCAGCTCCGGCATGTCCACCGCCGCCCCGCCGAAGGCCAGCAGGGTCAGCAGCGGCAGCCCTAGCAGCAGCCCGGCGGAAACCCGGCCGACCGGCGGGCGCACGCCCGTCGCCAAGTGGCGCCGGCGGGCCCAGGCGGCGAAGCCGAAGGCCGCGGCGGCGCCGACCAGGAAGGCGACCAGCAGCGCGCCCCAGGCGGGGTCGTCGGCGGGGCCGGGGATCTTGAGGCCCCGGTTCGACAGGAACACGCCCGGCACCGGGTTGAACGCCTGGCGCGGGCCCGGCAGCCCCTCGGTCAGGGCGCCGTACCAGAGGAACAGCTGCAGCAGCAGCGGCACGTTGCGCACCACCTCCACGTAGCCGGCGGCCAGCTTCGCCACCAGCCAGTTGGTGGAGAGCCGGGCGACGCCGACGACGGTGCCCAGCACGGTCGCCAGCACGATGCCGATGACCGCCACCTTCAGCGTGTTCAGCAGCCCCACCAGGAAGGCGCGGGCATAGGTGTCGGTCGCGGTGTAGGCGACCGGCGTCTCGCCGATCTGGAAGCCGGCCTCGCGCTCCAGGAACCCGAAGCCGGAGCCGATCGACTGCCGGGCCAGGTTCTCCATGGTGTTGGAGGCCAGGTACCAGACGCCCAGGCCGACCAGCGCCGCCACCAGGATCTGGTAGGCCACCGCCCGGACGCCCGGGTCGTTCAGGGAGAGGGAGCGGCCCCGGGGGGATGCCCCCGGGGCGGTACGTCCGTGCGCGGTCACCGCTGCGCTCTCCGGCCCGTCAGCGGACCGGCGGGGCATACATCAGCCCGCCCTTGTTGTAGAGGCCGTTCATGCCGCGCTCCAGCTTCAGGCCGGAGGCCTTGCCGACGTTGCGCTCGAAGATTTCGCCGTAGTTGCCGACGGCCTTCAGGGCGCGGTAGGCCCACTTGTCGTCCAGCCCCAGTGCCGCGCCCATGCCGGCCTGGGTGCCCACCAGGCGCTGCACCGTGGGATCGGCGCTCTTGCCCATCTGGTCCAGGTTGGCCGAGGTGACGCCCTTCTCCTCCGCCTCGATCAGGGCGTAGACCATCCACTTCACGATGTCGAACCACTGGTCGTCGCCGTGGCGCACCACCGGGGCCAGCGGCTCCTTGGAGACCAGCTCGGGCAGGATGATGTAGTCGTCCGGCTTCGGCGCCACCGCGGCGCGCACCGCCGCCAGCTGCGAGGCGTCGGTCGTCAGCACGTCGCAGCGGCCGGAGAAGAAGGCCTGGTTGACCTCGTCGAACGCCTCGATCACGACCGGCTTGAAGGTCATGTTGTTGGCGCGGAAGAAGTCCGACAGGTTTAGCTCGGTCGTGGTGCCGGGCTGCACGCAGACGGTGGCGCCGTCCAGCTCCTTGGCGCTCTTCACGCCCAGCGCCTTGGCCACCATGAAGCCCTGGCCGTCGTAGTAGACGACCGGGGCGAAGTTCATGCCCTGGGTATCGCGCGACAGCGACCAGGTGGTGTTGCGCGACAGCACGTCGACCTCGCCCGACTGCAGCGCCGTCAGGCGCTGCTGCGTCGACAGCGGGGTGTAGGTCACCTTGTTGGGGTCGCCCAGGACGGCGGCCGCCAGCGCCTTGCAGATGTCGACGTCGATGCCGGCCCACTTGCCCTGGCTGTCCGGGTTGCTGAACCCGGAAATGCCCGTGCTCACGCCGCAGCGGAGCTGACCGCGCTGCTTGATGCCGTCGAGCGTCGGGGCGGCGGCGGCCGCGCCTGCGAACAGGCCGGCGGCGAGGAGCGCCGCGGCGCCCGCACCCAGCTTATGGAAGGTCATGTCTTCCCTTTCCCCTGTCTCTCCCGGGCCGGTTGGCCCGGCCGTCCAGCGGCGCAGTCTACTCAACGGCACCCGGTTCGGCATAGAGGCTGTTGAAAGAAGGGGGCAAGAAGGGGACGTAACGGCGCGTCCCGCAGTTTGCCGTAAATATTCTTGTCATTATCGAATCATGCAGGCATATTGCCGGTCATGGACACGCTCGACCACAGGATCATCGCCCTTCTCCAGCAGGACGGGCGCCTCTCCCACGCCGAACTGGGTAGCCGGGTCGGGCTTTCCGTCTCCGCGGTGAACGAGAGGGTGCGCAAGCTGCACGCCGCCGGGGCCATCCGCGGCTGGGCGGCGCTGGCCGACCCGGCGGCGCTGGGGCTGGGGGTGCTGGCCTTCGTCGGCGTCACCATCGAGCGGCCGGAGCACAATGCCGGCTTCCTCGCCGCCGTCGTCGCCTGGCCCGAGGTGCAGGAGTGCCACCACGTCACCGGCGCCTGGTCCTACCTGCTGAAGGTGCGGACGCCGTCGCTGGCCGACCTGGACCGGCTGCTGGGCCAACGCATCAAGGCGCTGCCGGGCGTCATCGGCAGCCACACCCTCGTCGTCCTGTCCTCGTCCAAGGAGACGCCGGCCCTGCCGGTGCCCGGAGTGACCCCGGAGTAACCCATGACCCCCGATCCCATCCTCTTCGCCAAGGGCCTCGGCCTCGGGCTGGCGCTGGCGGCGCCGGTCGGGCCGATCGGCCTCCTCTGCATCCGCCGCACGCTCGCCCACGGGCCGCTGGCCGGCATCGCCGGCGGCCTTGGCGCCGCGGTGGCGGACGGCTTCTACGGGCTGCTGGCCGGCGGCGGGCTGGCGGCCCTGTCGGCCTGGCTGATGTCGGTGCAGACGCCGATGCGGGTGGCGGGTGCCGCGCTGCTGTTCTGGCTGGCCTGGGGCGCCTGGCGCACCGCCGTTCCGGCGGACCGGCGCGATGCCGGGGAAGGGACCGGCGCGGGCGAGGCGGCGCCCGGCGGGCGGCTGCTGCCGGCCTTCCTCTCCACGACGGCGCTGACGCTGGCCAACCCCATGACCATCCTCAGCTTCACCGCCCTGTTCGGGGCCATGGCCCTGCCGGCGGGGGAGGCCGGGGCGACGGCTGTGGCGGTGCTGGTGGGCGGCGTCTTCCTGGGCTCCGCCGCCTGGTGGGTGGCGCTGTGCTCCGGCGTGGCGCTGGC
>DASPKT010000193.1:0-13624 GCA_035627915.1 Azospirillaceae bacterium
GCCAGCGCCACCGCCACCCCGTCGAAGCCCAGCCCGGTCACCCGCCCGCCTTCCACCGCCAGCCGGCGCAGCCGGGCGTGGAAGCGGGGCGCTGCCCCGCGGCGGGCGAGGAAGGCCAGGGCCGGGTCGACGAAGCACTCCGACAGGCCCGCATCCGCCACGAAGGGCCGGCAGGCGTCGCCGCCGGCCAGCAGCGTACGGCGGTACACGGCCCAGAGCAGCCGGGCCGACGCCTCCTCCGGCGCGGTGTTCATGACGGAGACGGCGAGCGGCGCCCAGAGCCGGCGCCACAGCACCGATCCGGTGTCGAACAGGTCGGCGACCCGGTCACCGGGCCGCGCCGCCGCCAGCCGGAGGAAGGCGAGGTGGGCGAGGGGGCCGGCGCCCGGCACCCGGCGGCCGCGGTCCAGCAGCCAGAGCGGCACCCGCCCGCCGGGTCTGAGCCGCCAGCGCGTCCCGTCGGCGAGGTCGAGGAAGGGCACGGCGCCGTCCGCCAGCGGGACCAGCCCGCCGCGGGCACCCAGCCGGTCCAGGTAGCGGAAGACCTCCCGGTTGCCGCCCAGCACCAAGTGGTTGCCGTTGTCGACGCGGCGGTCCAGCCGCGCCTCATGGAAGCTGCGGGCCCGGCCGCCGGCCTGTCCCGCTGCCTCGTAGAGGGCGACGGGCGTGCCGCGCGCCGCAAGGGCTGTGGCGCAGGCGAGGCCGGCGAGGCCCGCCCCGACGATGTGCACGGTGCCGGTCACGACGCGCGGTCCGCCGGTTTCCTCAGCGTGCCGGGGGGAAGCCTGCGGCGCAGCGCAGCGCCACGGCGAACCGCTCCGCCCCGGACAGGCGGGGCCGGGCCTCCAGCTCCTCCCAGCCGCGGGCGCGCAGGCGGCGCAGCAGCCGGTGGTAGAGCAGCATCATGGCGACGGCCGGCCAGAGCGCCCGGCGGTCCAGACCGGCCAGCGCGGCCCGGGCGGTGGCGAAGCGCGCCTCCGCAAGGTCGGCCAGCGCCTCGCAGGCGCGCGGCAGCGCCTCGTGCGCCAGCACCTCCTGCGGCTCCAGCCGGTCCGGGTCGATGCCGGCCTCGTCCAGGACCTCCCGCGGGAGATAGAGGCGGCCGCGGCGCGCGTCCTCCCCCAGGTCGCGCAGGATGTTGGTGAGCTGCAGCGCCTCCGCCAGGGCCAGGGCGAAGGCGTCGGCGCGCGGTTCCCGCGGCGCGAAGACGCGCACCGCCAGCAGCCCGACCGAGCCCGCCACCCGGCGGCAGTAGAGGGTCAGCGCGGCCAGGTCCGGCGCCCGGACGGGCCCGTCCAGGTCCATCTGCATGCCGTCGATCATGGCGTCGAACTCGGCGCGCGGCAGGCGGTAGCGGCGCACCGCCTCGGCGATGGCGCCCAGCAGGGCGTGGTCCTGGCCGCGCGCGGGCACGCCGGCATAGAGGGCGGCAACGCGGCGGCGCCAGTCGGCCAGCGCCGCCCGCTTCACCTCCGGCGCCCCCGGCTCGTCCACGATGTCGTCGACGCGGCGGCAGAAGCCGTAGACGGCGAACATGGCCCGGCGCTTGGCGCCCGGCAGCAGGCGCATGGGCCAGTAGAAGGTGCTGCCGCCGCGGGACTGCGTCCGCTCCCGCCGGGGCCGGCGGCCGGCGCGCAGGCCATCCACCACGCCCCGCAACGCCGCACCCCCGCGCGCCAGCATGCTCAGCTCCACCCGCCTGGCCAGCGGGTCGCGGCGGCGGAGCGCCTGGGACAGCGCGCGGGCGATGCGGACGATCACCGCCGCCTCCATGCGCAGGCCGGGGTCGGCGACCAGGCGCGGCAGGCAGGCGGCGCGGTCCAGCAGCCCGTCCACCTGGTCCAGCGCCCGGTCGATGACGGCGCGCACGGCCGGCTTGGCGTGGCGCTCAACCAGCTGCTCGGGGTCGCCGCCGGCCTCGTGGAACCAGGCGGTCGGCAGGTAGCAGCGGCCGAGGTCGGTCCAGTCATCGCGGCAGTCCTGGATGTGGTTCAGGACCTGCAACGCGCTGCACAGCGCGTCGGACGCCGCGGCCGCCGACATGTTCTCCCCGTGCAGCTCCAGCAGGTAGCGGCCGACGGGGTTGGCGGAGTAGCGGCAGTAGAGCAGGAGGTCGGTCCAGCCCTTGCAGCGGCCGCCCTGGGCGTCGCGGCGGAAGGCCTGGAGCATCTGGCGGGCGTGCAGGCCGGAGACGCCGGTCGCGGTCAGGCTGGCCTTCAGCTGCAGGGCGGGGGCGAGCCAGGCCTGGTTGCCGGTGCCGCTGACCAGCGCCCGCTCCAGCGCGTCCAGCTGGGCGATCTTGACCTCGGGCTCCAGCTGGGGGTCGTCGGCGATGTCGTCGGCCAGCCGCACGAAGGCGTAGAAGGCCATGACGTGCGGGCGCAGGTGCCGCGGCACCAGCCGCGAGGCGACCGGGAAATTCTCCTCGGCCGCGGACTTTCGGGCCGACGGCTCGGCCCTGTCCTGGGCGGGCTGGACGATGCGGAACTCGGCCATCGCGGTCTCGCGGCCTCGGGGGATCGGACCACTCTGCCAGAACCCGCCGCCCCGATGAAGCGGCGATGCATGTCCCGGAAGGGGGTGGGGCGAATCGAAAGGGCGGGACCTCGCGGCCCCGCCCCATCGGGAGTTCGGTCCGGACGCGCCGGTCAGGCGGCGGCGGACTGGTAGGTCGCCATCGCGTACAGCATCGGCAGCGACAGGGCGAAGTTGGTGCGGCTCGCCAGCATGGCGGTGCGCGCGGCCTTCGCCTTGGTGTCGGCGTCCGCCTCGACGATGCCCAGCGCCTTCTTCTGGTTCGGCCAGATGATGAACCAGACGTTGGCGGCCATGATCAGGGCCAGCCACATGCCGATGCCGATCAGGCGGTGCCCCTCGGCCAGCATCAGGGCCTGGTGCACGTAGCCGTTCAGGTAGGCCACGATCAGGCCGGTCACCACGGTGCCGACGGCGGCCCAGCGGAACCAGAACAGCGCCTCCGGGGCGATGTATTTGGACACGCCCGGCTTCAGCTCGGCCGGGACCTTCGGCATGGTGGGGATCTGCACGAAGTTGAAGTAGTAGAGCAGGCCGATCCACAGGATGCCGAAGAAGACGTGCAGGTAGCGGAAGAAGGCCTGCATGTAGGCGGCGTCGGCGCCGGCGACGCCGCCGTGCACGCCCACGATCAGCAGGGCCGCCAGCACCAGGCCCAGGCCCAGCGCGCGGTAAAGGTTCTCGAGGATCATACCCATTGTCTCTGCCCCTCCCGTTTTCGGGATTGTCGGAATGGAACCGGGCCAGAGATTCCCACCCGTACCCCGAAAGTTCAAGCCTGAAGGTTAAGGAATTACCTCCTTCGATGGCGGGGCGCCCGGCGCGCCGGTGCGCGGCGGCTGGCAATCGGGGCGGGCGTGGTCCATATAGGGGCCTCCCCGAACCCCGCCCCGCGCCATGGCCTCCCCAGAGCTTTCCTATTGCGGACAGGAAGTCCGCCGCCACGACAACGACCGCTTCCTGACCGCGCTGTTCGCTCCGGCGGACGCGCGCGAGGACCTGTTCGCGCTGTACGCCTTCAACATGGAGGTGGCGAAGACGCGCGAGGTGGTGAGCCAGCCGATCCTGGGCCAGATCCGCCTGCAATGGTGGCGGGAGAGCGTGGAGGGCATCTTCGCCGGCACGCCCCGCCAGCACGAGGTGGTGCAGCCGCTCGCCCGCGCGGTCGCGCGCGCCGGGCTGTCCCGGCACCTGCTGGACACGGTGATCGACGCGCGCGAGGCCGACCTGGACGACGCGCCGCCGGCCAGCCTGCCCTGCCTCGTCTCCTATGCCGAGGCGACTTCGGCACCACTGGTGCAGCTGGCGCTGGAGGCGCTGGGGGTACGGGAGGAGGCGGCGCGGGCGGCCGGGCGCCATGTCGGCATCGCCTATGCCCTTTCCGGCATCCTGCGCGCCGTGCCCTTCCTGGCCCGCGCCCACCGCACCCGCCTGCCGGCCGACCGCATGGCGGCGCTGGGGGTGGTGGAGCCGATGCTGTACGACCTGAAGCCGCACCCGGGTCTGAACGCGGTCGCGGCGGAGGTGGCGGCCGAGGCGCGCCGGCACCTGGGCGAGGCCCGCGCGCTGCGCGGCGGCGTGCCGCGGGCGGCCCTGCCGGCCCTGCTGCCGGCGACGCTGGCGGAGCTGTACCTGGACGCGCTGGCGAAGGCCGGGTACGACCCCTTCGCCGACCGGCTGCGGCTGCCGCACCCGCTGCGCCAGGCCAAGCTGGGCTGGCGGGCGCTGACCGGGCGCTGGTAGCCAGCCTCAGCGGGCGGCGTAGTCTGAGACCAGCGCCTCGCGCCGGGCCTGGAGCGACCGCAGCTCCTCGGCGAAGGCGGCCTGCTTCTCCGGCCCGGCCGCCGCGGCGCGGTTGGACAGGTCCTTGAAGTCCTTGGCCAGAGCCACGACCGGATCGTCGTCCTCGCCGCCCAGATGGGCCGCGGCCTTCATCAGCCCGACATAGGCGGCATGGGCGCCGGACGCCAGCGACGGTGCGCCGGCGCCCTCCTTGCCTTCCCCGGAAGAGCCTTCCTCGCCCCCGCCGCCCTCCTTCTCGCCGACCAGCAGCGAGAGGATCTTCTCGGAGTTCTCTGGCTGCGCCAGGGTCGTGATGATCTGCTGGACCGCGGCGTAGTTGTCGAAGACCAGGAACACCGCGACCAGCGTTCCGATCAGGCGGGGCGACAGGTCCAGGACCGCCTTGACGGTCTCGAACCGGGAGGAGGGGGATGCGTCCGTCATCCCCCCTACACTTCCATAGGGGTACCTCTAAAGCAACACCCGCTATAGGTTAGTCACTCCGCCGCCTGCCGCTCCCCGAGCCAGGTGCCGAGGTCGGCCAGGGCGCGCCTGGTGTAGGCGAGCTTGCGGTCCTTGCCCTTCAGCTCCCGCCCGTTGGCCTGCCGCTCCGCGATGGGCGGGAACAGGCCGAAGTTGACGTTCATGGGCTGGAAGGTCTCGGCGTCGGCGCCGCCAGTGATGTGGCCCAGGATGGCGCCCAGGGCGGTCGTCGTCGGCGGCGGCACGATGGTGCGGCCCAGCCGCTCCGCCGCGGCGAAGCGCCCGGCCATCAGCCCGACGGCCGCGCTCTCCACATAGCCCTCGCAACCGGTGATCTGGCCGGCGAAGCGCAGCCGCGGCATCGCCTTCAGGCGCAGCGCCGGGTCCAGCAGGCGCGGGCTGTTGATGAAGGTGTTGCGGTGCAGCCCGCCCAGGCGCGCGAACTCGGCGTTCTCCAGGCCCGGGATCATGCGGAAGACCCTGGCCTGCTCGGCGTACTTCAGCTTGGTCTGGAAGCCCACCAGGTTGTAGAGCGTGCCGAGCGTGTTGTCCTGGCGCAGCTGTACCACGGCGTAGGGGCGGCGGCCGGTGTGCGGGTCGGTCAGGCCGACCGGCTTCATCGGGCCGTAGCGCAGCGTGTCGACGCCGCGTTCCGCCATCACCTCGATGGGCAGGCAGCCCTCGAAGTAGGGCGTGTCCTTCTCCCAGTCCTTGAACTCCGTCTTCGGCGCCTCCAGCAGGGCCTGGATGAAGGCCAGGTACTGCTCCTTGTCGAAGGCGCAGTTGATGTAGTCCTTGCCGGTGCCGCCCGGGCCCACCTTGTCGTAGCGGGACTGGAACCAGGCTTTGGAGAGGTCGATGGACTCCAGGTAGACGATGGGGGCGATGGCGTCGAAGAAGGCCAGCTGGTCCTCGCCCGTGAGGCCGCGCACCGCCTCGGCCAGCGCGGGCGAGGTGAGGGGGCCGGTTGCGATGATGACGCTGTCCCAGTCGTCGGGCGGCAGGCCCGCGACCTCGCCGCGCTCCACCGTGACCAGCGGGTGCTCCGCCAGCCGGCGGGTGACCTCGTCGGCGAACCCGTCGCGGTCGACCGCCAGCGCGCCGCCGGCCGGCACCTTGTGCGTGTCGCCGCAGGCCAGGATCAGCGAGCCGCAGCGGCGCATCTCCTCGTGCAGCAGGCCGACCGCGTTGTACTCCGCGTCGTCGGAGCGGAAGGAGTTGGAGCAGACCAGCTCGGCGAACCTGTCGGTGGAGTGCGCGTCGGTGCGCCGCACCGGGCGCATCTCGTGCAGCACGACGGGGATTCCGGCGGAGGCGACCTGCCAGGCGGCCTCGCTCCCGGCAAGGCCGCCGCCGATGATGTGGATGGGCTTCGTCATGGCGCAGTAGGTGCGGCCAACCGGCCCCGCCAGTCAACCCCTGCGGGCCCGTGCCCGCCCATGGTCCCGGACATGGTTCCGGACATGGTCCCGGACATGGCCCCTGGCGCCGCCCCCGCGCGGGTTGGTACAGTCCTATCCGACAGGGGTAGGACGCAGGCGCGGCATGGTCAGGAAGATCCTTGGAACGGTCGCGGTGCTGGCCGTCGCGGCCGTCGCCGCATGGCACGCCTACATCGCCCTGGCGATCGACGGGCTGGAATCGGAGTACCGGGCGCCGGTGGATTTCGCCACGCTGGAGTTCGCCTGGACGCCGAACCAGTTCCTGATGGCCCCGGCCGGCGCCACGCCGAAGGCAGAGCCGCACGCCGTATCGCAGGTGCTGGCCGCCGAGCCGGCCGCGGTGGCGGAGGCGCTGGCGCGTGTGGCGCAGGCGCAGCCCCGCACGCGCGTCCTGTGGCGCTCCGAGGACGGGCTGGCCTTCACGGCCGTCCAGCAGAGCCGCCTGATGCGCTTCCCGGACTTCGTCTCGGTGGAGGTGCGCGCGGCCGAGGGCGGCAGCGTGGTCCTGGCCTACAGCCGCTCGGTCTTCGGCCGGGGCGACCACGGGGTGAACCGGGCGCGCGTCGAGGGCTGGATGGCACAGTTGGAACAGCAGCCCGGCCGCTGAGAGCCGGGAAATAGCGGGAGGGGGGAGCCTTGGAGACGCTGATCGGAATACTGGGCTGGGGTATCGGCGCCGTCGTCGCGCTGTTCGTGCTTTGGCAGATATTCATCGCAGTGCGCCTCGGCGCGCTGGCGAAGAAGCACGGGGCGGCGGTGGACTTCGCCACGCTGGAGCTGACCTGGCGGCCCAACCAGTTCCTGATGGCCCCGGCCGGCGCCACCAAGGCGCAGGCCCACGCCGTCTCCGAGGTGCTGCCCCGTCCGCCGGCGGACGTGGCGGAGGCGTTGCGGGCGGTGGTGTCGTCGCAGCCGGCGACGCGCATCCTGACCCGGTCGGGCGACGGGCTGTCCTTCACCGCCGTGCAGCAGACGCGCCTCATGCGCTATCCGGACTTCGTGTCGGTGGAGGTGCGGGCGGCCGAGGGCGGCAGCGTGGTGCTGGCCTACGGCCGCGCCGTCTTCGGCGTGCGCGACTTCGGCGTCAACCGCGCCCGCATCGAGCGGTGGATGCGCGAGTTGCGCGCCCGGCTGGGCGCCTGAGGCGGCCTCAGGAAGCGCCCGCCGGGGCGAAGCGCCCGTTGCTCCAGCGGTAGAGGACGTAGTCGGCCCGCGTCCGGTCGCCGCGTGCGTCGTAGGCCAGCGGCCCGATGACGGTGGGGTACTCGGCGCCGCGCAGTGCCGCGGCGACCTTCAGGCCGTCCGCCGTTCCCGCCTTCTCCGCCGCCTGGGCCCAGACCTGAAGCGCGGCGTAGGAGTAGAGCGCGTAGGAGGCCGGGTCGTAGCCGGCGGCGCGGAAGCGGGCGACCAGGTCCGCGGCGGCGGCGCTGTTTTTCACGTCGGCGCTGTAGGTCATCATCAGCCCCTCGCCGGTGTCGCCGGCGATGGCCCAGAACTCGTCCGACGCCAGCGTGTCGCCGGACAGGAACTGCGCCGCCAGCCCGGCGCCGCGGGCCTGGCGGACCAGCAGGCCGGCGTCGCTGTAGATGCCGCCGAAGAACACCGCCTCCACCTCCGCCGCCTTCAGCCGGGTGACCAGGGCGGAGAAGTCGCGCTCGCCCGAGGTAAGCGCGGTGTAGACGGCCTCCTGCAGGCCGCCGGCGTTCATCGCCGCCTTGACGGCGTCGGCGATACCCTTCCCGTAGGTGGTCTGGTCGTGGACGATGGCGACCTTGCGGCCGCGGTAGCGCTCCGCCAGCCAGGCGCCGGCGACGGCCCCCTGCTGGTCGTCGCGGCCGCAGGTGCGGAACACGGTCTCCAGCCCGCCCGCCGTCACGTCGGGCGAGGTGGCGGTCGGCGTGATGACCACGACCCCCTCGTCCGCATAGACCTGGGAGGCCGGGATCGTGGTTCCGGTCTGGAGGTGGCCGACCACCATGCGCACGCCGTCCCTGACCAGCCAGTTCGCCACCGCGACCGCCTGCGCCGGGACGCCGGCGTCGTCGGCCACGACCAGGGTCAGTTTCTCCCCCAGCACGCCGCCGCGCGCGTTGATGTCGGCCACGGCCTGCTCCGCCCCGCGGCGCAGATGCTCGCCCACCGAGGCGACGGGGCCGGTCAGCGGGGCGGCGAATCCGACCTTGATGTCCGCGTGGGCGGAGGGGGCGAGGGCCAGGGAGACGGCGGCGGCGAGGAGGAACTGGCGCATGGTCGGTGTCTGTCGTGCTGTCCGCAAAGAAAAGGGGAGCGCCGGATCCGCCGGCGCTCCCCGCTGTCAGGCCCGGGCCGTCACTGGACCTCGGCGTAGGTCCCGTTGGCCCAGCGGTAGAAGACGTAGTCCGTGGTCTTGCGGTCGCCCTTCCCGTCGAAGCCCAGGGCGCCGATGGCGGTCTTGTAGTCGGTCTCGCGCAGCGCCTTGGCGACCTTCTCGCTGTCGGTCGACTTGGCCCGCTCCGCCGCCAGCGCCCAGACCTGGACGGCGGCGTAGGAGTAGAGGGTGTAGGCCTCCGGCTCGTAGTTCTGGGCGCGGAAGCGGGCGACCACGTCGGCGGCCTCCGGCCGCTTGCGGAAGTCGGCGCCGAAGGTCATCAGCACGCCCTCGCCGGTCGGGCCGGTGATGTTCCAGAACTCGTTGTTGACGATGCCGTCGCCCGACACGAACTGCGCCTTCAGCCCCTTGTCCGCCATCTGGCGCACGATCAGCCCGGCCTCGGTGTGCAGGCCGCCGAAATAGACGACGTCGACGCCGGCGTCCTTCATCTTGGTGATGAGGGCGGACATGTCGCGGTCGCCGACCGTGACCGCCTCGTACATGACCTCCTTCAGCCCCTGGGCGTTCATCGCCTTCTTGGTCGCGTCCGCCAGGCCCTTGCCGTAGGTGGTCTGGTCGTGGACGACCGCGATCTTGGCGTTCCGGTGGTTCTTCAGCAGGTAGGCGGCGGCCACGTCGCCCTGCTGGTCGTCGCGCCCGCAGGTGCGGAACACGGTGTCGTAGCCGGCGTCGGTCAGCTGCGGGTTGGTGGAGGCGGGGGAGATCATCAGGATGCCCTCCTCGGCCAGCACCTTGGAGGAGGGGATGGAGACGGCGGAGTTGAAGTGGCCGACCACGAAGACGGCGCCGTCGGTGGCGAAGCGGTTGGCGACCGCGACGCCCTGGCTGGGGTTGCTGGCGTCGTCGCCGATCAGCAGCACGACCTTCTCGCCGAGCACGCCGCCCTTCTCGTTCAGGTCCTTCACCGCCATCTCCGCGCCGCGGCGCAGCTGCTCGCCGAACACGGCGTTGGGGCCGGTGATGGGGGCGCCCAGGCCGATCTTGATCTCGGCCCAGGCCGGCGTCGCGGCGCCGGCCAGCGCGATGGCGGCCGCGAGGAGGGACGTCTTGAGCTTCATCGCCAGAAATCTCCCATGCGAAGCTTTTCGTTGGGCGGACCCTAGCACAGGCATTCGACGCGAAACACGGCCAGATAATGGCTTAAGCAGGGCGTTCCCGGCGGGGCCGCCCACCCGCCGGGAACGGCCGCGCCGTCAGCCGTCGATGACGGTGGCGGCGCGGCGGTTCTGCGCCCAGGCGGCCTCATCGGCACCGCCGACGGCCGGCCGCTCCTTGCCGTAGCTGATGGTGCGGATGCGGGCGGCATCCACGCCCTTGGCGACCAGATAGTTGCGGGCGGCGGCGGCGCGCCGGTCGCCCAGCGCCAGGTTGTACTCGCGCGTGCCGCGCTCGTCGCTGTGGCCCTCGACGACGACGGTCACCGTGGGGTAGGCGGCCAGCCAGGCGGCCTGCCGGTCCAGCACCGAGGTCGCCTCGGGCGTCAGGTCGAACCGGTCGTAGCCGAAGAACACCCGGTCGCCGGCCTCCAGCAGGGCGGCCTGCGGCGTCGTGGGACCGGTCGGCGTCACCGCGGGCGGGGCGGCGGTGACGGTGCCGCCGCCGTTGCCGAGGGTGGAGGACTTGTCGTCGCCGGTCGTGCTGCAGGCGGCCAGCGCCAGGCAGAGCAGGGAGGCGGTCGCGATGCGTTTCATGGGGAAGGCTCCCGTGTCAGTGGTGGTGCCTTCCGTGATGATCCCGGCCTGTGACCGAAAAGGGGCGGGCCGGGGACGAAAAGGGGGAGTGTCGGCGGCGGGGCCGGGGCTCAACGCCCCTGTTGCCGCCCCGCAACGGTGCGCCACAGGCTGACCGCCACCAGATAGCCGCCGGCGGCCAGGAACAGGGCCAGCAGCCAGCCCGGCCGGCCCGGGTGCAGCCACAGCAGCGCCGCCGCGGACCCGCCCCAGGCCAGCGTCGCCGCGACCGTCAGGCGCCGGCCCCGGACCACCCGGAACGGGTGCACCGCCTTCACCGGCGCGAAGGTGAGGGCCACCAGCGCCGCCACCAGCGCGGCGTTCACCGCCGGCCCGGTGCCCAGCAGGAAGAGCACCAGCACCACCCCGTTCCAGACTGCGGGGAACCCCTCGAAGTGGTTGTCCTCCGTCTTCATGCCGGTCTTGGCGAAGAGGTGCAGGGAGGACAGCAGGACCAGGGCGCACAGCGGCAGGGCCAGCGCGCCCGGCAGCATGCCGAAGCGCCAGAGGAACAGGCAAGGGACGAAGACGTAGGTCAGGAAGTCGACGATCAGGTCCAGCGCCGCCCCGTCGAAGTCCGGCACCGCCTCGCGGATGCCGACCCGGCGGGCGAGCGGCCCGTCCACCCCGTCCACGACCAGGGCCAGGCAGAGCCACAGCAGCGCCTCCCGCCCGTCGCCCTCCACCACGGCCAGCAGCGCCAGGAAGGCGATGACGGCGCCGCTGGCGGTCAGCAGGTGGACGGCCCAGCCGGCGAGGCGCCGGGCGGCGGGAACGGGTGCGTCCTCGCCCTCCGGCGCCGCCATGCCGGCCTCAGGCCCGCTTGCGCGCCCTGGCGGCGGCCTTCAGGTAGGGCGCCAGGTAGCGCCCGGTATGGCTGCGCGCGTTGGCGGCCACCTCCTCCGGCGTGCCCTCCGCCACGATCTCGCCGCCGCCCGCACCGCCCTCGGGACCCATGTCGATGATCCAGTCGGCGGTCTTGATGACCTCGAGGTTGTGCTCGATGACCAGGACCGTGTTGCCCTGCTCGACCAGGGCGTGAAGCACCTCCAGCAGCTTGCGCACGTCCTCGAAGTGCAAGCCGGTGGTCGGCTCGTCCAGGATGTAGAGGGTGCGGCCCGTGGCCCGGCGCGCCAGCTCCTTCGCCAGCTTCACCCGCTGCGCCTCGCCGCCCGACAGCGTGGTGGCGGGCTGGCCGACATGGATGTAGCCGAGGCCCACGCGGGCCAGCGTCTCCATCTTGTCGCGGATCGAGGGGACGGCCTTGAAGAACTCGGCGGCCTCCTCGACCGTCATGTCCAGCACGTCGGCGATGCTCTTGTCCTTGTAGTGGATCTCCAGCGTCTCGCGGTTGTAGCGCTTGCCGTGGCAGACGTCGCAGGTGACGTAGACGTCGGGCAGGAAGTGCATCTCGATCTTGATGACGCCGTCGCCCTGGCACGCCTCGCAGCGCCCGCCCTTCACGTTGAAGCTGAAGCGCCCCGGGCCGTAGCCGCGCGCCTTCGCCTCCGGCATGCCGGCGAACCAGTCGCGGATCGGGGTGAAGGCGCCGGTGTAGGTGGCCGGGTTGGAGCGGGGCGTGCGGCCGATCGGGGACTGGTCGATGTCGACGATCTTGTCCAGGAACTGGACGCCGCGGATGTCGTCATGCTCCGCCGGGTGCTCCCGCGCGCCGTTCAGCCGCTTGGCCAGCGCCTTGTAGAGCGTCTCGATGACCAGGGTGGACTTGCCGCCGCCGGACACGCCGGTGACGCAGGTGAAGGTGCCCATGGGGATGCGGGCGGTCACGTCGCGCAGGTTGTTGCCGCGGGCACCCACCACCTCCAGGAACTGGCCCGGGTGCCCCTCGCGCCGCAGCGCCGGGACCGGCACGAAGCGGCGGCCGCTGAGGTAGGCGGCGGTCACGCTGGCCTCGTTCTTCTGCACTTCCGCCGGGGTGCCGGCGGCGATGACGGTGCCGCCGTGGACGCCCGCCCCGGGCCCCATGTCCACGAGGTAGTCGGCCTGGCGGATGGCGTCCTCGTCGTGCTCCACCACGATCACGGTGTTGCCGAGGTCGCGCAGCCGCTTCAGCGTCTCCAGCAGCCGGTCGTTGTCGCGCTGATGCAGGCCGATGGAGGGCTCGTCCAGCACGTAGAGCACGCCGGACAGGCCGGACCCGATCTGCGACGCCAGCCGGATGCGCTGGCTCTCGCCGCCCGACAGGGTGCCGGACGCACGGTCCATCGCCAGGTATTCCAGCCCGACATTGTTGAGGAAGCCCAGCCGCTCGTTGATCTCCTTCAGGATGCGGTAGGCGATTTCCTGCTGCTTCTGCCCCAGCTTGTCGTTCAGGGCCGCGAACCAGCGGCCGGCGTCGGCGATGGACATGCGGCTGATCTGGGCGATGTTCAGCCCGTCGATCTTCACCGCCAGCGCCTCCGGCTTCAGCCGCGCGCCGCCGCACGCCTCGCAGGGCTGGGAGGACTGGTACTTGGACAGCTCCTCCCGCATCCAGGCGCTCTCGGTCTCCTTCCAGCGCCGCTCCAGGTTCCGCACCACGCCCTCGAACGGCTTGTTGGTCTCGTAGGACCTGAGGCCGTCGTCGTAGCGCATGGTGATGGGCTTGCCCTCCGACCCGTAGAGGATCGTCTTCCTCACCTTCTCCGGCAGGTCGCGCCAGGGCGTGGCGGTCGTCACCTGGAAGTGGCGGGCGATGCTCTCCAGCGTCTGGCCGTAATACTGCGAGGTGGAGTTGGCCCAGGGGCCGACCGCACCCTCCCGCAGGCTCAGCCGTTCGTCCGGGACGACCAGTTCGGGATCGAAATAAAGCTTGGAGCCCAGGCCGTCGCAGGCCGGACAGGCGCCGAACGGGTTATTGAAGGAGAACAGCCGCGGCTCGATCTCCTCGATGGTGAAGCCGCTGACCGGGCAGGCGAACTTGGCGGAGAAGACGGTCCGCTCGCCCCCGTCGGCGTTCTCCGCGAAGACCAGCCCCTCAGACAGGCCCAGCGCCGTCTCGATGCTGTCGGCCAGGCGGTTGCCCAGCCCTTCGCGCACGACGATGCGGTCGACCACCACCTCGATGTCGTGCTTCAGCTTCTTGTCGAGCGCCGGCGCGTCCTCGATGTCGTAGAGCTCGCCGTCGATCTTGACCCGCTGGAAGCCCTTGCGCTGCAGGTCGAGCAACTCCTTGCGGTACTCGCCCTTGCGGCCGCGCACGATGGGCGCCAGCAGGAGGAGCCGCGTGCCCTCCGGCATGGCCAGCACCCGGTCGACCATCTGGCTGACGGTCTGGCTCT